>NZ_BAABIA010000007.1:327731-360769 GCF_039542385.1 Prosthecobacter algae | reverse complement strand
TCCCATTCCGAACACGGAAGTGAAACGCTGTTGCGCCGATGATAGTTGGGCGATAGGCCCTGCGAAAGTAGGTCGCCGCCAGTTTATACCCCCCTCCTTCAGCAATGAAAGAGGGGGGTTTTTTTTGCCCACGAAGATCGCCTCCTGCAAAAAATCGTCTCTTCGACTAAGTTCGAATGAACTTTACCGAGATTAGGAGGTCAAATCCCTGTCGTATTTCAGTGCTGACACTTCACTTTTTGACTTGTTAGCCGAAAGCTTTTTTGATGTGATCTCAAGATGATGCCGCCGAAAACCAAGGTCAGGCTTTTTTTTTGCCTGATAGCCCTGTGTATTGGCATTGTCATCACAGTGGCGCTGACGCTGAACCAGCCGAGGACGATTCATGCCCTCATCACTTCTCAATCTGAGAGGGCACCCGTTTCTTCTGCTGTCACGGAAGTTTACAGCGTGCCATCAGTCGCCAAGGCCCAGGATCTACCGATCGCTCCGCAGCCTCTTTCGACGCCGCGCGTCGCACCAAGAACGTTAAATCCGTATGAATCTCGTCTGCTGGAAGGGGCTTCGATGCTGGAGCGCCGCCAGTTTCCTGCCAATAATCGGCAGCCAGCCCGCGAAGAACGCCTGTGGCGCACCGACTTCAAGTATCCGCTGATTCGTGAGGAAATCTCATTCGACGGCTCTTCGACTGCTCCTGCTCAGCGTGTGTTTTCCGTGGCGGACCACCTGCTGGTCCGTTTTCCTCAAGGAATCTCTGATACCAGGATCAATGAATGGGCTCAGCAGCATGGCTTTTATGTTCGCCATTCTTTGCAGACCACTGATGTTCGGCTCATCGCCACGCCCCATGTGGGATTGGATGCCGACCAGGCAATTTTGAAAGCATTTGAAGCGGATTTTCCGAAACTGGACCAGCCACGGATCATGGCCGCCGAGCGCGACTATCTGGTTTTTCCGACCGTGGTGCCGGATGACAGCAGTTTTACCAATCTCTGGGGCCTGAACAACACGGGCCAGACGGGTGGGCTGGCCGATGCGGATATTGATGCGCCTGAGGCCTGGGAGATCACCACCGGCAGCCGTGAAGTACTGGTCGCAGTGATTGATACCGGGATGGACCGGAACCATCCTGACTTGGCAGCCAATGTTTGGAAAAATCCGCGCGAAGTGGCCAGCAATGGTGTGGATGATGATGGCAACGGCTTTGTGGATGATGTGTACGGCTGGGATTTTTTTGCCAACGACAACAATCCCATCGACGAAGGTAATCACGGCACCCATTGCGCGGGAACGATCGGTGCGGTGGGCAATAACAGATCCGGTATTGCCGGCGTTTGTTGGCAGGTTTCCCTGGTTGGAATTCGCTTTCTCGGCCCTAGCGGTGGCACCACTTCCGATGCCATCGAATGTGTGAACTACTCCACCTCCTTGGGGGTGGATCTCACCTCCAATTCCTGGGGCGGCGGCGGTTCCAGCACGCTTCTCCGTGAAGCCATTGAAGACGCTGGCGCGGACCAGATCCTCTTTGTCGCCGCTGCGGGGAATGATGGGACAGACAACGATTCGGCGCCCCATTATCCCTCCAATTATCCTTCGGAAAACATCATTTCCGTGGCCTCAACCACGGCCAGCGACACACGCTCCAGTTTTTCCAACTACGGGCTCACTTCGGTGGATCTCGCGGCTCCAGGTTCGGCGATTTACAGCACGGTGCCGGGCCCTTCTTATGGCACATTGAGCGGAACCTCCATGGCCACACCCCATGTTACCGGTGCATTGGCTCTGGCCAAGGGCATCGCCCCTTTGATCGGCGCCCAGGATCTGAAAGCCAAACTCATGTCCACTGCAGACCGCCTGCCTGCTTTGACGGGGCTCACCGTTTCGGGCGCTCGTCTCAACGCCCGCAGCCTGGTGGAGTCTGTAGCAGGGCCCTACCCGCTGCTGACAGTGACCCGCGTCACCGAACTTCCTGGTGGCAACGGAGACGGCATTCAGAATCCGGGCGAGTCACTGGCCATCGAGTTTTCTGTGGTCAATCGGGGCACCCAAGCTGCAGCCGATGTGGTCGCCACCATGGCGAGCGGTGCTGGCTCGGCCTCGCGTTATCAGATCACCCAGGGCTTGGTGGAAATCGGCACCTTGCAGCCAGGCGAGGCCAGCCCGGATGCAGGCAGTTTTCGTGTCATTGCCCAGGTGGCAACGCCCACTCCCTACACGGAGGAAATGGTGGTTTCCTTGCGCTACGGAATGCCTCAGCAGCTTCAGGTTCAGCGGTTTAACCTGCATCTTTACACGTCCAGCGTGGTGAGTGGCCAGGTGACGGATCTGGAGGATGGCGCGCCATTGGCGGGGGCTACGGTCGTTTTCGAAGGACCAGGAGTCGTATCCGTCACCACCGGGGCCGATGGCCGTTACAGTGCGATTGTCACCGATGGTGCCTACCATGTCAGTTCACGTGCACAGGGATTTTTGCCCAGTGCGACGGAGCCTGTGACCGCTCCGCCCGGAAGAGTGGGGCTCGATTTTTCCCTGGGCCGGCCCCAGCTCAGACTTTCGCCAGAATCCGTGACCGCAAATGTTCTTCGTGGGAATGTTGACCCAAAACAGGTCACCATGACCAATCACGGCAGTGCGCCCTTGGAGTGGAGCATTCGTGCTCGGGAGGTGGATATCGCTCCGTCCATCCCTGGATTGCCCGGCGTCCTGGAATCAGTGACAGTCATCCCGGATGCACTGGCCGCGCAGACCTCCCACACGACGGAAATCCCGCCACTGAAAGCCTCCGTCACCAACCTTCAGGGCGTGACCGTCGGCGTCGTGTCCACTCCGCTGGACAGGGGAACGCTGCTAGGAGATCTCACTGACCGAGGGGCCGCCGTGGTCACCTTGGTTCCTCCGCTGACAGTTTCTTCGTTGCAGGGCATGGACGTGATTCTCCTGGATGACGTCATTGCCAACCTTTCTTCATCCGACCTGCAAAACCTTCAGTCAGCCGTCCAAAACGGCGCCGGTTTGCTTTGCGAGGCAGACAACTTCGGCTCGGTCCCCAATGCTCTAGCACTTCTGACTGCGACCGGCATCACCCCCGCATCACAAATCTTCCGCGACCTCACCTTGACGGACATTCTCCCACATCCCATCACGGCGGGAGTTACCTCCTTGCGCGAGCTCTCCGTTGGCTGGACTTTGACGCTCTCCGGCGGGGCTTTGCCGCTGGTCCGGGAGCCGGATGGGTCCATTCATGCCGCCGTCTCCAAGTTCGGCAACGGCATTGTGGTCGTCGTGGGCAATGAGATCACCAATGCCAGCAACTTCAACACGGGCGATGGGCGGCGCTTTGCCAATCAAATCGTCGATGGCCTGCTGGCCGGGCCAGAATGGCTGGCGGTTTCCCCATTGTCCGGCATCCTTGCTCCCGGCGAAGATCAGCTCCTCACACTGGAATTGGATGCACGCACCGCATCCACTGGCGCGCATGCCGCCGTTCTTGCGGTGTCCTCAAACATTCCTGATGAGCCCTCACTGACCTTGCCGGTGACCATGAACGTGGTCGAGGTGCCCAAAGTGCTGCTTGCAGCTGAAACGGTAGCCTTTGGGGACGTGATCGAGCGCACTCCGGCCAGCCAGGACTTCGTCGTCACCAATGCCGGAACCGCAGATCTGGTGCTTCAGCCTGCTGTTATTTCTGGCCCCGGCGCAGCTTCTTTTGCGGTTGTCTTGCCCCAGGTGCTCACCGTCCCTGCGGGGGAATCGCGTTCAGTCACAGTGGCCTTCCTGCCCTCTGCCCCCCTCGGGCCGCATTCGGCACTGCTGCGCCTCGCCACTAATGATCCCCGCCAGCCGTTGGTGGAGGTGCCTGTCACCGGCACACATGTGGATGCCCCAAACGCCGGCATGACCCCGGCCCGGTCAGACCTGCGGCTCTTCCAGGGCCAGACGACCACGCGCATCTTCACCGTGAAAAATACAGGCAAAGGCACGCTCACCGTCCGGCCACGGCTCACCTTCACTGCCAATCCTTTGCCAACTTGGGCCGAGATTGAAGACACCCCCGGATTGCTCACCATCCCCCGTGGCAAGTCCGCCAAGATCACCGTTCGTTTCCGTGCAGGCACTCTTTTCCCGGGCGTTTACGCCACCCTGCTGCGCTGCGTCACGGACGATCCAGATACTCCCACGTTGGATGCGGGGCTCGTGCTCAATGTATCGGCCGCTCCCGTGCCCATGTTTGAAGGGCTGGCCTTTCCAAAGACTTATGTCGGCCAGCCACAGACACGCATGCTCGTCATCAGGAATGAAGGTCTGAACAGACTCACCCTCCAGGCGGGCAGGGGACTCAATACCGCCTTTCGCCCTCAGGCCAAGTTTCCGCTGACCATTGAGCCAGGCTCCTTCGCCATTCTCCCCGTCATCTTTGCCCCTGGCAAAGCGGGAGAGATGCATTCCTCCCTCGTCTTCGCGGCCAATGTGCCGGACGTTTTCTTTTTTGTGCCCGTCATGGGCACGGCGGCACGCCTTCCCGTTGCGAAGGTCACCCCAGTCTCCCTCACTGTGAGCACTTCGCCCGGCCTGCCACAGACGCGCATGATTCGCGTGACCAATACAGGTGGGGAAGATCTCTCCTGCAGCTTGCTGCCTTCAGCTCTCGCGGCCCCCTGGCTACTTCAGCAAGCCGTCCCTGCCAGCAGTCTCGCCAGCGGCCAGTTCCAGGACATTCAGGTGACCTTTGGCACCGAGCAAATGTCGGCCGGGACTTATCAGTCGGTCATCCGCATTCACACGAATGATCCCAAGCGCCCGGAAATCATCGTGCCTGTCACGTTGAAAGTCTCCAGCCAGGCCGTCCTTCAGGCCGCGCCGCCCGTGCAAAACTTGGGGGACCTTTGGAAGGGCGAGCTGGCCTCCACCACCTTCCAGCTTCGCAATGTGGGCAATCTGCCCATGGAGGTCCACACCGTAACTTCCAGCCATGTCGAGCTCTCTCCCGGTTGGGCTGGCAAGGTGATCCTCGCCCCCGGAGACTCCGTGCCGTTGCAGAGTTCTTTCCAGTCGGCCAAGGCGCAAAACTTCAAAGGCTCCCTGGTCGTGCGGACGAGCAGCCATGTCACCAGCACTCTCAAGCTGGCCGTCAATGCCCATGTCATCGAGCCTCCCAAAATGCAGGTGCTACCTGCCTCAGTGACAGAGTCTGTGTTTCCAAACAAATCTGAAAGCATCCAGCTTCAGGTCGGCAATGCGGGAGATGCAGCTTTAGACTGGCGCGCAGAACTCGCTACCAAGATCGATTCACCAGCCAGTGCCGGCACACTTGGCGTCGTGCTGCAGCGTCTCAATGCCCGTTATTCACGCCTCACGGATTTGATCCCCAGCCGATTTGATTTCCTGGAAGGCAGCTCTGGCTACAGCATCTCAGACGGTGGTTCCAATCTCTACGACACAGGAAACCTCCTCTCCACAAATCTCAATGGCGGCCAGCCCGTGGCCTACAGCAACAACGTCATCACCACCGACCAAAATCTTGGTGGTTCCAGCCGTTACTTCACTCGCAAGCCGCCCGGCCTCTTCCTGTTTGCTGCGGACCTGAGAGAGGTTTCCACCTTCCGCTTTCGTGGCAATCTAGGGGCCAACAGTTCCGGGGCAGCCTCAGGTACCGTCATCCGCCAGCATGGCTACGTCGGCTTTTTCAAACGCGTGGTCGGCGCTTCCGTCCCCACGCTCAATCATCTGGTCATCGTGCCAGACAGCCCCGGCCTTTCCCATACCTTTTCTTCGAACACGGACCTGGATGATCATGACATCTCCGGCCTTCCTGCCAGCACCCGGCTTTATGCCCTTGTCTTCTCCACCGGCCAGGGCGTACAGGTCAGCGATGCTCTGGCCCGGCAGATCATGGAGCTGTTCATCCTGGACATCGCCCATGATGCCGCTACCCCTTGGCTGAAGGTCATCACTGGAGAGGGCCAGACGGTGCCTGATGGAGAGTCTCCCCTCACTGTGCAACTGGATGCCAAAGACCTCTCCCCCGGTAATTATCAGGGGGCTCTCAGGGTGCTGGGCAACGATCCCGAAACTCCGTCGGTCGAGATCCCCGTCACGCTCACCGTCCCTTCGGCTCCCGTTTTAGTTGCCGAGCCCGCCGCTGTCAGCCTGCCCAATATTCCGGTAAACGCCATCATCACCCAGCCCGTCACCTTGCGCAATGTGGGCAATCTGGAACTGGAGATCACCCGCATCGTTAGTCAGGGGGATGGGTTTGTTCTCGCGCCCGCGGCGTATCCCCTGCGGATTTCCCCCGGCCAGGTACACGTCGCCCAGGTGCAGTTCATGCCCGCTTCGGCTGGCAGCTATTCAGGATCGCTGACTGTCGAATCCAATTCCGAAGAAGGCGCCCCCGTCCTGGTCCCCCTTTCGGCCACCGCCATTCCGGCCCCACTGCTCAGGGTCACCCCTGCCAGCGTCACCCTTTCCACCCGCCCAGGTGTGCCCGCCAGCCGGGTCATCACGCTGGAAAATCAGGGCCTCCTGCCATTGACTTGGTCCATGTCCGGCGGCCTAACCACAGGTGTGCTCAATGTCACTTCCGGCACCATTGCCCCGGGGGGCAGCCGTGAGGTCACGCTCACTACCGTCAGTACGGTGACCACCCCACCCGGCAGTTCCACCCAAAGTATCACCATCACTTCAAACGACCCACTCAGGCCCCAGGTCGGTCTTCTCTACACGCGCATCCTTTCTGCTGAACCCCTTTTGCAGATCACTCCTGCGGCGGTCAGTTTCGGCACGTTGTACCTGCCCGGCAGCGTTCAGCGCCAGCTCACCCTGCGGAATGCAGGCAATGCGCAGCTCGTGATCTCGGGCGTCATCTCGCCGGCGGCCCATGTCACCCTCCCCGGCACCTCCTTTCCCATGGTGCTGAGTGCGGGCAGCTCCCGGGTGGTCAATGTCCTTTATGCCCCATCGGCGGCGGATCAGCTCACCGGGAACCTCACCTTCCAGACGAACAGCCCCATCACGCCGGAACTCGTTCTCCCTGTCACTGGCCACGCTGGCGCACCGCCTGCTCTCTCCGTCACTCCGGCCTCCGTATCAGTGAGTGTGGAGGAGGGGCAGTCGTTCAGCACCGCTATCGCGCTAACAAACGAGGGCGGCATGCCGCTCACCTGGACAGTCAGCCTCTCGCCCCCCTCTGCCGCCTCCTGGCTCTCTCTCGGCCAGCTTTCTGGCAGCACCCCGGCGGCGGGTGTTTCTTACCTCGGGCTTGGCCTCTCCGCGACGGGACCCGCTCCGGTGACGCGCACGGCCACGGTCACCCTCACCAGCAATGCCGTCAGCAACGGCACCTTGAGCATTCCTGTCACGCTTCATGTTATACCTAGCGAGCTCAGCGTATCGGCCACGGCCATTGATACGGTTACTTTGAAAGGCGTCGCCATGCCTTACTCCTCCTTTGGCCTGTCTGTCCGTGCGGATGAAAGCCCCTCTTGGACGGTCTCTTCGGATGTCTCCTGGATCCAGCCCTCGCGCTTGGCCGGGGAAGGGGATGCAGAGGTTTCTCTGAACTACGCTAGCACGCTCGCAGAGGGCACCCACTCCGGGCGGGTCACCGTCGCGACGGAGAATGTCTCTCACATCATCCAGGTCACAAGAAAGGTCCTGAAACCTCAGTTCTCCCTCCTACAGACAGACCGCCGCCATGACCGCCTTTTGGGCCTCGTCCGGGGTGTCTCTGGGGGCCCTTCCATCCTGGCGGCCATTGATCCTTCCTCCCTTGCCCTCCAAAAGGTGCTGGCGCTCCCCACGGATGTCACCGGCATGGATCTCACTACCGATGAGCGTACGCTCTACGCGGTCAGTGTGGCAGGGCGTTCACTCACCCGGGTGAATCTGGAGGACTTCACCCTCGTCGCCACCAAGGAACTGCCCGCCGTGGTCAATGTCGGCTCCTATTTCCAGGTTCAGGCAGGCCGTGAAGGCACCGTTTACTACACAGATGCCAGTACCAATCCAGCCCTCCACGTCTATGATTTCACGCGGGGTGTCGTGGTCTCCACCTTCCGCCTTCCGGGTCTGCTTGGCATTGGCGGTCTCGTCTTGGCCCCGGATGAACGCACCCTCTACGTCCGCTCTCAGACCGGCTGGGGCATGACTGGCAGCGCCCTGCTCGCGCGGGTGGATTGCAGCAGCGACTCGCTGGCGCAAACAGCCGCCTCCAGCGCCACCCTGGCCCAGGACAGTTCACTCCACCCGGTGCTGCTGGGGGCCAATCTTGATTCCGTGATCACCCAGGGGCATTTCTTCACTACCACCGCTTTGGCTGGCGGGCCTCAGGGCAGGCTCACCACGGACAGCATTTACAATGCTTCGGCTTATCTCGATGTCTGGGTTACCGCTTCCCAGATCCTCCGTGCCGAAGACGGGGCTGTGGTGCAAAACCTCCCCGTCAGCACTCGCATCACCGCTTTTGCTCCGGATCAGTCCCGGCTCATCTATCAGCACCCAGAGACGGCCGCACTGGGCGCAGTGGATACATCCTACCTGCCACCCATTTCCGTCCTCCCTGCCGTGGAATCTGAGGTGGCCCAAAACGTCACGCTTTCCGCACTTGCCTGGACCGGAGATCCTTCGGTGGCCACCTACGACATCTACCTTTCCACCGACGAATCCGCCGTTGCTTCCGCAGTCATTACCACCCCCGGCATTTATCAGGCTTCCACCAGTGTCACCTCCCATTCCCTTGCGCCCGGTCAGCTTCAGCAGGGGCAGCGTTATTACTGGCGCATGGATCTGCGGGCCGCAGACGGCACCGTCACCAAGGGGCCTGTCTGGAGTTTTAAAATGGCGCAGGCCGGGGCGGCTCCTGAACGCATCTCTGGTTATGCTATGCCTGGGGAGGCGGCGGTACAGACCGTGCCCTTGTCCATCGTTTGTGCCCCCGGCATCTCTTGGTCACTCAGCAGTGATGCAGCCTGGGCTAGTCCCGATCAGACTGCGGGCACTGGCAGTGCCACCATCATGGTCTCGCTGGATCCCGCCACCCGACCAGCAGGTACTTCCACCGCCTCCCTCACGCTCACTTCGGGGCCGGATGTGATTCAAATCCCCGTCCGTTTTGAAGTGCCAGGTGCCTGGAATGTGGTGAAGATGCTGGCCGATCCAGCTCTCCCCATTGCCTATGCTTTGCATCGGGAGCCGACGGCCCCTTATTCTTCCTGGCTGCTTTGGCTGGATCCTGAAACTGCCACTGTTCAGCAGGGCGTGTTTGTCGGCCATTCCGCCTTGGATTTCATCGCTCACGCTGCGGATGACCGCCTGCTGGTGCTGGTGGATGACGGTCGCCGTGTGCAGACCGTGCAGCGCCAGGGAGCCCGCGCATTGCAGTCGGCTTACGCCATCTCTCCGCCCCAGGTGGCGCTTCATGCCACCAGCCCTGGTCGCATGGTGACCCTTAGTGCCGCCAATGCCCTTCAGCTTCGCCAGACGGCAGATGGACTCGCCATCGGCTCTCCTGCTCAAGTCCTGGGCAGGCGCAGCCTCACGGTGGCCACCGCCGACGGCAGCGGCATTTATGCTGCCGTCACCCAGAGCCCCACCACTCAGGGCCTAGTACGTTACGGGGTCACTTCGGTCGGCGTCAGTTTTGTCACTGCCAACTACTTCCCCGGTGCCCTCGAAGGGCCGCTGCTTCTTCCAGCCAATGGAACTCCGTTGATCTATGCCGGCCAAACGTACCTGCCTACCAACCTCAATCCCCTAGGCTCTCTGGGACAGAAGGTACAGGCCGTCTCGCCCAACGGCACCCGCATCGTTTCCGATTCCACCATCTCCACCCTGGCCCTCCCCCCTGTGCCTCTGGCTCCTTTGCCCATCACCACCTCGACGCTGTGCATCACCGCCGATGGCCAAAAGCTCCTGCTCTTTTCCCCTACCACGCACACCTTTCAGTCAGCGAACATACCTTGAACTGGAGGAGAGCGTGGCATTCATCTCCAAAAAGTACTCCAGAGCTTTAGCTCGGCAGCCCCCCGCCTCAGAGTCGGCACCGCATTTCATCACGCCTTGAAAAAGGTGTTTTGGTCTCAGCAAGCGAAGTCCAAAAAACGTCCCCCCTCGCCCCGCTCGCGGGGTTGCGAAGCCGCGAAGCGAAAGGGCCAGGGGTGAGGGGCGGTCGCAGCCCCAAAAAAGTACTCCAGAGCTTTAGCTCGTCACACCCCCGCCACAGAGCCGATTCCGCATTTCATCAAGACTTGAAAAAGCTGTCCAGATCTATCCCCCTCCGCATCCGCGCCCCATGTCCCCAAAGTGGCCTCCCCGAGGCTTGCACTAACCGCCCGAATATTGGATATTAAGCACCTGACCCAGCCCCACCGAGTTGCCTCCCGGAGGCTTCACCATCATCGTTTTGTCTGCTCGCCAGTCCTCTCCCTCCCCTAGCCGCCGATGTGCCACTCTCCCTGCTCCTCTCTCGTCATGGGGAGCGCGTGGGGACCGATGGGGAATCCGATCCCCATCGCAAAACGTTGATCCTTAATTCATTGTGACGATTCATCCCCACATGGGGAATTTTTCATCTCTCTCCATTCCCCCTCATTCTTTCCAGCCCATGCGCTTCCCGATCCTGTTCGCCGCTGCCACCACCCTCTCTGCCTCGGCGGCAGAGGTCACCTTGCACCGTTGGTCGGGAGACCTCAATGTGCCGGATCCCGTCGCCTGCACGGTGGATGAAAAAGGTCGAGTGTATGTGTCCTCCACCACACGTCGCAAGGTGGGGGATCTGGACATTCGCGAGCACACGCAGTGGATCCCGGATGACGTGAGCTTCACCAGCGTGGAGGAGAAGCGCGAGTTTTATCATCGCGAGCTCGCCCCTGGTAAAATGCGCCTTCCACGCGGCAGCCTGAAGGATCACAATAAGGATGGCTCCATTGACTGGAAAGACCTCACCGTCCACAGCGAGCGCATCTATCAGCTTCGCGATACCGATGGCGATGGCACCGCAGATAAGATGACCGTATTTGCCGAAGGGTTTAACACCGAGGTCACGGGCATCGCTGCAGGCGTGCTCTATCACGATGGCTGGGTGTATGCCACCATTGCCCCAGACCTGTGGCGGCTGAAGGACACGGATGACGATGGTGTGGCCGATGTGCGCGAAGTCATCGCTCATGGTTTTGGCATGCACATCGCCTACGCGGGCCACGACATGCACGGGCCGCGCCTCGGCCCGGACGGTCGCATCTACTGGAGCATTGGCGACAAGGGTGTGAACGTCACCGACAAGGCGGGTAAAAAATGGTACTATCCCCATGAAGGTGCCGTGATGCGGGTGGAGCCCGATGGCACTGGCTTTGAAGTCTTCGCCCACGGCCTGCGCAACGTGCAGGAAGTCGCCTTTGATGACTTTGGCAACATGTTCGGAGCGGACAATGATGCCGACATGCCGGGGGAAAGTGAGCGCTTTGTTTACATCACCGAACGCAGCGATACCGGCTGGCGCTGCAACCATCAATACATGAAGGCGGAAAGCCGCTGGATGCGTGAAAACATGTGGAAGGCCGGAGCTGAGCAGCCTCTCTACATCACCCCGCCTTTGGCCAATTATTCGAATGGTCCCGCGGGTTTCCTGCATGAGCCCGGCACCGCCCTCGGCCAGCGCCTGCGTGGTCACTTCATCGTCAATCAGTTCCCCTCCGGCAAGATGGAAGCCTTCACGGTGAAGCCCGTGGGTGCGACCTTTGAAATGAGCCGTGCCCGCCTGATCAACAGCGGCATCATGGGCATTGGCATGAGCTGGGGTCCCGATGGTCGTTTCTACATGGCCGACTGGGTGGGCGGTTATCCTCTGGATGAAAAGGGGGCCGTCTGGACCGTGGATGAGGAGAAGGGGAGTGATAACCCCGCCCGCAAGGAAACTCGCGAGCTTCTCATAGCGGGTTTTGCCGAAAAGAGTCTGAATGATTTGCAAATTTTGTTAGGTCATGGCGACCAGCGCGTGCGTGTGGCAGTTCAACTGGAGCTGGCCAAACGTGCTGAGTGGAAGACACTGGCCAAGGTGGCGGGTGATACCAAGGCCCCACTACTGGCCCGCATCCATGCCATCTGGGGATACGGCATTGGCTTCCGCCGGGGTCAGGTGGATGATTCTCCGCTGCATGCCATGCTGGTCACGGAAACCGATCCCGAAGTCCAGGCCCAGACCGCCAAGGTTCTCAGCGATGGCAAGCCGGGCGAGCCCAGCGAGGAGCTGCTAATTGACCTCCTCGCCTCGGAATCTCCTCGCGTGCGTTTCCATGCCGCCATCGCTCTGGGCAAGCTGGAAGTGGAGGATGAAAGCGCCGCCCAAACACTGCGCCACATGGCGGAAAAAGACGGGGCCGATGCCTGGCTGCGTCACGCGGTGGTCACCGGCCTCGCTGGCTGTGTGAAGTCGCAAACCCTCGCCTCCTGGTCCTCCGCAGATTCCAAGAACCTTCGCGTCGCCGCCACCTTGGCCCTCAGCCGTCAGCACTCGCCCCTAGTCGCAGGTTTCCTGGAAGATGCAGACGTGGCCATCGTCAATGAAGCCGCCCGTGCTATTCATGACGACGTCGGTGTGCCAGAGGCACTGCCTCAGCTCGCCGCCATGCTGGATGAAACCCACGAGCTGGCCGAGCCCACCCTGCGCCGCGCCATCAATGCCAACCTTCGTCTCGGCAAGGCCGAAAACGCTGCTCGTCTAACCAAGTATGCTTTGGCCGATAAGCCTCTTTCGCTGGAGGCCTTTCAGTCCCTCCTGCACTTCACTGAGCCTCCTCGCCTGGATCGTGTGGATGGCGTCCATCG
Source organism: Prosthecobacter algae (assembly GCF_039542385.1). Classification (NCBI taxonomy): domain Bacteria; kingdom Pseudomonadati; phylum Verrucomicrobiota; class Verrucomicrobiia; order Verrucomicrobiales; family Verrucomicrobiaceae; genus Prosthecobacter; species Prosthecobacter algae. The sequence goes on along the minus strand of NZ_BAABIA010000007.1, from coordinate 347,950 downwards.
TCTCTATCCTGCTCGCGATGCCGAGGCCGTGGCGGATGTCCTCCAGCCCAACGTTCAGGCCATGCTCACCCTCGCCAATCCGGCGCTGAAAGCCGCCGGGATCGAATTGATGGTGAAGCTCCAGCTCGGCGTCGCCGCCCCCGCCTTGCAGCAGATCATTGGCGATACCACGGCCAAGCCGGAACTCCGTGTTGGTGCCCTGAAACTCATGGCGGCCCAGCATTCCGCCGCCCCGGCCTTTGCGGAGACCCTCAAACAAGCCGCCGACAAAGCCGCTCCGGCCGAGCTTCGCATGGAGTCCCTCGTCCAGACCTTTGAGCATCAAAAGGACCGCGCCCTGGCCGAGGCCTCTCGCGTTTTGGAGCAGGGAGTCGTGGTTGAAAAGCAGGCCGTCATGAAACTGCTCGCCAGCACCCAGACCAAGCCCGCCTCCGATCTCCTCGATGGCTGGATGCAACGCCTCGCCGCAGGCAAGGTCGAGGCCGGGCTGAAGCTCGATGTCCTCGAGGCCGCCCAAGCCCATCCAGAGCTCGCCGAGCGCGTCACCACCTATCAGCAGGCCCGCACCAGCGCCCCGCGTGACGACCTCGTCGAAGGCGGCAGCAGCGCCAATGGCAAAGACCTCGTCACCAACCACCTCGGGGCCAACTGCCTCGCCTGCCACACCGTCGAAGAAAAAGAAGGCAGCCAGGTCGGCCCCATCCTCAAAACCATAGGCAGCCAGCGCAGCAAGGCCGAACTGCTCGAGTCCCTCGTCAACCCCATTGCCAAGATCGCCCCTGGTTACGGCCTCGTCTCCGTCACCCTCAAGGATGGCAGCAACCTCGCCGGTGCCCTGGCTAAAGAGGACAAGGTCAGCATCACCATCCGCCTCGCCGACGGCACCGAGAAAAAACTCCCTCGGCCCCAGATCGCCATGCAGACCCCACCCGTCTCCATGATGCCCCCCATGCTCGGCATCCTCACCCCCCGCGAAGTCCGCGACGTCGTCGCCTACCTCAGCGGCCTGAAGTCGAAGAAAGCTGGCAGCAGTGCTCCGAAGAAGGATGTGCATTAAAAGAATATTTTCAGACTTTTGATCCGAATGGACTCTTCATCGCCTGACTTTCAGAAGCGCCGCTGGCTAGGTTCATTGCTGAGCCTAATTATTCCAGGTTTTGGTCTCATTCGCGCAGGCATGCCGGGGAGAGGTGCTTGTTGGTTACTGAGCCTGCATCTTTGGGCTTTCATCGGAGCACTCAGCCTCGTATTGCGCTGGATCCCTCTTTGGATGCCATTAGGCTTTTTAGCTGCTGCGATCATTGCGCAAATATGGGTCTTGTATGACAGCTTCAGGCCAGGGCGAATGACCATGACGTTGTGGCTTTTGTTTATAGGTCTTCTTGCCGCGACTTTTCTCTTGCCTACACCTGCCTCATGGGTGGCCATATCGATGGTGGCCCCTATTGTGACCATGGAGCCGACGCTGCATGGATCCACAATAGATTCGACAGCAGACCATGTGATCGTTGATCGATTAAGTTACCGATTTGATTCTCCAAAAAGAGGTGATTTGATCGTCTATAAAAACTCGAAAATTGGAAGTCTGCATCTGACCGAAGAAAAGAAAGATGTGCTATACGTTCAGAGACTGGTTGGCTTGCCTGGAGAAAGGCTTCGCATTGCTGGAGGGAAAATCTTTGCTGATGGCAGGCTCCTGGGAGAAAAAGACGGAATTCCACCGATCACTTACACAGAGCTATCTGGAGTGACGTCCTCAGCTCGACGGGAAGGTGATAGTTTTGTGCTGGGGCCTGAAGAGTACTTCGTTCTGGGCGATAATTCACCGCAAAGCTATGACAGCCGTTTTTGGGGGTGTGTGCCGGCTTCTGATGTTTACGGGAAGCTGACTCTTATCTATTACCCCTTGAGTAGAGTGAGGCGGCTGTGAGCAGGAGGTTCATGGACTGTTGCTTTTGACCAAAGGACTGACCTGCCTAACATGAAGTGTCGAAATATAGGTCTGGCTTACTCTTTCCCTAACTCACTTTGTCACCATCTCGTCCAGGTTAAGCAGGAGGTTGGTCACCATCGTCCAGGCGGCGAGTTCGGAGACGTTGAGGCTGGGGTCGGGTTTGGATTCACCGTAGGTGATGGCCTGTTGGGCTTCTTCAGGACGAGCTTTGTAGGCGGCGAGGTGTTGGTCGAGGGCGCGATGGATGATCTCGGCCTCCTGGGCGGTGGGGTAGCGGCCAGTGCTGCTGCGAAAGGCGGTGGTGAGGCGCGTATCCGTGCTGGCTCCTTTTTGAAGCAACAGTTGTTGGGCGAAGTTGCGCGCAGCCTCGAAGTACTGCACGTCGTTCATGAGGTTCAGCGCCTGCAGCGGGGTGTTGCTGCGCTCGCGGCGGAGGCAGTAGGACTCGCGGTTGGGTGCATCGAAGTTGGTCATGGCCGGGGGCGGGGCGGTGCGCTTCCAGAAGGTGTAGAGGCTGCGACGGTAAAGGGATTCACCCTTGTCCTGGACGTAGTTGCGGGTGTTGCTGCCGCCGAAGCCAACAGGCTCCCAGATGTTTTCCGGCTGGTAGGGGCGCACGCCTTTGCCGCCGATCTTCGGACTCAGCAGGCCGCTGACAAACAGGGCGCTGTCGCGCACGACCTCGGCATCAGCCCGGAAGCGAGGACCGCGCGCCAAGAGCCGGTTCTCAGGATCTTTGGCCAAGCTCTCTGGGGTGAAGGCCGCACTTTGGCGGTAGGTGTGGGAGGTGACGATCTGCGTGACAAAGGCCTTCATGTCCCAGCCGTTTTCACGGAAGGTGACGGACAGCCAGTCGAGCAGTTCCGGATGGCTGGGCGGCTCGCCTTGGGAACCAAAATCGTTGGTGGTCTTGACGAGCCCCGTGCCAAAGAACTGCTGCCAGAGACGATTTACCGTGACACGGGCGGTCAGGGGATGATCGGGAGAAACGAGCCAGTTGGCCAGATCCATCCGGGTTGGTTGGCCAGCATTTGGCAGGGGCGGGAAGACGGCAGGGGTGCCACGGCCCACCTTTTCACCCGGCTGGTCATACTGGCCTCGGTTCATGATGAAGCTCTCCCGTGGCTGGGGGAGATCCGCCATGATGAAGGTGGCGGGGATGAGGTCCTCCAGCGCTTTGCGTTTCGACTCAAGCGCGAGCTTCTGGCCGCGCACGCCATTGACGATGTCGCGGGCACCTTGGTACTCGTTTTCAAACCACCAGTCCTTGACCTGCTTGGCCTCGGCCTCGGTCCATTCGGCGGCCTTTTTGCCCCGGACGAGGGTTTGCAAATCCTGCGGCAGGGCCGCAACACGGGTGCCCTGGTTCTTGGTGACCCAGACTTTCCAGGACCATTGCTGATCCTTGGCCGGATCCACCCGGGAGCTCATGCTGAGACGATCCCAGGAGACGGTGCCGCCGAACTGGGTGAAGGCGTAGCCAGTGACTTTCATACCGGGCTTGAGGCCGATCTTATCAATGGGAATGTCCAGCTTCACCCATTCGCCCGTTTTCGGCAGGGCTCCCATTTTCACGCGCTCAGGGGTACGCACTTGGCCAAAGGGAATCGCCCCTTCCTCACCCCAAAAGGCGCGGTGATTCCAGCCACCGACATGGAACTGGATCATGATGGAAGTGGGTGGGTTGGCAGGATCCAGAAAACATTGGGCCGAAATGCGGCCGTTGGCTGGGACATCAAAGGTGGCACCACCGCTGAAGAAGTCCTGCGCCACGGCTGTGGCTGTGCGGCGGAGGGCGGTCTCGCCACTGAAAACAGGGCCGTCTTTTTTGCTCACGAAAGTGGCGGCTCCTTCACTGGACTGGACCTTGACCCCGGCGGGGAAGGCATCTTCAAACCACACGACTTCGCTGCTCTGTACGGGCGGGGGCGGCGTCAGCGTGCTGGGGTCCACGTAATCAATCTTGGCGATGGCGGCCTTGATGTCGCCCTGCTTGGCGGCGATCTGCTGCTCCAGGCTGGCCAGTTCCTGTTTCTGGTCGGGCGTGGAGAGCCTCAGGATGGGTGGGGTGAGGAGGATGTTGCCATCCATGGCGGGATCTGCGGCGCTGTTGAAGAAGGCGTAAAGGGAGTAGAACTCCTTTTGGCTGATGGGATCGAACTTGTGATCATGGCACACCGCGCAGCCGGCGGTGAGGCCCATCCACACGGCCACGGTGGTGTCGGTGCGGTCCACCGCATAACGAAACACAAACTCCTCCGCGATGGAGCCCCCTTCGCTGGTGGTGACGTTGCAGCGGTTGAACCCGGAAGCGATCTGCTGATCCACCGTGGCATTGGGCAACAGGTCCCCGGCGAGCTGCCAACGGGTGAAGTCATCAAATGGCAGATTGTCATTGAAGGCCTGGATCACCCAGTCGCGGTAGGGCCACATGCTGCGTTCATTGTCCAGGTGCAGGCCGTGGGTATCGGCATAACGGGCGGCGTCCAGCCAGTAGCGGCCCATGTGCTCGCCATAACGTTCGGACTTCAGCAGACGGGAGACGACTTTCTCATAGGCGTCCGGGCTGCTGTCGGCCAGGTAGGCATCCACCTCAGCAATCGTGGGCGGCAGTCCCGTGAGGTCCAGGGTCACGCGGCGGATGAGAGTTTCCTTGCTGGCCTCAGGCGCGGGGCTGAGCGCTTCCTGGCGGAGGCGGTCCTGAATGAAGGCATCAATCGGATTGCGCACCTGACCGCCAGCGACTTTCGGCACAGTGGCTTTGATCGGTTTTTCAAAGGCCCAGTGGTTCTTGTATTTTGCGCCTTCCTTGATCCAGCGCTGGAGGATCTCGGCCTGCTGGGGTGTGATCTTTTTATGCGACTCCGGCGGCGGCATCACCTCATCCTCATCGGTGCTGAGAATGCGCTCAATGATGCTGCTGGCGGCGGGATCGCCTGGTTTGATGGGCTGGATGCCGTCAATGAGTGCATAGGCACCTTCGGGGGTGTCCAGGCGCAGGTCGGCCTTGCGTTTTTTGGCATCGAACCCATGGCAGGCAAAGCAGTTGTCGCTGAGGATGGGGCGGATATCCCGGTTGAAATCCAGCGGGGCCGCGGCACTGGCGGGCAGAGCCGCGAGTGCTGAGAAGGTGGCAAGAAGGGAACGCATCTCCACTGAAACGAAATCCTATGGGCTGCCTTATCATGCGCGGGTGCGATTGGCGGCTTGTTGCAAACCCCAGGGCAGGATTGTTCGGCGGTGTCAAAGCCCCTGAGGCTCCCCCCACGAAAGAGTGGTGCGGCGTGGGTTGCATTTGAGGGCGGGCGCGGTCCATTGCAATACATGAAATCCGGGTGGCAGATCCTGTGCATCGTTTGGGGGCTGGCGCTCGGTGGCCAGGCCCAGGATGTGCTGATGCGGGCCGCGCAGGTGAGGGCGCTGCCGCCGGATCGGGCGTTGCAAAGTGTGCCGGTGGATCTGCAGGCCGTGGTGGGTTTTATCGAGGCACCGGGAGGCGGCACGGTTTTCATCCAGGATGAAACGGGCGGCACTTTTTTCCGGGCACCGGATCGCACCCAGCCGATGAAGCCGGGGGATCGTGTGCATGTGAAGGGCACCAGCATGCCGGGGCTCTATCTCACGGGCATCATTGCGCAATCGTATGAGGTGCTGGGTTCGGGCAATCCTCCAGTGCCCGCTCCCGCCGGGTATGAGGATCTGGCCACGGGCCGCTATCATTACCAGATGGTGCAGGTGGAGGGGATCGGGCGCCGATTGTCCGTACCTGAGGAAAATCATTCCGTGTTGCACTTGGCGTTAGGCAGTCGAGTGGTCGAAGTTCGGGTTGATGCGCCTTTGCCCGATGGCATGGAGGCCTGGGTGGATGCTAGGCTGCAGATCACCGCGCTGGCGGCGGGGGGAATCAATGACCGTCGGCAACTTGTGTTTCCCTACCTGCGGGTGAGTGATTGGAGCGAGGTCAAAATTCTGAAACCCGCGCCTGCGGTGGCGAATCTGGAGGCCCTGCCTGCGGCCCGGCTGCTGCAGTTTGATCCGGGGCGCATCCCTGAATTTGGCCACCGTGTACGCACGATGGGCAAGGTGCTGGCCGCTTTTCCTGATGGGCAGGTTTTTATCCGGGATCTGAAGGCGGAAGTCCAGGTGCCCTCCTCACCACCGATCAAGCCTCTGGTTCTCCCGAGTGAAAATGCGCGCCCTGCAGCCATGGCGGTGCGACTAGCGAGCCCGCAACTTTTGAAGCCGGGGCAGTTGGTGGATGTGGCGGGGTTCCCTAACATGGATGGCTTCAGCGCCAGCCTGGTGGATGCGGTGCTGGTGAAGGAGGCGACGCCTGTGGTGCATGGGATGGAGCCGGTGCAGGTGACACTGAAAGAGATCGCCAGCGGCACCTTGGACGCAAATTTAGTTAGGCTGGAGGTGGAACTGGTGGATGCCTACCGCACGGGTGCAGGCTGGGAACTGCGGCTGCTTTCAGGCGCTTTGCCCATGCGCGCTCTGCTGCCGGAGGCCGAGGACATCCAGGATCTGCGGCCCGGCTCCCTGCTGCAACTCACGGGCATCTGCCGCATCGAGTCCTCCACCGATCAGGGGTTCCGTTCCCGGCCTGAACGGGCGATGCTGATGCTGCGTGGGGTGGAAGATCTGGTGGTGCTGAGCGCGCCGTCCTGGTGGACGGTGCAGCGGCTCGTAGGGCTGGTTGGGCTGCTGCTGGCGCTGGTCGCGGGAGGTTTGCTGTGGATCACCCTGCTGCGGCGGCAGGTGGCCAAGCAGGGTGAGGCCCTGCGTCGCCGCATCGCCCATGAGGCCGCGTTGGAGGAGCGCCAACGCATCGCGAGAGAGTTTCATGATACGCTGGAGCAGGAACTCGCCGGGCTGTCCCTGCGGCTGGATGCGGCGGTGACTCGTCCTTTAGAAGAGAAAGCCAGGCGGCTGATGGAAACCTCCCGCCATCTGGTTTCCCGCATTCAAACGGAGGCCCGCAATCTGGTGGCGGACCTGCGCGCCGACCCCGAAAGTGTGACGGACCTTTCTGCCGCCTTGCAAGAGCTGGCGGATCGCACGCTGAGCGATCTGCTGCAAGTGACTGTGCAGGTGGAGCCGCCCTTGCCAGCCCTGCCTGTGCATGTGGCGCATCATTTGCGCATGATTGCGCAGGAGGCCGTGACCAATGTGCTGAAACATGCGCACGCCACCTCCATCGCACTGGGGTTGAAAATGCAGGAGGGGCTGCTTTGCCTGACGGTATCTGATGATGGTCTGGGGCTGGATCAAACCTCCACCCAGGGCCAGGCCGGGCACTTTGGCTGCATGGGCATTCGCGAACGCTGCCTGCGCATTGGCGCGCAGGTGGAATGGCTGAACATCTTGCCGCACGGCACGCAGGTGCGTGTGACCTTGCCTCTTACTTCTGACTGATCATGGCTGAATTTCCCATCACCCTTTTGCTTGTGGATGACCACTTTGTGGTGCGCAGCGGCCTTGCGGCCTCACTAGAGCTTGAAGACGATCTGCGGGTGGCTGGAGAGGTGGACCGAGGAGAGCTGGCCCTCGCGGCCTTTGATCAGTTCAAACCTCAGGTCGTCCTCATGGATCTGCAATTGCCTGGCATCTCTGGCATTGAAACCACAGCGCAGCTAATCGCCGGCCACCCGAATGCCCAGGTGCTGATGTTTTCCACCTTTGCCCGTGATGAAGAGGTGCAGGCCGCGATGCGTGCCGGCGCTCTGGGTTACCTTCAAAAATCGTCCTCCCGCGAGGATTTGCTGAAGGCCATTCGCACCGTTGCCAAGGGTGAAAAATGGCTGCCTGCTGATCTGGAGGCTCGCTTGAAAGAACGCACGGCCGAGCCGGAGATCACGCCACGAGAGCGCGAGATCCTGACGCTGGTCACGCAGGGAAATGCGAACAAGGAAATCGCGGCGACGCTGGGCATCGGGGAAGACACGGTGAAACAGCACGTCAGCCGCATCCTGGTGAAACTGAAGGTCAACGACCGCGCCCAGGCCACAGCGGAGGCGATCCGGCGTGGCCTAGTGAGGGTGTGAGGTTAAGGTGTGATGTCTGATCTCGCATAAAAGTTGTCAGAGGAAGAAAGGGGTGTGCCGTCGTTAGATAGGGTGAAATTCAATCACTCCTTCCAACCATGAAGTTTGTTTCCCTCCTTGCTTTGTTTTTGCCCTTGGCGGCTCTGGCCCAGAGTCCGGTCTCGGGGCCTGTGCGTGTACTTTACCTCGATCCCTCAGGTGCCGAACGTTCCAAATTGGGGGCTCTGCATGAGGCCATGAAAGAACTAGGCCGAGACGCCATCTGGTTTGACTACGCCACCGAGGCTTCCTCCGCGCCTAACTATGATTGCGTTTTAAAAGCCGAAGAAGCAGGCAAGCCTGAGGCTGTTCGTGAACAGGTGCTCGCTGCTTTGTCCAAAGAAAGACGCCAGAGCTATGAGGCCTTTCTGGCGCAACGCGAGCCGGAGAAGCGTGAGGCGCATCCGATGGTGGCCAACTACGAAAAGCGCCCGCAGCCGCTCACCTTCCAATATCCTTTCGATGTCAAAGGCAGCATGGAACGCACGCAGGTGCCGGCGGATCTGGAGCTGAAACTCTTCGCGGCGGAGCCGGACATCCGCAAGCCCATTGCCTTTGCCTGGGATGAACGGGGCCGCTGCTGGGTCTGTGAAACCAGCGACTACCCCCATGGCCTTGTCGAGGATGGGAAGGGGAATGACTCGATCAAGATCTGTGAAGACACTGATGGCGATGGCCGGGCTGACAAGTTCACGGTCTTTGCTGACAAGCTAAACATCCCCACCGCTTTGGTGTTTGCCAATGGCGGGGTGATCGTCAGCCAGCCGCCGCGTTTCATGTTCCTCAAGGACACCGATGGCGATGACAAGGCGGACATCCGCCAGGACATCATCACCGGTTATGGCATCCGGGATACGCATGCCCAGGCCAGCAATCTCCACTACGGTCTGGATAACTGGATCTACGGCTGTGTGGGCTACAGTGGCTTTGAGGGCCAAGTCGGTGGCAAAGACCTGAAGTTCATGATGGGCACCTATCGCTTCAAGCCGGATGGCAGCGCCCTGGAGTTCTTGCATCAATTCACCAACAATGCCTGGGGACACAGTGCCAATGCAGCGGGGGATCAATTCGGCGGTACCGCTAACGGCGCTCCGATTTTTTACGGCGGCTTGCCTCAGTCCATCATGCCCAGCGGGCTGCGGGCGATGACGGCCAAGAAGATCAATGAAGTGGACACGGTGCATACGATCACGCCGAACTATCGTCAGGTGGATGTCTTCAATGGTTATACCGCAGCCGCAGGCAGCGCCTTCATTGAAAGCAAGTCCCTGCCGACACGCCTGCAAGGGATAGCCATGGTTTGCGAACCGACCATGAAAGTAATCACGCTGATGGACGTGCAGCCGCAGGGGGCAGGCTACACGGCCAAGGATAGCTATAATCTGGTGGCGAGCACGGACGAGTGGATGTCCCCTGTTTTTGCCGAGGTCGGTCCTGATGGGGCGGTGTGGTTTGCTGATTTCCAAAACTTCATCATCCAGCACAATCCCACACCGAGTGTGGAGCGGGGTGGTTTCAAAGGCGAAACGGGTGTAGGCGGCGCTCATAAAAACGATCTGCGCGATCATGAACGTGGACGCATCTATCGCGTGGTGGCCAAGGGGGCTTCTGCGAAGATCTCTAAACCTTCGCTGGATGGTGACACGCAATGGTCACGCCTGACGGCCCAACGCTTGGACGTGGAAAAAGGCAGGCTTCCGGAAAACAGCGCCATGCTCATGAAAGAGGGCGGCCCAGGAGCTGCGCATGCCCTCTGGACGCTGCAAGGTCTGGGCAAGCTGGATGAGGCCACTCACAAGGCGGCGCTGCTCTCTAAGGACCCTATCCTGCGCCGCAATGCCATCCGCGCGCTGGGAACGGACGCGAAGGCGGCTGCGCTGCTGTTTGGCTCCGGAACCATCTCGGATGCAGATCTGCATACACGCTTGGCGGCCTTTGTGAAACTGGCAGAGCTGCCAACCACGGAGGAGATCAAGACCCTTGTCTCACGCCTCAGCAGCGATCCCATCGTGCAGGGCGACGAATGGCTGGTGGAGGCCGCCCGCGTGCTGTCGAAGAAGCACGGGGCCAGCGCCTTCAAGGAAGGCCCCAATCTGCTGACCAATGCGGGACTGGAAGACATCGGCACCGATGGGCTGCCCGTGGGCTGGAAGCGCCGCGACTACGGCAACAAGCCGGGCACGGTCCAGGCTGAATGGACGTCCGTGGGCGGTGATGGCAAAAATCACGCGGGTGAAAAGGCCGTCCGCTGCATTACCCGCGACGATGGCGACACCAGTCTCTATCAGGAGGTGCCGCTGAAGCGTAACACCACCTATCGTCTCAGTGGCTGGGTGAAGACGCACGCACTGAAAGGCAAGGTCAGTTTCAATGACCACATCGGCCGTCACGAAACGGCGAAGAACACCGCGCGTGTCAGCGACTGGAACGAAGTGGACGTCGTCTTCACCAACAAAGACAAGGACAAAGCCAGCATCAACATCCTCCACGTGGGCAAAGGCGACGGCTACTTTGATGAAGTGAAGCTCTGCGAACTGACTCCTCTGAATGATGAAAAGCAAACCTTGTTAGGTGATGCCAAGCGCGGCGAGGACATTTTCTGGAAACATCCTGTGGCCGCCTGCATGACCTGCCACATGCTGGGCGGGAAGGGTAGCCCTGTGGGGCCTGCCCTGGACGGCATCGCCAGCCGCAAGGACGAGGCCTACATCCTGGAATCCCTGGTGAACCCCAATGCCCGGCTGGCCGAAGGCTACACCGCTACGCCGATCAGCCCAATGCCGCCGATGAATCTCATCCTGAAACCTCAGGAGTTTGAAGACGTGAAAGCCTTCATTCTCAGCCTACGGGCCGAATAAGGCTCTGCGTTCAAGAAATGGCCAGCCCTCATAGGGCTGGCCATTTTTTGTGATCGCTGAACGAGTCGGAAGGGTCGGTTGTTATCCATTGAGGCATGAGCTGCCTAACGAGTGATGACCTGATGGCGAGGTCTATGTACTTCGCGGGATGGACACATGCGTGGATGAGCCTAACAAACTGTATTGAACGGTTTGGCATCGGCAATTCCTTGAACAGGAGATCGGCAAGAAAGGTGTGTGGCTCAAGGGTTACCACCATCCATGGGAGCGGTGCATCGTGAGCACAGGGCTTGCCTTAGAAGCCGACTTTTGAGACATCGTCTGATTCGTTAAAGCCACTGAATTGTGTCAGGAGACCCGACATCAAAAAGCCGCACCCGGATGGAGTGCGGCCTGATGAAAAATGAAAGGTCTAACAGGAAGCGTGTAAAGCTTTCTCCGTCCGCTTAAGGCTTGGCCGCAGCGATGTCGGCAGGCTCCTGCTGGGTGAGGGCCATTTCAGAGCCGGGATCGCGGGTGATGGGCCAGTAGGCTTCCATGTTCAGGCGCTCCGGTGGAGTGAGTGCCAGCACTTCGTTGCCAGTCTTGGCGGTCGTCTGGTAAGCCAGGGGAACGACGGTGATGCAGAGGCGGTCCTCATCCATGCGCTGAACGTGCAAGGCAGAGGCGTAGCTGCGCTTTTGCAGGGTGATGACGTCACCGGAGGCAAAAGGCGCTGCCTCTTTCTGCAGGCCGGGCATCACGAGTTCCAGATCCACATCTTCCAGATCGCTGGAGCGGGCGCGAACGATCCAGCCCTGGGTGAACACATCCGAATCGGCCAGAGGGCGGGCGCTGAGGACGCGGAAGCTGCCCATGAGGTACATCGGCTGCTCGTGCTGGTAATTCTTCAGGTAGGACCGCTTGAACACGTCATTGCGGACGCTGAGCTGCTCGTGGTTGTAGGGGGTGAACTCGCTAAGGAGGTCACGGGCACCAAAGGACTTGCCTGGAGGGGCTGTGTAGATGGTGTAAGGGCGCAGGGGCGTGAGTTTTTTAAACTTTGCCAAGACCTTGTAATTGAAGGGCTTTTCCGGGTGGGAAAAAACCATGATGCTGAAAAACCAGCAGAAAGTGGCGGCTCCCATAAGGAGTGTGATGAGAATCGCCCACCAAAAGATACCGCCGCCTTCCTTTTTTTGTGAAAGGCTGCCTCCGCCATAAGAGCGGTATTCGCTTCCGTCGCTCAGAAATCGAACTTGCATATCAAAATTGAGAAAATTGTTAAAAACTGTAAAAATCAGTCTCCTGAAATTTTACTGGTTCAAATCAAAAAGAAAAGTTTTTTTTGTGAATCGTCGAAAATTTGTTCCTCAGGCGGATTCCTTCGGTTCAAACGATGTTCCACAGCCACAGCTGCGTGTGGCGTTGGGGTTGATAACACGAAAGCCAGAGTCGTTCAAAGCATCAATGTAATCAATTGTGCTACCATCCAAAAATGCCAAACTGTCATTGTCCACAATGAGAGTGACACCGCCTTCGGTGAAGAGGTGGTCGGTGGGTTCAGGTTGGGCGATGCGCATTGCGTATTGCAAACCTGCGCACCCACCTTTTTCCACACCGATGCGAAGCCCGCTGCCGGCAGCGGCCTTTTGGGCTTCGAGCATGTGAGAGAGTTCCGTGATGGCACTCGGGGTGATCTGAATCATAAAAAGAGAGAAAGAAAAAAATCCGCAAACCTAGATTAGCATTCTGGTGCGTTGATGTGACATGGTGGGTTTACGTGCGTTCGTCCTGCACTATTTGCAGAGTTATGTCAAAAATTCGTATTCTTTCCGATTCACTCGCCAGCCAGGTGGCGGCGGGGGAAGTCGTGGAGCGGCCTGCGGCGGTCATTCGCGAACTGGTGGAAAACAGCCTGGATGCCGGGGCGCGGCACATCACCGTGGAGGTGCAGCGCGGCGGCACGGCGCTCATCCGCATCACCGATGACGGCTGCGGGATGGACCGTGAGGATGCGATGCTGTGCATGGAGCGGCACGCGACGAGCAAGATCCGGACCAAAGAAGACCTAGCCGCCATCCGCACCTTTGGCTTTCGTGGCGAGGCCCTGCCCAGCATCGCCAGCGTCTCGCGCTTTCGTCTGGCCACACGTGAACGCGATGCCCTCAGCGGCACGGAGATCGAGATCATGGGCGGCAAGCTCAGCGCGGTGAAGGATCATGGCGGCAATCACGGCACCGTCATCGAGGTGCGCTCCCTGTTTTTCAATGTGCCTGCGCGGCGGAAATTTCTGCGTACGGAGGCCACGGAGTACTCGCACATCGAGCAGCAGTTCCGCCTCCATGCGATTGCCAATCCCCAGACGGCATTCACGCTCATCCGGGATGGTGCGGTCACCTTCCATCTTCCGGCCACTGCCGATATGATCGACCGCATACGTGGTCTGGCGGGGGATGAACTGGTGACGCGTCTCATCAAGCTGCCCGAGGTGGAGCATCTGGGCGTAAGCGTTTCCGGCTACATCGGCGGGCCAGGGCTCAGCCGCTCCAATCGGCAGCAGCAGATCACCTTTTTGAATGGCCGTCCGATTGAGAGTCCGGCCATCAACTACGGTCTCAAGGAGGGCTTTCACAATGCCCTGATGAAAGGCCAGTATCCGGTGACCTTTCTCTTTCTGGAGATGGAGGCCCAAGCCTTTGACATCAACGTGCACCCGGCCAAAAAGGAGGTGCGTTTTCACGATGGTTTCGCCGTGCGTGAAGCCGTCGCTCGCGCTGTGAAGCGGGCCTTGGAGACGGGCAGCAAGCTGCCCACCGGCCATGTGCCATCCGTGCCGCGCCTGCCCGTGGCGGAGGCTGCGAGTGTGCAGTCAGAGATGGTCATTCCGGCGGCTTCCGGGGCACGTGCGGCAGTGTCACCACGGGCCGCTTCGTTTCTGACGCCAGAGCCTGCCATCGCGAGTCCACGTCCATCGGCTGATTCTCCTGCATCGTCTGCCGAGGTCACTCAGCTTGCTTCCCTGGAGGCAGCTCCCTCGGTCAAAACATCTCCGGCTGTTGCGCCCCATCTGCAGCCTGAGGAGGAAGTGGAAGAAGCCCCGGTGAAAAAGCAGATGCCGCACTTCCGCATCATCGGCGTGCTGCACAAGCTCTACGTGCTGATGGAAAGCACCGAGGGCCTCGTCCTCATGGACCAGCATGCGGCGCATGAGCGCGTGAACTTTGAAAAAATGCGCAAGGCCATGGAGCAGGGCGGGGTGCCCTCACAGAGGCTGCTCATGCCGCTGACGCTGCAAACGAGCCCGCGTGATGCCGATGTGCTGACCCGCAATCTGGAGGCCTTATCCCGGCTGGGCATTGAGGCGGAACCCTTTGGCCCCAACACTTTCAAGGTTGAGGCGCTGCCCACCTTTTTGAAAACCGACGATCCACTCGCGTGGCTGGATCAGGTGATCGAGGAACTGCAGAGCCTCAGCTCCAAAAGCTCCTCGCTGCGCCTTGGGGAAGACATGATCGCCACCACGGTGTGCCGCCATTCCGTGAAGGCGAATGACCGTCTGGCCTTGCCAGAAATCCAGGCCCTGCTGGAGGATCTTTTTGCCTGTGAAATGCCGTATTGCTGCCCGCATGGCCGCCCCACGCTCATTCAGATGTCTCTCAATGAGCTAGAGCGCAAATTCGGACGGCAGGCTCCCTAATTCGGATGCCCGCAAGGTCACTTAGACAACGATGGACCAGATGACTTTCAGGTAACGGCTTTCGGGGCAGTTGGACATCACTGGATGGTCCAGTCCGGGGCCGGTGCGGTCGAGGATCTGCAGCTTGCGTCCATGACGGTGGGCCACACCCATCACCAGTTCTTCAAATTCTTCCGTGCTGATCAGCCCTGAGCAGGAGCAGGTGACAAACAAGCCACCACGCTTGACGAGCTGGATCGCCAGCCCGTTGAGATCGCGATATTTGAAGATGCCTTCTTCCAGCGTGTCGCGGTGATGGATCAGCTTCGGTGGGTCCAGCACCACGGTATCCCACAGTTCACCGTTTTTGATCATCTGGCGCGACCAACCAAAGGCATCGCCTTGTGTCCAGTTCAGCTTGGTCTGGTTCAGGTTCGCGTTCTGTTTGGCCTGGGCGATGGCCTTTTCATCCAGGTCCACGCCGGTCACGTCTTCACACTTGCCGATGAGCTTGGCCGCCAGGGCAAAGCCGCCCGTGTAGGTGCAGAGGTCCAGCACACGCCCTTTGGCCAGCTGGCCGAATTTCAGTCGGTTGTCGCGCTGGTCGCAGAAAAAGCCCGTCTTGTGACCATCCTCAAAGTTCACGGCAAACCGCACGTCGTTTTCACGGATGCGCACCGTCTTCGGCGCGGGATCATCCACCTCCGGCACATCGCTGATGCGCATGCTTTCGATGAGGGAGATGTCCGGATCCGTCTGGATGACGTGGGAGCTGGTGCCTAACTCCTTGTGCAACAAAGGCAGCCAGCGGCGGATGCGCCGCCACACACCCAGGGTCGTGATCAGGATGGAAAGCGTGTCGTCGTAACGGTCCACAATGAGTCCGCTGAGGCCATCGGCGTCGGAGTGGATCACGCGGTAGGCATTGGTGGTCGCATCCAGCTTCAGCATTTCCTTGCGCATCCGCACCGCCTGCACCAGGCGAGCATCCAGATCCGCCTCGCCAAAGGGAGTGATGCCGTGGTGGATCACCCGCAGCGGCACACGTGCCTTCGGGTTCAGAAAGCCGGCGCCAAAAGGTTGCCCCTCTTTATCATAAACATTCACCAGGTCGCCGGCTCCCGCATCGCTGGAGATGGCACCCACCATGTTCGGAAAAATGGCCGGATGGTAGGAGTAGTACTTCATCTGCGCCCACGGACGTACCCAGGTTTCACTGCCAGGGGGCGGTGGCTTCGGGGCATTCGATGGATAACGGGAAGGGTAGGGACGGGGCATGGGCGATTCTGCTGGAATCGCCACCATTGGCACAGGATTTGCAGATTTCACTTCTCAATCCGCAGAATCCTCCGCCAAAGTGCGAAATCATGCCCGAAGCCGTCCTGAAGACCCTGCATCTCACGGAGCCCTTCCGCATCGCTCACGGGGTCTCCTCCACCCGTCAGGTGGTGCGGATCACTGGTGGCCAGGCTACGGGCGAGGCCCCCTTTGTCCCCTACTATGGCGAAAGCCCGGAGGACACGCTGGCCTGGCTGCAGGGGCCGCAAGTGGGGGATGGCACCCGCGCTGGACGCCTGGCGCTGGACCTTTTCCAGGCTGATCAAAAGCCTGAGCCACTCTGGCATCGGGCGGAACGGATTCTCGGGCCAGGCCGCCCTTGGCTGGACATTCACGCCTGCCGTTCCCTGGGCATTCCCACCGACCTCTCGGCCTTTGCAGAAAAGGTGTGCCAGACTGCCCGGCAGTTTCGGGTGCTGAAGTTGAAGCTCGGCAGCGGTGATTTGGTCCATGACGAGGCTATCGTTGCCACCGCCCGCGCCGCTGCTCCCCAGGCCACGATGTTCGCCGATGTGAATGGCGGTTGGTCGGTGGACGAGACGGTGCAGATGCTCCCTCGCTTGGCGCGGTATGACCTCGCCCTGGTGGAGCAGCCCATTCATCATCATGGCGGGGTGGAAACGTGGAGCGAGTTGCGCTCCAAACTGCCTTCTGAATCCCTGCCGCTCTATGCCGACGAAAGTGCGCAGAATGCGGACGATGTTCATCATCTGGCTCCTCTGGTGCAGGGCGTGAATGTGAAGCTGCTGAAGTGCGGCTCTTTTGCCGGTGGCATTGAAATGATCGCCTCCGCCCGCCAGCATGGCCTGGGCATCATCCTCGGCTGCATGATCGAAAGCAGCCTCGGCACCACCGCTGCCGCACACTTAGCTCCCTGGGCCGATTATGTGGATCTCGATGGCCATCTTTATCTGGCAGACGACGATTATCTCGGCATCACTTTTGATGCCGAAGGCCGCCTCCTCATGCCGCAGGAAAATGGCATCGGTGCTCGCCCCCGAACGTAAGCTCCATCATCATGATCGAAGACCTCACGGCTCGTGCCCAGCATCATCTGCCCGAGGCCCTGCATTGGCTGCGGCGCATGGTGGAGATCAACAGCTTCACCACGAATGTTCCGGGCATTCAGGCCGTCGGCCAGCTCACCGCTGCCTGCTTTGACACACTGGGTTTCACCTCAGAATTTGTCCCCGCTTCCCATCCGGCTCATGGCCCGCATCTGCTGCTGCGCCGCCAGGGCTTGGCCGCCAGTGCTCCGCCCATCGTTCTGGTCACGCACCTGGACACCGTTTTTCCACCGGAGGAGGAGGTTCAAAACAACTTCCGCTGGCAGGAGGAGGACTCCCGAATTTATGGCCCCGGCAGCGTGGATAACAAAGGCGGCACCGCCCTCATCTGGCTGCTGCTGCGCACGATGAAGGACGTGCTGCCGGATCTCTTTGAGAATACGCACTGGCTCATCGCCGCGAACGCGGCCGAGGAAGTCATTGGTTCCGACTTCGCCCAGCGCACCCAGGAACGCTGCCCGCAGGGTGCCCGGGCGGTTCTCGTTTTTGAAGGCGGCCCACGGGATGAGGCTGGCTATCATATCGTCACCGCACGAAAAGGGCGGCTGGAATACCGCATCACCTGCCAGGGTCGCGCCGCCCATGCTGGCAGCAATCATGCCCTCGGTATCAATGCCGTGGTGGAACTCGCCGCCCTCTTACCCTTTGTCCACGCTTTGAGCAGCCCGGCCGATGGCCTAACGGTGAATGTGGCCAATATTCACGGAGGTACGGTTCTCAACCGCGTGCCGCATGAGGCCGTGGCCGAGCTGGAAATGCGCGCCTTTGATCCCCAGGTTCTTGCACGCGCCGCCACCGCGCTGGAGGCCATGGCCGGACCTACCGCCGCCGGCGCACAGATCGTGGTGGAGCGTCTGGGCAGCACAACTGCCTGGCCGGGTGGAGCGGAGACTGATCGCCTTTTTGAAGCCTGGGCCCAGGCCGGAGCCGCGCTGAACCTTCCCGTCCTTCCCATGGCCCGTGGCGGCCTCAGCGACGCGAATTACCTCTGCTCCCTCGCCCCGACTCTCGATGCCATGGGCCCCAGTGGCGGCAACGCCCATTGCTCCGAACGCACTGCTGATGGCAGCAAGCTCCCCGAGTATGTCGAGCCAGATACTTTCGTGCCCAAAGCCGTCATGAACATCCTCGCCCTCGCTTCTTTGGCGTCGCCTTCTGCGTAGCAGCGTCCGCCAGGACGTGGGGATTGGGAAAGCATCGAAAGCTCAAGAACCCTCGCCCTGACCACTCGCTGGCGCGAGCAGCTACGGCGTGTAGCTGCGTCCGCCAGGACGTGGGGATTGGGAAAGTTCGAAAGCTCAACAACCCTCGCCCTGACCACTCGCTGGCGCGAGCAGCTACGGCGTGTAGCCGCGTCCGCCAGGACGTGGGGATTGGGAAGCCTCGAAAGCTCAAGAACCTTCGCCCGAACCACTCGCTGGCGCGAGCAGCTACGGCGTGTAGCCGCGTCCGCCAGGACGTGGGGATTGGGAAGCATCGAAAGCTCAAGAACCCTCGCCCTGACCACTCGCTGGAGCTAGCAGCTACGGCGTGTAGCCGCGTCCGCCAGGACGTGGGGATTGGGAAAGTTCGAAAGCTCAACAACCCTCGCCCTGACCACTCGCTGGCACGAGCAGCTACACCTCCCCCCCAAAAAAAAGCCCCGGCATTCACCGGGGCTTCAAAGATTGAAAACTAAAGCTGGTTAGACCCGGCTTAGTTCGAGCGACCGAGGTAGCTGTTGTCTTCCGTCTTCACGCTGATCTTGTCGCCAGGACCAATGAAGAGAGGCACCTGGACCACCAGACCGGTTTCCAGCTTGGCAGCCTTGTACACATTGTTGGCGGAGTCGCCCTTCACCCCTTCAGGGGATTCGGTGACGGTCATCACGACAGAAGGCGGCAGTTCGATACCGATCACCACGTCGTCAGCGAACTGGACGGTGTATTTCTGGCCTTCGATGAGGTAGTCCTTGGCGTTTTTGACCTGGGATTCCATCAGAACCACGTCTTCAAACGTCTCAGGGTGCATGAAGTGGTAGTCTTCACCGTCCTTGTAGCTGTACTCATGCGGCTCACGGTTCAGGTTCACGGCCTCGAGAGACTCGTTGGAGGTCATGCGCAGGTTGTACACCTTGCCGGTGCTGAGGGTGCGGACGGACATCTGCACGTAGGACGCCATGCGCGGCGGCGTCTTGAGTTCGAAATCGGACACGATGCAGACTTCGTTGTTGTAACGAACCGCGTGCCCCTTGCGGAGGTTGATGACTGGGGTTGATGCCATAGAGAGCGAGGGTTTTAGGCCCATTTCCGGGAAAAGCAAGAAGGGAATCCACCCGCCCCGCCCGGACAACCCCGGAGCGTTGGGACAACGCCCCCTACCTCAGACCACGAAAGCGCCCGTCGGCTGGTAGGGCGGCTGGTCCCCAGCCGCAGCGAAGGCCGAGCGATCCCCCCGTCAGATCCAGCCACCAAAGTCCCTCCTTCCCCCAACCCACGGCGCGTTGGATCAGACCAAGAAAGCGCCCGTCGGCTGGTAGGGTTCCATCGACTTGGTAGGGCGGCTGGTCCCCAGCCGCAGCGAAGTCCAAACGATCCGCCCCACCAGATCCACCCATCGAAGTCCCTCCGTCCCTAAACCCCGGCGCGTTGGGACAACGCTCCCTACCTGAGACTTCAAATCGCCTTGATTGATCTGCCTGTTGACTCAAAATACCCAATCATGCCTAACGACGATTTGCCCAATCGCCAGCGACTGCATCACGATGTGCCTCATTGGGTCGAAGGCGGTTCCTTTTTCTTCGTCACCGTCAACTGCGCGGAACGCGGCCGTGAGCAACTGACCCAACCAACTGTTTCAAGCGCCCTGCTAGAATCGGCACGTTTTTACGATGATCAGCACAAGTGGCACATCACACTGCTCCTGCTGATGCCGGACCATCTTCATGTCATCTTGAGCTTTCCCCGAGGGGCCGTGATGGCGGATCTTTTTAGAAGTTGGAAACGCTACACAGCCCGCCAACTCGGGGTCGTCTGGCAGGACGGCTTTTTTGATCATCGATTGCGCAACGATCAGGAAGAAAAGGCCAAACATCATTACATTCGGAATAATCCAGTTCGCCAACAACTGTGCGCGAATCCCGAAGACTGGCCGCACCAAATGCACTGGACGTCACAGGGATTGGTGATCGGTCCCTGGTAAATGACGATCGATTGCGGCCATCGGTAGGGCGGCTGGTCCCCAGCCGCAGTGAAGGCCGAACGATCTGCCCCACCAGCT
>NZ_BAABIA010000006.1:171264-453995 GCF_039542385.1 Prosthecobacter algae | reverse complement strand
AAGGCATTGCTGGTCCCCGAAACGAAGATAAAAACGCTGTCTCAAACCAAAACCCAAACCCAGAAACGAAACCGCCAGCGCACCCAGGACTCTCATAAAAACTGGCTCAAACTTCGGGGGCATTCCAATCTCGGTCGCAATGATCTTGCCTGCCTTGTCGGTATAATATCGGCCCGAATAGTGGTCACCTCCACGCGCCCACCATTTATCACGATAACCTCTGGCTTCCGGATTATTATCAAATCCGTCCATCATAACAGACATTTGCTCTGAATTGCTCCCTTTGGCCCGCTGGTTCAGAAACCCTATTGTTTTCCTGAGTATGATTGGATTTTGATGTTCTATACCATGGGTTATCTCGTGCATAGCATCACTCAGGCTGGCTTTGTCTGGATCAAGTTTAATGGCTCTTTCGGTACTGTCATAGGTCGCTCTGGGCTTATTTGAGGAGACAAGACCTACTGTCAGGCTTGGCAAAAGGCGAGCATCAACATACTGAGCTGTCAAGTCACCCGCTGCGGCCGCGTGTTTGCCCAGATCCAAGACCAGCCTTTGCCTCCATCTCACGTGGCCACGTTTATCTGGGGGAATGGCTACTAACATGCGTGTCGCCTCGGCCAATGCGAGTCGCCTCTTTGTAACAGTATCTAGCATGGCTTTAAATTGCTTTTTTGCAGCAGTGGCTTCGATCTGTTTTGAATGCGACATGCCCCCCTTAATAAGAGCATGATCCAAAGTCTTCAATTCCAACTCGAGCCTGTTTGCCTCATTTATCAGATGCCTGGCTTCTGCCTGCATCGGTTTAAGCATGGATTGCAAGTCGTTTATGGTCTGAGGCAATCAGATGCCTGGCTTCTGCCTGCATCGGTTTAAGCATGGATTGCAAGTCGTTTATGGTCTGAGGCAATTTGATATTTGCAGAGGAATAGTTACTAAAGGCAGGCACATTTTTAGTCAGTGAATCGAGAAGCACTTCTCTTGTTGGAGCAAGTGACTCCAGAGAGGTATCGTTTGGGCCTAAATCCCCACTAGGAACGGGCGGTGCCTCAAATACGTCAGAGCCCCCCAATCTCCCCACCGTCGCCCTCTCCAGCATCTCATACAACGGCCCGCGCTGCATCCCCGTCATCGCGGCCACCTGGCTTTCCTTGAAGGTCTTCTCCGTGCCATTCAAGCGCACCTGAAAAGTCCCGTCCGGGTTGCGACCCAGCACCGCCGCATCCTCACCATGGCGCGCACGGCCTTGCCAGATCGGGGGCAGGGAAGGGGGATGAGGCAGGGCGAGCTGCTGCCGGGTGGCCTGGGCCAGGTGCAACTCAAAGCCTGCCAAAAGCAGCCCCACGGCTTGCATCGCCTGAGCGGGCGACCGCGCGACATGATATCAATGCCACATCCGCCTCACGCGGATAGGAATGGTGATGCGCTACCCTCATTCAGTTGTCTCACAGGTCGCTCACGGGGTGGGCGGTCCTGGATCCAGGACATGCCAGGCGCGTCTCCTGTTGGGATAATTAAACGGGGGTTGCATCAGGATGTCGATGGCATCCTCTAAGGGCATGGTACCATTTCTTACAGCTTGCGAATACTTGCCCACCTGCATGGCCAGTTCCATTTGTTCTTGGGTCGGGTGCTTATGTTCTTGGTGGGTGTCTTTCATAGCCATCCTTTCTTTAACATTAAATCATCCATAACTTTTTTCATCTGATCCCAGTCAGTGTTACAGCAACCCAAGGCCTGCACCGTCTGGGCAGCATCAGCACCAAATCCAGTCCTTGCCTGCACGTGTGGAAGTGACCATCCGACAGCCTTTGATATTATGGGGATGCGATTAATCCAAGCTATCAATAAACCATCTGCGGGGCAGTCAGTAAATGATGTCATCTGGGCCAAGACTGTCAGAATACCCTGAGCCCGGCCTTTCAGGAAGGGTCAGGCTTTTGCGGACAATGTATTGTTCATAGTCTCCCTCTAGACGCAGGCCATGATCGTGAGCTGCAATGGAAAAATCACTCTTTAGAAGTTTGGGTATGGATTCTATGTGTATTTCATTCACCAATGTAGTGTCACCTTCATAAGTTACAGGAAGGAACCTGTCATGGTCTTTGTCTGGTGTATGGGCGGTTCTCGCTGCCAATACAATCTTGCCGTCTTTCAGAAGATGGATGAACATATTGATATCTATTATAATGGGCCAAAGAGGGAGGTGACAATGTCAAAAGTTTCCGTTTGGTGCTTGTTCCTACAATGATAGGCGATTCTCTCGGGTCCCCAAGAGACTTCTTCGAGATAGACGGAGGGTATTTCTGCGCCCCCTGCCCAGCCTCGGTAGAGTCGGCCAGCATATTCATTGATCCACCCGTCAAGAATGTATCTCCATCCTTCCTCATGCGTGCGGATGGGTTGCCCCTGCACTCGCTTCAGCCAATGCAAACGGATGGCTTGTTTCCAATCTTTGAGGCGCGGGTGGGCATCAGCCTGGTGATACAGCCAGTGTCCCAGTTCATGCCACATGAGCTCCCGCATTTTTCCTGCCCGCAGCCTGCCCGACCATACCTTGTATTCATCCAGGGATATACTCAGCATGTTGGTGTTGGCATCGTAATTTCCGAGGACTTTGCCTGGAATCTCCTTCACGAGCTGGACGTTTACCTTGCCTACCTTCTCCATGATTTCTCTGGGCAGCAGATCGAACAAGGATTGGGCGGCTCTTTCCGTTTCAAAACGTAAATCCTGGAAAGAAAGTCCCTCCACCCAATCAAACACATCACTGGCAGCCATCGGGTTAGGAACGTGCTTGTTCTGGAGCTTTTGGCGCCATTGTTCCGCGACTTTGGGGTCTGTTCCTGCGGGCAGGGGCTTGCGTGCCCAGCGTGCCTCTAGAGGCTCTTTTAACCGCTCGCTGTCGGTCTGCGTCTGAGATCCTACGGTAACGGGCACATCTGTCCGACTTCGCCGCATCTGCCGCATCCGCCCCACCGTCGCCCTCCCCAGCATCTCATACAGTGGCCCGCGCTGCATCCCGGTCATCGCGGCCACCTGGCTTTCCTTGAAGGTCTTCTCCGTGCCATTCAAGCGCACCTGAAAAGTCCCGTCCGGGTTGCGACCCAGCACCGCCGCATCCTCACCATGGCGGGCACGGCCCTGCCAAATGGGTGGCAGGGAAGGGGGATGGGAGGCAAGACTGCCGTTATGGGGATTGTTCGATAGCGATGTAAAAAGGTGGTTTACATCATCCAATGACGAGGTGCTTCTCCTGTCGGGCGTGGCCTGCGGGCGGAAAGAATCAGGCGCGGACTGCCCCGCGTTTGTCCTGTCCCTCACCGGTCTCAAGGCGGCCTCGCGGGCGCGGCGTTGCAGGTCTTTTACCTGGGTTTCAAAGCTGCGACCCAGCGTGGACTTCAGGTTTAGACTGGCCATGAAATCCAGCACCATCTCACGAAAGGCATCCCACATTTGCCGGGGCAGGCTGCCTTTCTCCAGCAGGCTCACCTCCTTCTCCGTGCGGCGGGCGAACCATTCAAAGGCGAGATCCTCGCGTCTTCCAGCCAGATGCCTGTACCCTGTCTCCGCCGCGATGGCCTCCAGTTCCGTCGGCGGGATCTGTGCACTCAGGGCAGCCCAGCGGCGGGAGCGGGCGCTCTCTGCATCGCCTAACAAGATTTGCAACCCACCATGCCCCACGCGCTCATGCAGCAGCACGCGGATGAGGGCCTGCTGCGGGCTTTCTCCCGGCAGCAAGCGGGTGTTTTCGGCGATGACGAAGCTGTGGCCCGTCTCCGTATCATGGAAGCCTTCCGCCTTGCGCAGGCTGGCGATCTGCTCCGCCGTGAAGGGGTATTGCCGGGCATAGTTGGAGGCTAGCAACTCCTCCACCGTGGTGAAGAGATGCGTGTGCGCATTGACCAGGCCGGGCTGTTTCTGATTTAGAAACCGGGCCGTCTCGGCAAGGGCGGTGGCGAGCCCACCGGGCCCTCTGGATACGGCGTCACCCACTCGCCTTTGCGGTAAGCCTCCAGCGCTTTCCGATGGTCGGCTATAGTAAAGATCGCGTGCCACCGACACCAACTCCCCATCGAGTCCCCCACCCTCAGTCCCTCCGGTGTGTCCACCCTGATCCGGGTATATAGTTGAAACGCCGCTCCCGGCGGACGATCGCTGTAACGCGGATCCGGTGACAAGGGCCCTAAGAAGTGTAGCCGAGCCAACTCCACTAACTCCGGGTTCCAATCGGTCCACAAGAGATTCGAGAGTTGCTCTGGTAATGGGGGTCCCTGTATGGCCATCAAGAATGCTATCCGTCGCCAGATCGTGTGTCAAATGGCTGAGGTCAATGCCCCGCGCCTGCGCCTCCTGCATGACATAGGCGTGCTCGGCCCTGAGAAGAAGGGCCAGGTTATGATCGTGGTCTCCAGGTTTCCAGCCAGGGACTTCGGTCTTGATCGCCCGAGTGGCTGCGTCCTTATAAGTAGCTAGGCCATTGAGGTGCTGGGTGGTGCCATGGCGCAGGGCGCTGGAGACCATCTGGCTGATGCGCCGTTTCTGGGCAATGGGGCTGACGGTGTCTTCTGGAAGGAAGGTGTAGCCGTGGTTGTGGGCAAAGGTCTGCACCATTTGGTAAACCTGAGCACCCCCGCCCGCCTTCTCTGTGTTGCTATCAAGACCGGGCGAGTTGATTTGGACAGTCCCCTTGTCCTGCCCTTTGGGCGGGTTAATGATCACAAAGGCAGAACCTTTGTTGGTATGAAGATAGAAGGCGTATCCATCCGGATGGTGCTGGTAATCTTCTCCTAAGATTAGTGGGCTTTCACTCACGGAAAACGCCACGGCCAACTCCTCCAGGGAATCACGCCAGTCATTTTCTCTGGCATTGCCCAGGGTCTCTGGCTTGCTCTTGCCAAGCTGGAAGGCGTCCTCAGATTCCGCGATCCGGTGGTGGACGCTGACGACTTCACTGTCGGCTGAATTAGTCTGGCTGAAGTGGAGTCGGCTTCTTGGAACTCCAGCGATAGCCTGAGGCGGAAGCAAAGCCACGCGAGCTTTGTTCACCGTCGCCCTCCCCAGCATCTCATGCAGCGGCCCGCGCTGCATCCCCGTCATGTAGGCCACGTCGCGCTCCGTACGGGTCCTTTCCTGGCCGCCGATGCGCGCCTGAAAAGTCCCGTCCGGGTTGCGACCCAGCACCGCCGCTTCCTCACCATGGCGGGCACGGCCTTGCCAGATCGGGGGCAGGGAAGCGGGATGAGGCAGGGCGAGCTGCTGCCGGGTGGCCTGGGCCAGGTGCGCATACAGCGGCCCGTGCTGCATCCCGGTCATCGCGGCCACCTGGCTTTCCTTGAAGGTCTTCTCCGCGCCATTGAGCCGCACCTGGAAGGTCCCGTCCGGGTTGCGACCCAGCACCGCCGCATCCTCGCCATGCCGCGCGCGGCCCTGCCAGATGGGTGGCAGGGAAGGGGGATGGGAGGCAAGACTGCCGTTATGGGGATTGTTCGATAGCGATGTAAAAAGGTGGTTTACATCATCCAATGACGAGGTGCTTCTCCTGTCGGGCGTGGCCTGCGGGCGGAAAGAATCAGGCGCGGACTGCCCCGCGTTTGTCCTGTCCCTCACCGGTCTCAAGGCGGCCTCGCGGGCGCGGCGTTGCAGGTCTTTTACCTGGGTTTCAAAGCTGCGACCCAGCGTGGACTTCAGGTTTAGACTGGCCATGAAATCCATCACCATCTCACGGAAGGCATCCCACATTTGCCGGGGCAGGCTGCCTTTCTCCAGCAGGCTCACCTCCTTCTCCGTGCGGCGGGCGAACCATTCAAAGGCGAGATCCTCGCGTCTTCCAGCTAGGTGCCGGTACCCTGTTTCCGCCGCGATGGCCTCAAGCTCTGCTGGCGGAATCTGTGCACTCAGGGCAGCCCAGCGGCGGGAGCGGGCGCTCTCTGCATCGCCTAACAAGATGTGCAACCCACCATGCCCCACGCGCTCATGCAGCAGCACGCGGATGAGGGCCTGCTGCGGGCTTTCGCCGGGCAGCAAGCGGGTGTTTTCTGTGATGACGAAGCTGTGGCCCGTCTCCGTATCATGGAAGCCTTCCGCCTTGCGCAGGCTGGTGATCTGCTCCGCCGTGAAGGGGTATTGCCGGGCATAGTCGGAGCCCAGCAACTCCTCCACCGTGGTGAAGAGATGCGTGTGCGCATTGACCAGGCCGGGCTGTTTCTGATTTAGAAACCGGGCCGTCTCGGCAAGGGCGGCGGCGAGCCCACCGGGCCCTCTGGATACGGCGTCACCCACTCGCCTTGGCGGTAAGCCTCCAGCGCCTTCCGGTGATCGACTATAGTAAAGATTCCGTGCCACCGACACCAGCCGCTCATTTGATTGCCGATCTTGTTCTCCTCGGGTGTCTCCACCCTGAATACGCCGTACAGGTCGAACGCTCCCCCCGGATCCCTCTCGCTGTAACGCGGATCCGGTGACAAGGGCCCTAAGAAGTGTAGCCGCGCCAACTCCACTAGCTCCGGGTTCCAATCGGTCCACAAGAGATTCGAGAGTTGCTCTGGTAATGGGGGTCCCTGTATGGCCATCAAGAATGCTATCCGTCGCCAGATCGTGTGTCAAATGGCTGAGGTCAATGCCCCGCGCCTGCGCCTCCTGCATGACATAGGCGTGCTCGGCCTTCAGGAGGAGGGCCAGGTTGTGGTCGTGGTCTCCGGTCTTCCACCCCGGCACGTCCACTTGCCACTGGCCGTTCTCATCTACAAATTCATGGTCACCTTTCAGATGTTGCGTGGTGCCGTGCCGCAGGGCACTGGCGATCATCTGGCTGATGCGGCGTTTCTGGGCAATTTCGGACACGCTGTCATCGGCTCGGAAGCGGAAACCTTTGTTATGTGCGTAGGTCTGCGCCAGTTGATAGATTTGTGCCCCACCGCCCGCTTTGGATTCGTTGCTGGCAGCCTTGCTCGTGTCCACGAAGATCTCCTTTTCGCGGGTCAATTCCACCATGCGGACAATCCCTTTCGGAGTCGTTAGCAGATACTCTCTGCCTGCCCCTCGGTAAGGTTTTTCTTCCAGCAGTTTCAAAGGCTGCTCCTGCAAAGAAAAAGCCTCCACCAACTCCTGCACGGAGGTGCTGTCTGGCTTGCTCTTGCCAAGCTGGAAGGAGTCCTCAGATTCCGCGATCTGGCGGTGGACGCTGACGGCCTCACTGTCGGCTGGGTGGGTCTGACTGAACTGAAATCGCCTGCTTGGAACTCCAGCGAAAGCCTGAGGAGGCAGAGGGGCTTGGCCTGCCTTCTTTTCTCGGTTCACCGTCGCCCTCCCCAGCATCTCATACAACGGCCCGCGCTGCATCCCCGTCATCGCAGCCACCTGACTTTCCTTGAAGGTCTTCTCCGCGCCATTGAGCCGCACCTGGAAGGTTCCGTCCGGGTTGCGGCCCAGCACCGCCGCATCTTCGCCATGCCGCGCACGGCCCTGCCAAATCGGGGGCAGGGAAGAGGGATGAGGCAGAGCGAGTTGCTGCCGGGTGGCTTGGGCCAGGTGCGCATACAGCGGCCCGCGCTGCATCCCGGTCATCGCGGCCAGCTGGCTTTCCTTGAAGGTCTTCTCCGTGCCATTCAAGCGAACCTGAAAGGTCCCGTCTGGGTTGCGACCCAGCACCGCCGCATCCTCGCCATGCCGCGCGCGGCCCTGCCAGATGGGTGGGGCGGGGGGAGCCACACGGTGAATGGCCGGGGCCGTCGCCTGCGCCCTCTCCGGGTGGTTGCTCACTGCCTGCGGCGGCTGCCCTGGCGGCATGGGATCTAGCGAAGCCTGAGGGGCGGGGCCCCCAACCTCGTCACCCACCGCCATCGGCAGGCCAGGCGGCACAGGTGCCGGGGGCTGTGTAGGCAGGGGAGGGGTTGCGGGCACGCTGGCATCTGGCCGCTGAATCTCCGCTGTATTCCCTGTGGCCCCACCCGCACCCGCCACGGGCGGCACTGGAACGGGCCTGTCACCACCCTGAGCTGGCAGCAGGGGCACTGGCGCAGCAGCCTGCGCCTGCTGGCGCGACGAGTGCAGGCCGCCGCTGCCGCCCAGCAGCATGACCGACCCGATGAACTCGGGTGACTCTGCCAGGAACCCGCCCAGGGCCTCCTTAGGGTCCTTCCCCAGCGCCATGGCCTCGATGACGGTCGAGGCCATTTCATCGAAGAACTCCTCCGGCACCTCCTTCATCGCATGGGCGGGCACATTCTTCAGCGCCTCCTTCCAAAAGCCGCGCACCCCTTGGGCCACCCTGCCGCGTGCGCCCGGCAGCAGCAGCGCCTCCGTGCCCGTGGCACCGCCCAGGGCCGTCAGCCCAGCCGTCGCCAGGCCCGAGGCCATGGCCGGGCCGCTGGCGCTCAGCCACGCCTCCATAGGGCCTGCCCCCTGCTGCCGCAGTTGTCCGTAGAGCGCGGCATACTGCCCGCCTGCCGTCTGCGCCCCCGCCAGCCCGTAGATCACCGCCTTGGCCGCCTTCTCCGGCAGCATATTCACCCGCAGGCCGCGGGTGATCAGGGCCTGCGCCACCAACGGTGGCAGCATCCGCACCACGCCCCCGGTCACCCGGCCCAGGGCACCGGTGCCCGTGCGCGCCTCCGTGCTCTCATCCACCATCGCGCCCAGCATGGCCAGGTCGGCCGCGTTCTGGGAGAAATACTCGCCCACGCCCGGCAGCCCCCCCGTGGCGATGGCCAGCCCCCCATTCACCTGGGTGAAAAAGTCCCCCGTGCCTAACAAAAAGGATGTTCCCAGCTTATCTGCCAGGCGCGTGCCATAGCCCCGCTGCACCTGCTCCCGCAGGAATAGCCTGGCCTGTTCCGCCTCCGGCAGCACGCCAAAGGCAGGCTCCTCCTGCGCCCGCCGCCCCACATAGTCTGTGAACTGCTCCCCAGGGAAGAAATCCGGCGTGGACTTTAGCGAAGGCAGCAGCGCCTTTGCCTGGCCGCGTTGCAGATCCCTCAGCCTGTCCATCGCCTGCCGTTTCGCCTCCGGCGTGGCCTGCGCCTCCTGCACCGCCTTGGCATAGGCCATATCATCATGGATGAGCAGCGGATTCACCACCACGCTGCCGTCCGCCAGCAGTCGGCTGTTTTCCGCACGGTTCACCTCCCACTTCCCCTCGGTCAGGGACTGGATCATCGCGTTTTTCAGGGACTCCGCCTCCGCCATCCCGGTGCCCGAGATCGCGCTTTCCCCCACCTGCTGGCCCCCTGCGGTCCAGTCCATCTGCTTCGCATCCTCCAGCAGGCGGGCATGCTCCGGATTGTCCGGATCCAGCCCCGTTTTTTTCACCGCCTCCCGCCGCAGTACTTCCGCCTCTTCCTCACTCCGCACCTGCTGCTGCACTCGCTTCCTCTGGTGGTCATGGGGGCCAAAATCATCCACCACCTTCTGCGCCCACCAGCCTGTATTCAGCGGCCCCGGCAGTTGCAGCGCATCGCCGATCGTATTCGCCCATTTGAGCAGCGGATGCTGCTGCTCCGCCCACGACTTCTCATGCGCCTCCATCCGCTCCTCATAGGCCTGCTGCCCCTTCCGGTGCGCGATTCCCGCCGCCGTTCTCAGCGACTCCGCCTCCGCGTTCAGCGCCTGGTTCATGGCCTTGCCCACACGCAGTCGCTCAAACAGCAGCTCCGTCTCCAGCTTCTTCACCATCTCCTCCTGCTCCGCCTCCGGCAGCGTGGCGCGGATGTTTTCCCTCATCACCTTTTCATCCGCCTCCAGCCCTCGCAACTGCTGGGCAAAGCGTGCCGTCACCGGGTCCTCCTCCAGCCGTTTCATCTCGCCCTCATGGGCGGCGCGCTGCCGCTCCATCTCATCCTCCGGCACGCTGGGCAGAGGGCGTGGCGGGTCCACATTCATCTGGAAAGGAGGCCGCTGCGCTGGCGACCTCTCCGCTGGAGCACTGGCCACCGCCTCCGGTGCAGGCCCCAGGGGCAGTCCATAAAAAGTCCCCGCCCCTCGCTGAGGAAGCTGGGCCGCAGGAGCAGCCGGGGCCTGAGGGGCCTGAGGGGCCTGAGGGGCCTGAGGGGCCTGAGGGGCCTGAGGGGCCGATAGCAGGCGCGATGCCTGGGAGCCATAAATCAGCGGCTTCACCTCCGGGACCGTCGGTGCCGGGGGCTGCAGGATGGCTTCAGGCTGAACTTGGGGCACAGGCTGCACCTGAGGCACAGGACCGGGCGCAGCCACAGCGGGCACATCCTCCGGGTAGGGTTTCTTGCGCAGGGCTGGCCGCGCCAGCTCCCCGGGGTGCATCGTCTGGACAAAAGGCATAACAAAAAGCGTGGAATGATGGGCCGCCATCCGCACAGGCGCGGCAGCCCGGAATCAGGTAATCAGGATAACAAAAAGCGTGGCGTCGGCGGACCTGCGGCATCCTCACGCCGCAGGTCCACCAGTCACCTTCAGGCCAGCAGCGTCTTCTTCGTCCGCGCAGGCGGCTGGGCCAGGTGCGAGTAGCTGTTGCGCATCAGCGGCGGCAGGCCCAGGTCCATCGGTGGCAGCTCCTTCTTAAAGGCCGCGCCCGGCTCCGCCTGGAGGGTGCCCATGCCCGCCGCCTCCCCCTTAGGCTCCAGCGACTTCGGCACCGGCACCGGATTCGGCACGGCAGATCCCCCTCCGCCGATGATCTCCCTCGGCGGCAGCTCCTTCTTAAAAGCCGCCGCCGTATCCGCCTGGATCGTGCCCGCCTGGATCGTCGCCGGAACGTCCCTCTTCGGCTCCGATGCCAGCCGTCCCGCCTGCGAGCCAAAGATGTTGTGCGAATGCCGCTTCTTCATCTCGTCGATTTCCGCCCGCAGCCTCGGGTCCCCGGCAGGTTTCACACCGGGCTGTCCCGGGGTGGAGGATCCCTTGCCATAGGGGCTCGTCAGCGTCCGGCTGCCATCCTTGGCGGTTTCGATCTTGGCCGGAGGCAGCGCCGGAGCCTGCGGCGCAGATGGCCGCTCCCGCACCTGGGACTGCGGCCGTGGTCGACCACCCTTTTGCATCGCATAATATCCGTCCAAGCCACCGCCCTGCGTCAGCGGGCGCGACTCATACAGTGGCCCGCCCCGGTACTGGCGCTGGCTCGTCTGCGCGCTGATTTCCGCACTCGTCGGCCCCACCACCCGCTTGCCCTCAGGCGTATGGTACACATTGCGTGGCCGGGCGTCAATGCGTTGCCGGTTTGGATCATAGGAACTGCTCATGCATCAATTTCCACCCCCGCACCCACCCTTGTCTAGCCACTAGCACCCCCAGTTAGGCCAAGTGCCAAAAAAAGTTTCCCGCCCGGCCTCAAAATCAGAAACACACGCGTATCATCCTGAAACATTGCCAAACATCCGGCAGCAAATCATACGCTTTAACCACACTGATTGTGTGAAACCAAGTTTCAGGCCTCCTGGGACTAATACACATCCCGATGCCTCTTTCCCCAGCCGCAGAGCGGCGTCCGTATTTTAGCCGCGCCTTTCAAGGCGCGGTTTTGGAGGGCGCACCATCTTCACTCATCGCGTCGCAGCGCGACGCCCGAACGGCCGCAATTTCACCCATCCATCACGCTAAATCGGATCATCCTAAAAACCGCCCAAAGAAAAGTCTCCTCGCGTCTCTGCGTTACTCCCCTGACAGACCCGTCGCCCTCCAGGCGGGCCACCTCACCGTGCCAGCGCCTTTTTCAGGATCGCGTCCAGGTGCGTCACCGGCAGGGAGTAGTGCCCCTCCTCCTCCAGCCACTCCGTCGTCGTGTGCGGCATGATGCCCGCCAGCTTCTCCGTGTAGCGCCAGTCAATGTTGCGGTCCTGCTTGCCATGCCAAAAGTGGATCGGGTAGCCGATGGCCCCCACCTCAAAGCCCCATTCAGAAAGGTAGATGTCCGCATCTGCGATGACCGACCTCGGGCCCCGGCGCAGCGCCTCCACCATGCCCGCGCGCACCTTGTCAAAGATCTCCGGCTGCCTCAGCACCGCCCGGTCCGCCCGGCCCAGCATCCCCACCAGCCACTTCAGCGGTGCCCGGTCCGGCGCGCCGCTGGCCACCTTTTCCCCCACCCGCAGCAGCCCCCCCAACACCGTCGGGAAGGCATGGCGCAGGCGGATCATCAGCCGGTACATCCAGAACATGTGCTCATAGCCCAGAAACGCCAGCGGTGGTGCCCCGCACACGATCGTCGCACTCAGCAGCCGCTCCGGCATCGTCAGCGCCGTCACCAGCACATACGGCCCGCCGCCAGACCAGCCCAGCACGTGAAATTGGTCGATCCCCAGGTGCCCTGCCAGCTCCGCCAGCAGCGGCGGCCAGTCCTTCAGCTCCCGCCCCTCATGAAAGTCAGAAAGGCCGATCCCCGGCCGGTCCGGCGAAATGAACCGCAGCCCATGCCGCCGCCCCGCCTCATCCATCAGCGCCCCCTGCACCCGCGCACTCGGCCAGCCATGAAAGTAAAAGCACGGCACCCCCGCAGGATCACCATGCTCAGCAAAGCCCAGCGTGCGGCCAGAGGACAGTCGGAAAGTATGGTCAGCCATGCGTCGCAGAAAAAGGGGGGGTGGGGGAGCCCGAAACATAAAGCCAACCCGCCGCCCTCGCAATCAGCATCCTATGCAGACCGTCATTGCATTCCCTAGCCCCCCGGTCAGCCAGCCCCCGTCCGCCGCCCCGCCGCGTTTTTCTCCCACAGGCCCCGCACTTTGCAAAACCCGATTGCACCCCGGCAATCCCACTCTACTCTCAGGCCGCGTCGAACACCCCTTCATGAAAACCGTCCCCGCCCTCCTCGCACTCGCCACCCTCCTCACTGCCTCCGTCTCTTGCGACAAGCACTCCTGGGAAGAAACCCAAGTGCTCCATGAAGGCATGCACAAAGAAGGCCACGGCGATGCCCACCACGGCGAAGCTAAAAAGGACGACCACGCCAAGCCCGCCGCCCACGCACCTGCGGCCCATGCTCCTGCTGCTCCTGCCGCCCACGCCCCAGAGGCCAAGCCCGCAGCCCACTGAGCCGCTTCCGGGGAAAGACCCCCAGACCGCCCATCGTTATCGGGCCGAGCTTTTTACAGCTCACTTTGGAAAAAGCTTCCAAAGTGAGCTTTTTTTTGAGCATCCTCCGTAGAAGAAGACTCCAAATACCGATGGCCTCCCACCCAGCCCCCCGCTGCTCCCCCCTGCGCTTCTGGCGCACCCTCGCCTGCCTCGGCACCCTCGTGCTCACCGGCAGCCTCCAGGCCCAGCAGCCCGCCGCCCCCGCCCGCCCGCTCGATTCCCTCACCGGCGAAAACGTCTGGCAGACCACGGCCGATCAGTTCCAGCAGCACTTCGCCCAGACCGGCCTCCAGTGGCTCTCAGAAAAGCGCGACCAGGCCCGATTCTTCGGCCCCGGACTCAGCCTCTGGCAGGGCCGCCTCCCCGTCACCGAGGCCCTCATCAATTTCAGCCCCGAAGGCCAGCCCACTCGCATCAGCCTCTCCATTTTCAACCGGGGCGACAGTAACAGCGAGTTCATGACCCGCGAGAAATTCGAGGCCCTCATCGAAGCTCACCGTGCCACCATCGGCCAGCAGCTCGGCGTGCCCTCCACGGAGCGCGGCAAGGACAAAACCACCACCGCCGCCGCCAAGGCCCCCTCCGTCACCAAAGACTCCCTCACCGCCAACCTGAAGCGCGAGGAAAATGGCGATGTCCTCATCGCCAACGTCCCCATGGTGGACCAAGGCCCCAAAGGCTACTGCGCCGTCGCCACCGCCGAGCGCGTCTTTAAATACTACGGCATCCCCGTCGATCAGCATGAGATGGCCCAGGTGGCGGATAGCAGCAGCGACGGCGGTACCAGCCCCGCCAAAATGTACGAGGCCCTCAACAAGCTCGAAGGTCGCCTCCGCGTCCGCGTCCGTGTCATCGAAAACTGGGATTATAAAACCTTCATGGACATGGTGGGCGACTACAACAAAGAGGCCAAACGCGCCGACAAACGCGAAGTCAGCGCCGCCCCGCGCGACGGCACCATCTACATTGATGAAATCTACGGCGCCATGGATGGCGAAGTCCTCAAGACCTCCCGCATCGGTCGCGACCGCTCCGGCTTCGGCAAATTCCAGCGCAGCATCACCGGCCTTATTGATCAGGGTATCCCGGTCATGTGGGGCGTCATGCTCGGCCTCCTGCCCGAGCCCGAAATCCCCCAGGCCGCCGGCGGCCACATGCGCCTCATCATCGGCTACAACCTCAAGACCAACGAATTTCTCTACACCGACTCCTGGGGCGCTGAGCACGCCCTCAAGCGCATGCCCATCCCCAACGCCTACACCATGACCACCGGCATCTACTACATGGAGCCGATGAAGTAACTCTCGGTTAGGCCAAAACGCCCCCCGTAGCTGCCTGCGCCAGCAGGTGGCCGACTCGAAAGCTCTCCCCCAATCGAGCTCCCCCAAAACCCCACGCCCTTGCGGGCGCAGCTACCCCTTGTAAACACCCGCGCTCCGCGCGCGTGATGGCCGAATGCTCTCACATCTCGAGCATTCCAGACATAGGCCCTATACGATCTCTAGGTCCTATCTCCTAACTTCGCAGCCCCCAAACCCCACGCCCTGGCGGGCGCAGCTACATCCCGTAGCTGCCCGCGCCAGCGGGTGGAGGGCCCGAATGCTCCCCCACAACGAGCTTCCCTCACGCCCACAAGGAGCAAGACTTGCCAAGTCCAGTCCCCTGAACCCACCCCCACCTTTCCTCCTCGACAGTCGCAGCGGCACCGCAGCCGCGAAGCGTCCTGGACTGCGCCAGTCCTCTGGCGCTTTCGAAAGCTCACCCACCTCCGAGCTTCCAAAAGGCCTCCCTTCTGCGGAATTCCGCACCCGCCACTCCGGCCTCGGCTCCCGGAGGGAGCCCGGAAAGTAGCCGGTGGTGAAGGGGGCGCAGCCACCGAGAACCACCGGACCCTCACCTAACAAACGATGTCAATCAAGGTCGCGTCCTGAAAGGACGCTGGAAGCCCCCGTCCGCCCCCACATCCTCAAGCTCCCCAAAAACTCCCCAAACCACGGGACTTGGCAAGTCCCGCTCCTTGGGCTCAAACCGGATTACACCTCCGTTCTCGCCAGCTCTGTTGGTGTCTAGCCTTTAGGCGATCTGGAGAAGGTCCGACAGGTCAGGGAGTCGCCTAAAGGCTAGACACCAACAGACCGAACAAACCTGCTCCCATCCGCCCCTTGGCCACACTTCCTGTAAATCCTGCCAATCCTGAAATCCTGTCTAAAAACTCCCCGCTCCCACTCCCTCCCAACCACCACCTTCCGTGTCTTCCGCATGTTCCGTGGTTGAAAAATCCGCCCCCGCCTACTTGCCACACATCTTGTTAATCCTGTCATCCTGTCAATCCTGTTAAAAAAAGCCCGCCCCACTCCCTCCGAGATCCGTCCGCCCCCCCGATCCTCCCCACCCACAAAAAAGGGTGCAACCTCGCGGCTGCACCCTTGATCAAATAAACGCGAAGCTTACTTCTTCGCCTCGCCGCCGCCGGCGTTGGCCACGGCCTGCATTTCGGGAGGCAGGAAGGCCTTGAAACGGCC
The DNA here is from genome assembly GCF_039542385.1 of Prosthecobacter algae. Taxonomy (NCBI): domain Bacteria; kingdom Pseudomonadati; phylum Verrucomicrobiota; class Verrucomicrobiia; order Verrucomicrobiales; family Verrucomicrobiaceae; genus Prosthecobacter; species Prosthecobacter algae. Next base: position 438,438 of record NZ_BAABIA010000006.1, on the reverse strand, counting down.
TTTGTCGATGGCCTTCATGTACGCCTCCATCGGGCTGGCGTAGCCGTCGCGCAGCTTCTGCCAGATGGCATCGTCCATGAACTGCATGCCCTGGGCCTTGCCGCCGATGATGACGTCGTAAAGCTTCTGGGTCGCGCCTTCACGGATGATGGCACCCACGGCTGGGGTGGAGACCATGATCTCATTCACAGCCACACGGCCCTTGCCGTCGGCCTTCTTCATGAGGAGCTGGGCCACCACGCCTTTCAGGGAGGCAGCCAACATCGTGCGCACCTGGCTCTGCTGATCCGCCGGGAACACGTCGATGATACGGTCAACGGTCTTGCGGGCGTTGTTCGTGTGCAGGGTGCCGAAGACCAGGAGACCCGTCTCCGCCGCCGTGAGGGCCAGGGAGATGGTTTCCAGATCTCGCATTTCCCCCACCAGCACGATGTCCGCATCCTGACGGAGGGCAGCGCGCAGGCCGTCGGCGAAGCTCGGCGTCTGGATGGGCACCTCACGCTGGGTGATGATGCTCTTCTTGTTCTTATGCACGAACTCGATCGGCTCCTCCACCGTGATGATGTGGCGGCGGAAGTTCGTGTTGATGTAGTCCAGCAGGGCGGCCAGCGTCGTGGACTTGCCGGAGCCCGTCGGGCCCGTCACCAGCACCAGGCCGCTGCGCATGTGGCCAAATTCCTTCACCACCTGCGGGATGCCGAGCTGCTCCAGGCTGGCGATCTTGGTGGGAATGATACGGAAGACCGCCCCGTAGCCGTTCTGCTGCTTCAGGTAGTTGCAGCGAAAGCGGTGCTCCGCATCCATTTCATAGGCGAAGTCCAGATCGCCCTTTTCGGTGTAGCGTTCCCAGGCACGGGCTTCGCAGATCTCGCGCATCATCGTCTCCATCGTGGACTTCGTGAGGAGGTCCGGAGAGATGGCTTTGATGCTGCCGTGGACGCGCACTTTCGGTGGCTGCCCCTGGCTGAGGTGAAGGTCGGATCCGCCCAGCTCGATGAGCTGCTGGAAGTAATTGTCAATGATCGGCATGGCTTGTCAGAAGGTAAAAACGTGGATGATGGGGGGCGTGCTTAGCTCTGGAAGAAGAGGCGCATCTGCTGTTTGTCCTCAGCGCGGGATTCGCACTCTTCACGGCTGATGAGACCCTTGGTGAACAGGTTTCTCAGGGACTCATCCATCGTGATCATGCCGACGTTTTTGCCCGTCTGCATCACGCCGTTGAGCATGTAGGTTTTGCCTTCACGGATACAGGCGGCCACCGCAGGGGTGTTCACCAGAAGTTCCAGGGCCATCGCACGGCCGTTGCCATCCGTCTTCGGCACCAACTGCTGGGAAATGATGCCGCGCAGGGATTCAGACACCATGATGCGGATCTGGTCGCGCTGATCCGGCGGGAACACGTCCAGCACACGGTCCAGCGTACGGGCAGAGTTGCCAGTGTGCAGGGTACCCAGCACCAAGTGACCCGTTTCCGCCGCCGTGATGGCCAGGGAAATCGTTTCCAGGTCGCGCATTTCACCCACCATGATCACATCCGGATCTTCACGGAGGGCACCGCGCAGGGCGGCGGCAAAGGAATCCGTGTGGGTGCCCACCTCGCGCTGGTTCACGTGGCAGCTCTTCGGCTCCACCACGTATTCGATGGGGTCTTCCAGGGTGATGATGTGGTCCTGGCGCTCCTTGTTGATTTCATCCACCAGGGCAGCCAGCGTGGTGGACTTGCCGCAGCCCACCGGGCCGGTCACCAGCACCAGGCCGTTGTGATAGCGGATGAGCGTGCGCACCATGTCTGGCAGGCCCAGTTCATCCACCGAGCGGATGCTCGTGGAAATGATGCGGAAGGTGATATCGATGCCCAGGCGCTGCTGCACCACGGAGGCACGGAAGCGGCCAAAGTCTGGCGAGTAGGCAAAGTCCACATCGCCCTTGGTTTCCAGTTGGTGGATCTGGGCTTCGGTGAGGAAGCTGTAGGCCAGACGGCGGGTGTCTTCAGGCCCGAGTTGCACGGCATTGCCCCAGATCGGGGTCAGGTTGCCGAATCGTCTCCAGATGGGCTGGGCGGCGGTGGCCAGGTGCAGATCGGACGCTTCATACTGCATGCAGAAACGCAGATAGTCATCCACATGGCCCAGCACGGGCACGAGGTCTTGGGGGGCGGCTTGGTCGGACATGAGAGGGGTAGATCACGCACTCGGGCGGTCACCCTCGTGCTGAGAGAAATGTTGGGTCAGGTAAGATTGAAGATACTGGCTTCCATATTTCCACGCCGCCTGCCGGACCATGCCAAGCATGGGCGACAGAATTAGCGCAATAAGGCCGCCTTTTGTAGCGGATGCGCCAAAGTTGTCACGCTCAATCTTGGATCCGGGTGATGGCATGAGACTGCGCACCAGCAAAAGCCCCGCCGCAGCCGCCCCGCCAGCCCAGATCCATGGGTGTTCGCGGAGGGAGCGGGAGAGGATGACCTTCGGGTTCAGCTCCGCGCTGGCCAGTTGCAGGTGGGAGCCCAGATGGTCACGGGCTGCGTCCAGGTCTTTGATGGCCTTTTGTTTCGCTGTCATACGCCGGGAGGTGGGTTGCCGATCCATTCGCGGTCGCGCTGGAACTGGTGAAACGTTTCTTCAAACACGCGCAGCCTTTTCAGTCGGGATTTCAGCCGCAGCAGGAAAAGCATGGCCAGAAACAGGTGCCCACCGGCCGCACCCAGCGCCACCTTCCACCAGGGCCAGCCCTGGCTGTCTGCCACCAGCCACACCAGCGCAGGCAGCGCCAGCATCCAGCCGAACAGCAGAAAGCCGCTGAGCAGGGCCGCGAAGATGAGGATCTCGCTCAGCTTGGTCCCCGCCTCCTGCGCCTCGATCTGCAGCAGCCGCCCGCGTGCTTCCGCATACAGGGCCAGCGTGCGCAGCAGGGATCTCACCCGGGAAACCTCGGTGTCCATCATGATTCAGGCTTTTCTAAAAAAGGGGTTCTTAGCGGCGCAGCAGCAGGCCCACGACGAGGCCCACCCCAAACGCCGTCAGCAGCGCCTGGCGCGGCTTTTCACGCGTCATGTTTTCCGCTTCGGCCACCAGGTCCTGGTACTTGTCCTTGGCCTGGCCCAGCGCATCGTCCGCATAGTGGCGGATCTCGCCGGCCTTTTCCGTCAGGTCCGTCTTCAGCTCGGAGGCCTTCTGCTCCGCCACAGACTTCAGGTGCTGGGCGCGGGATTCAGCGGCACCGCGCAGTTCGCTGGCCTTTTGGCTGGCGGCGGCACGCAGCTCTTCGGCGGCTTTCATGGCGCTGGCCTTGGCGGCCTGGAAGGGATCATTGGCAGAAGGGCTGCCGAAACCGAGATCAGGGATGGAGGGCTCGTTCATAAGCTGGGAATGGGGATGCGATTCAAGGTTGGTTTTAAGGCCAACTGCCCTTCCTGGCGAATGAAAAAACAGGCACCAGGAAGTTCTCTGCGGCCGCCTGCCGGGTGGGGCAGGGCGGTTCGCACGGGGGCAGCGGACCAGCCACTTTTCCCTGCAATCTCCGTGCCACGTCCCGCGCATGCCGCGTGCCGATGCATGAACGGTTGCCGTGGCCTAACAAAAAGGGCGGAATCCTCACGGATTCCGCCCCTGAATTTCCAGTCGCCCGGCCTTACAGCTTCGTGTAGCCCACGCTCTCGCAGGGCAGGTCCCACAGCGCCTTCAGCTCCGCGTCCAGCTTGGTGATGCTGAAGCTCACCCCCGCCATCTCCTGGCAGGTGACGATGCTGTCCACAATCGTCTGGTGCACCTTGATGCCGCGTGCATCCAGCAGCGGTCGTGCGGCGCGCAGCATGATCAGCAGCTCCATCATGTGCGTGCTGCCCAAGCTGTTGACAAAAAACACGATCTCATCGCCGGCATTCAGCGGCAGGTCATCGCCAAACAGCAGGTCGATCATCTTCGCGGCCAGCTCATCCGCCGTGCACATCGGGATCAGGCCCACGCCTTTTTCACCGTGGATGCCCATGCCCAGGCCGATGACGTCATCCGCCAGTTCAAAGGTCGGCGCACCCGTGGCAGGGATGGAGCCCGGCTTGGTGGAGACACCCACCGTGCGCGTGGCGTCCACGGCCTTCTGCGCGATGCGGGCCAGCTCATCCAGGCTGTCCACCTGCGTGGCGGCAGCACCGGCCAGCTTCACCACCGGCACCAGACCACCCACCCCACGGCGCTTGGACTTTTCGGAAGGAGGGGCGGAGCAGACGTCATCATTGATGAAAACCGTCTTCACCGTGATGCCTTCTTCTTCGGCCAGCTCGGCACCGATGTCGAAGTTCATGATGTCGCCGGCGTAGTTGCCGTAGAGATACAGCACGCCCTTGCCACGGTTCACCGCCTGCGTGGCCTCCAGCACGATGTCTGGCGGCGGGGCGGCAAAGATGTCGCCCACGGCAGCACCGTCGCCCATGCCTTTGCCCACCAGACCGTGGTAGATCGGCTCATGGCCTGCGCCACCGCCGATGAGCAGGGCCGGGGCATCCGGGCGCAGATCGTTCATCACGATCGAGCGCTTGCCCACGCGGCGGGCCTTGCCGTCATAGGCCAGCACGAGGCCCTCAAAGAGTTCGTCGGCACATTTCAGGGGATCGTTGATGATCTTCTTCGCGGAATTCTTGCTCATGGTCAGTTGCGATGGATTTTGGGCCGCAAGGTGTAGCGGGTGGGCTTTGCGATGTCAAAGCAGGAAGTGATCATCGGCCAATCATCACCGAATCACTCAGACCAAAGGCATTTTCGATTAGATTCAGCTTCGGTTCCTCCCCTGGCAGCAGCAGCACCTCCAAAATATCAAAGCGGTACCGCACGTGCGGCCAGCGCATGATCCGCAGCCAGTGATGCGCCCCGCGCTGGATGAGCTGGCGCTTTTTGGCATTCACCGCATCCGCCGGGCGGCCAAAGTCCGCGCTCGTCCGCGTCTTCACCTCGATGAAGGTCAGCACCTTCCCATGCCGGGCCACGATGTCCACCTCCCCGCCGCCAGGGGCAAAATAGTTCCTATACAGCACCTTGCGCCCCTGCTTCGGCAGCCAGCGCGTGGCCAGCACCTCCCCCGCGTGGCCGATCTCCCTCTGCGTCATCCGGTGCCCCAGCACCAGCGGGTAAAACGGGCGGCGGAGGGAAAGCGTCCACTCCAGCACATGGCTGCGCGCCCACAGCACATGGTGCCGGTTCACCCCCGGCAGCCGGGCCAGCCGCAGCGCCACCCGGGCCGCCAGCGGCGGTTTCACCAGGGGCGGGGCTGCCAGCGGTGCGGTCATACCTTCAGTCGGGAGACGGAGATCTGGCCGCCAAAGCACACCTCCACATCGGAGCCTGGAATGCGCGGGCGCTCGGCATAGGAGGCCGTGTAATGGTAGCCCCCATCCGGCGCAGCCTGGTAGGCCACCTTCAGCGGCAGCCTTTCCGGATAGCAGCGCACCACTCCAGGCATCGGCAGCGGGCCGGGGGGGAGGTGGGGAAAGTTCACATTCCAGAATTCGCCATCGTGCAGCCGCTCGCCGGAAAGGCGACCCGTCAGCTCCACCACCCAGGTGGAAATGCGCGGCCAGTCGATCTCCAGCCCCCGGATCATGTAATGGGAAAAAGCCATCGCCGCGATGCCGTGGTACGCCGCCTCCCGCGCCGCCGCCACCGTGCCGGAGATCACCACATCCTGCCCCAGATTACCCCCGGCATTCACTCCAGAAATCACCCAGTCCGGCTTCAGATCCAGCGCAAAAAGGCCGATGCGCACGCAGTCTGCCGGGGTGCCGCCCACCGCCCAGCGCCGGGGTCCCCGCTCCTCCACATGCAGCACCTCATGGGTCGTCACCCGGTGGCCGCACATGGAATATTCGGCGGGCGGAGCCACGATGGAGACCTGCGCCCCCGGGATGGCCGTGATGGCCGCCGCCAGGGCCGCCAGGCCAGGGGCATCAATGCCATCGTCATTGGTCAGGAGAAAATGCATGCTGGCTAGGATTAGACGGGCACCCCCCGGCCTTGTCCACTTGAAAAGCCTCCGCAAAAGCACCGGCAGGAAAGGAGATGCCGGTAGAGATGGCAACGACCCTCAGTGGCTGGAGAAATAGGCACGCAAAGGCGCAAAAATTCAGGTCTTTGGCGGCTTTGCGCCTTTGCGTGAGTTCTGCTCCTGAATTTAGCAGGAGATTTTCAGGCGTGAACCGGATCCGATTATGACATTATCGTTTCTCGCATTGCCTTGTCATGACTTTGTAAATATGCACCATTGATTTAATGACCTATATTGCCCGCGCATTCTTTCTAGCGGCCAGCTTGGGGTTGGCCACCGCCAATGCTCGGGCCGCAGAACCGCGCCTCGTCGTCAGCCAGGTGGGCCTGCACTTCATCTGCACTGCCGATGGCCAGCCAGACATGTATAGCTGGCGCACACCTACGCTGGATACCAGCCCCTCGGCCAGCCCCGGGGATTTCATCATCCCGGTCATCAGGGAATCCAGCTTCGATGAAGCTGTGGTGTCCACAGTTCCCGTCATCAGTGGAGGTCGCACAGCGCTGCGGGTTTCTTCAGAGATCAACAGCACCGACATCGCCCACATGCACCCCGTCGGATTTGAAGGCGAGACCGCCCGTCTGGTCAATTTGGACGCTGTCCATTGGCGCAATGATAATGCCCCCAATGTGGGTCCTCACATGATGAAGGACCGCTTTTACTCCAATTTCCCGCCGCTGCGGAATCCAGATCAGGCCGGCCGATACGGTACGACGGCCGTCGAAGTCCCTGCGACCCATTCCCTCTATCCCCGCAATTACAAGAGGCATCCTGGCTATGACCCTGCCAACTGGAACTGGAGCCTGGACTATGACACGCCCTTGAGCACTGACAAAAAACGCCTCCAGGGGCGTCTACATCTTGAGTTGGTTCGCCCGCCCACGACAGATTCAGATCCGCCCATGGACTTCACCCTGGTGATTTCCGGCGCTGGCATGAGCACGATCTCGGTGAGTGGGCTACGCATTTTCACCACCCCAAATGACCTGGTGTACAAAGTGAATCGCGGCCACTTCCGCAATGTCGGCAAAGCCGAGACTGAAAGTGTCGCCAGCGCCCGCCAACAGACGCTCGGTCGCAGGAGCGGTGCCCGTGGAGCCAGGCCTGAGGATCCTGGCTACACGAGTGAAGGAGACAAGACAGTGCTGGATATTGACCTCCTCTCCCGCTTCTTCAACGTTCAGTATTATGACCAGCTTTCCTTTTCCTCCGGCATTATCGAGATCAAGATTTACAACGGTCATGACTGGACCACGGGCAATCCTCCACCTGCTCAGATCGTCCAAGTCCGCCTGCCAGCCGGCCAGGCCCCGGCACCGACCTTGATCACCGCAGGTTCCTTTGCTGTTCAGTATTTGCAGCCCAGTTCGGGCGCTCCCACGGTTTACAGTCATCCCGCCGTGCAGGCCCCTCGCTGGTGGTCATTCAACCAAACAGGAACTCTGGGCATCTTTTCAGCCATGGGGGAGCCGCAGCCTTCCCCGGCCTCCTTCGGTCGGTTTCACCCGGGGCCAGACTTGGTCACCAGCCCTGGCATCAGTGCCGTGGATCCCCGTTCCAACACCCAGCGCGTGCCCGGCGTGAAGGCCCTCTTTTACGGCCGTTCCGATTTCCTATACCCGGATGTGCAGCAAATTCCCCAGCACACTTTATTCTCAGATCCCTTGGCTGTCATCCGCTACGATGAGGACTCCGGCTACAACCGCCCGCAGCATTACGGCTCGGACTCGTTTCGTCTGGTGAAACATGCGGCCCCCCTCATCGCGGAGGCCGAGGTGCCATCCACGCGTTATCAGCCGACCCCCGAGTATACGGACAGAGACATTCCGATGGCGGCTGATTTTGTCGATGAGCTGCCCATCATGCGGACACAGCCCACTCTGCCGCCTGATCTTTTCTTTCCGGGCACGCTCCGCCTGACGGCAGGCGCCTTCAGCACCTCGGAGGCCACCTATCAATGGCGGCGCAATGGCGTGAACATTCCGGGCGCCACCCATACCAACCTGAACGCGCCGCTCGATTCCGCCGCTGCCGCCGGGAAGTATGATGTGAAGGTGACCAATGCCAAAGGCAGCATCGTTTCGGACTCCGTCGAAGTCACCCTCCCAGACCCCGTCATCTTTGAGCAGCCGCGCAGCATCACCGCCTTCAGTGGCGACAAGGTCATCTTTTCCGTGCAGGCCGAAGGCACCGGCCTCCGCTACCAGTGGCGGCGAAACGGCCTCGCCATCAGCAAGGCCACCGCCAGGACTTACGCCATCGCCAAAGTCAGTGCCGATGACCAGGCGAACTACGATGTCTTCATCACCGGCACCAAGGGCACCCGCCTTTCCGCTCCCGCTCTGTTGCGGGTGCATCAGCCGCTCACCATCACCCAGCATCCACTCAGCGGTGTGGTCCATGCGGGCCTCACCCTGGCCCTCAAAGTCCGGGCCGTCGGCGAAATGCCGATCAACTACCAGTGGCGGCGCAATGGCGAAGTCATCGAAGGTGCCATCAATGACAGCCTGCTGGTGCAGGCCACCGAGCCCGGAGCACCTGCGGATCGTTACGAAGTCGTGGTCACCAATTCCGTCGCCACCCGCACTTCCGCCACCGTGGAGGTACGCACCATCGGCTATCCGCCCGAAATCTCCCAGTCGCCTGACTCGGCCACCGTGGACATCGGGGGCGAGGCCACTTTCTCAGTCGCCTTGTATGGTGATTCCACCGGCCTCACTTACCAATGGCGGCGCAATGGGGTGAACATGCCCAAAACCAACTTCGCCGATCTTGTCCTGAAACCGGCCAAAAAGATCGATGAAGGCGTGTATGACTGCATCGTCAGCAATGCCTACGGCAGCAGCCTCAGCGAGCCTGCCACACTCCTGGTGGGTGAGCGGCTGACTTTCAGCCTGCTGCCAGGAGACGCCGCTGTGAACCCGGGTGAACCCGTCACCTTTGCCGCCACGGCAGGCCATGAAGGGGATGTCGTGACCTACCAGTGGTCCCTCAATGGCAAGCCACTGGCAGGGGCCATTTACCAGACGGTGGAGATCCCCGCTGCCCTGCCTGCGGATGCGGGCCTTTACACCGTCACCGCCACACGCGGCAAGGAAAAGGCCACGGCCACGGCCCGGCTCAATCTTTTGGAGAAAGGCGTGCTGTTTTACAAGATCACCGGCACCACCACCAGCCATGCGGCGGATCAAACCACCCGCAGCGCCCTCAGCGGCCTGCTTCTGGTGGATGTCAGCCGCGACGCCGTCGGCGGTGCCCTGGTCCTGACGAGCAAAGATGGCAAAGTTACCCGCTACAAGGCGCATGTTCTCATGAACCTCCGCGTGGATTCCACCAGCCCCGGCAGCGGTGGGCAAATGGCCATCTCCTATGTCGAAGACCCCGGCAGCTATAGCGGGGAGCCGGGCTACCGCGGGGCCCTGTGGCTCCAGGGTGCCCAAAGTCTCATCCGCCTGGATGCCCAGACTCAGACCCTGGGGGCCAAAACACTGTCCGGCGTGATGAACAACCTTGAGGTGTTTTCGGCCAACTCCGGCCTGCATACGGAGCTCGAAAATCTCAGCCTCAAAGGCGTGCTGGATCTGCCTGCCACCATCCTCTCCCGGCAGAAAGGGGAGGGGATTGATGCCGCCCTGGACCGCCTGAGGATTGATCTTCAGACCCAGGGCATGATGGAAGACAGGTCAGCCCGCTGAGCTGAATCCAGCTAGCCTTTTCCCCTCAGCCCTGCAAAGAAAATGCAGGGACTGTTTTGTATTGCCTTGTCATTACTTCGTAAATAATGCAGGCTGAATTAATGACCTATTCAGCCTGCGCATTCTTATTAATGGCCCTCGGAGTGACCGTGGGGAATGCCCTGGCTGCTGAGGCTCCGCGCCTGGTCGTCAGCCAGGTGGGCCTGCACTTTATCTGCACCGCCGATGGCCAGCCAGACATGTATAGCTGGCGCATGCCCAAGATGGAGACGGGCCCGGAAGCTGCTTCGGGAGACTTCGGCATCCCGTTCATTGCGGATGCCAATTTGGACGCCTCAGCCGTGGGCAATGAGCCCATCGTCACAGGCGGTCGCACGGCGCTGAAGGTTTCGTCTTTGCCGAACAGCACCCGTATCGCCCACATTCATCCCCCGGCTTTTCAGGGCTCTTCCGCCCGCCTCGTGAATCTGGACCAGATCCACTGGCGCAACGCCAGTGATCCTGATGCAGCGCCCTTCATGATGAAGGACCGATTCTATTCCAATTACCCGCCGCTGCAAAATCCGGACCAGGCCGGGCGCTACTTCACCACCGCCGTTGCCAGCGCTCCCACCCAGGCCAACTACGCCCGGTACTTCAGGAACCATCCGGGTTATGATCCGGCGAACTGGAACTGGACGCTGGACTATGACACGCCGCTGGAGGTTCATCAAAAGCGCATCCAGGCACGCCTGCACCTGGAAATTGTGCACCCGCCGTTGGCAGATCCGGATGCCCCCATGAATTTCACCCTGGTGATCCCCGCGGCTGCGCTTGCCAGCATCGTGGTCAATGACCGGCACATTTTTTCCAAAAGCCAGGACGTGGTGTACAAACTGAACCGCAGTCACTTCCGCAATGCGGGCAATGCCGAGACAGCCGGCGTGGCTAGCGCCCGCATGCAGACTTTGAATCGCTTTGCGGGTCCGCTGGCCAACACCCCAGGCGATGTCGGTTACACGACCAACCCTGCGCTGAAAACGGTGCTCGATTTTGATCTGCACTCCAACTTTTTCACAGTTGACCGGCAAGACATGCTGACCTTCGGCTCTGGCCATATTCCAATCGAGATTTACAACACACATGACTGGCCTGCTGGCAATCCAGAGATGGCCCAGAACATCAATGTAATCCTGCCATCCGGCCAGGCACCCTCTCCCACATTGGTCACGGCGGGTTCGTTTGGGATTAATTATATACAGCCCCTGGGCCACGACATGGTCCTCTACCAGCACCCTGCCATTCAGGCTCCCCGCTGGTGGTCCTTCAACCGCTCCGGGCCGTTGGGGCTGGTGGGTCCTGGGGGAGAACTGGTGACGTCTCCCCCCACCGTCGGACGTTTGCACGTGGCTGTGCCGGATATGGTCAGCGGCACCGGCATCAGCGCGGTGGATGCCCGGTCTAACACTCAGCGTGTGCCCGGCGTGAAGGCCCTTTTCTACGGTCGTTCGAGCTTCCTCTATCCCGATGTGAAAGAGCTCCCGCTGGAAGTCCTGACCTCGGAGCCCACGGCCCGCATCGCCTATGATTGGAGCTACAACCGCCCGCTCCATTATGGGTCGGACACGCTGCGTTTGGTCCAGCTCAATCCTCCTTTCGTCGCCGAGGCGCAAGTGTCTCCCTCGCGTTACACGCCGATGGACAACTATGGAAATCCAGGCGTGAACTTGCCACCTTCATTTGCGGATGAACTGCCCATCGTCACTTCCCAGCCTACTTTGAAGGTGCCGCTTCAGATTCCAGGCACCCTTCGTCTGGTCGTTGCCGCTTCCACCACTTCCACCCTCAGTTATCAGTGGCGGCACAATGGCGAACCCATTCCTGGAGCCACCGATTCTAACCTGCACGCGCCCATCGAAACCGCCGCCGACGCGGGCAGGTATGATGTGAAGATCACCAATGCCAAAGGCAGCGTGATTTCCGATCCTTTCGAGGTCGTCTTTCCCGATCCGCTCATCTTGGGGCAGCCTCAGGCCGCCACCGTCCAGGTGGGAGGAAAGGTGACTTTGTCTGTGGAGGCCATGGGCACCGGCCTTCGCTACCAGTGGCGGCGCAATGGCCTCGCCATCAACAAGGCCACCGGCAGCACCTTTACCATCGCCAAGGCGGCCCTTGCGGACGGCGGCAATTACGATGTGCTCATCACCGGCACCCATGGCACCCTCCTTTCCTCGAAGGCTCTGCTGACGGTCCAGCCACCGCTGGCCATCCTCCAGCATCCCGTGGGCGGGATGGTGCGTCCTGCACAGACCCTCCAACTCTGGGTCTTGGCCGTGGGCCAGCCCCCGCTCAGCTATCAGTGGAAGCGTAATGGCGAAATCATCGAGGGACCTGCGGGCCTCGATAGTTTGCTGCTGGCGGAGGCCGGTGAACCTGGCAGCACCGACCGCTATGAAGTGGTGGTTTCCGATGCCACGGGCAGCCGCACATCGAACCGCGCAGAGGTGCGCACCGTCGGCCTGCCGCCGGTTGTCAGCCTGCTGCGGGGCAGCACCTATGCAGAGGTCGGGGCGGAGGTCACCTTCAGTGTGGGAGTCGAGGGAGACCCCTCCGGCGTCACCTACCAGTGGCGGCGCAATGGCGTGAATCTGCCGAAGACCAACTTCCCAGACCTCGTCCTGAAGCCCGTGAAGAAAACGGATGACGGCATCTATGACTGCGTCGTCTCCAATGCCTATGGCAATGCCATCAGCGACACCGTCTATCTGACCACGGGCCAGAGCATCGCTTTCACCCTGCTGCCGGGGGATGTGAATGTTGCCCCTGGGACGCCAGTGAGCTTTACCGCTCTGGCCGGAGACTTCGTGTATGCCTCAGGTGGGCCGGCACAGAGCCCGCAGACCCTGAATGGGCAGCCTTCGCAGACGCCCAACACCACGCTCGCAGGTGCCGAGGATGACATTTCCTACCAATGGTCCTTCAATGGCAAGCCCCTGGCCGGAGCCATTTACGCAACCCTGGAGATTCCTTCGGCCCTGCCTGCCAATGCGGGCACCTACACCATCACCGCCACCCGTGGGAAAGATAAAATCAGTGCTTCTGCCCGGCTGAATCTACAGCAGCACGGCGTGCTTGTTTACAAGCTCAGCGGCACCACCACCACCCAGGATGCAGACCAGGCGACTCGTGGTGCCCTCACTGGTTATCTCCTGGCAGAGTCCAGCAGCTCGGCTCCCGCCGGTGTGCTGGTGCTCGTGACCAAGGATGGCAAATACACCCGTTTCCAGGCGCATGAGCTGCCCGGCCTGCGTGTGAATGAGAGCGGCCCAGGTGCCGGTGGGCAGATGGTGATCTCCAATGTGGAAGATGCTGAGGAAGGCTCCCGTCGGGCCGTGCTCTGGCTGCAAGGCGCGCAGAGCATCGTCACCCTGGATGCCGTCAATCAAGTCGCCGCCGCTCGCACCCTTTCCGGCACGGCCAACCAGATCGAAGTGTATTGGGCTGACAACGGCTACCGCACCTCCATCGAAAACCTCAGCCTCAAAGGCGTGCTCGACGTCCCCGCCACCACCGCCTCGCGGGTGCGTAGGGATGAGTTGGAGCAGGCCCTGGAGACCCTGAAGATCGAGCTTCAGCGCCAGGGGATGGTCGAGATTGTAGAAGAGCGCTGAGTCTGGGGGAAACCCAGGCTGTCGTGACGATCAGGAGAAGCAAAAGGTTCGGAATGATTTAATTCTTGCTTTTTATGGTAAAAACCATAATTATTGCATCGAATAGAATCCTCTTTTCGCCTTACTGCTCTCTCCATGATGCCCCTCATCCACCAGATCCTCGCTGAAGCGGGCTGTGCCGGACTGCCCTCGGTGCAGGCGGCGGTGGAGGAGGCCTGCTACAACCAGACCTCGTTTGTCGAGGCGGTCCTGGACTGTGAAGGCGTGCGCGAACGCGACTTCCTCATGGCCCTCGCCCACACCCTGTCCTTGCCCTGGTGGGAAGGCAGCGCGGACAAGCCTGCGGAGCCTGGTCTGCGCCGCCATCTGCCGGCGGAGATCGCCCTGCGCCATCGCCTGCTGCCCATCGCCTTTGAGGAGAAACCCGAGGTCGAAGGCCGCGCCCGGGGCGTGCTCCACATCGCCACGTTTGATCCCCTCAGCCTCGTCACCCATCAGCGTGTGGCAGGCAGCCTGCAGGTCACCGTCGTCTGGCATGTGGGCCAGCGCACCCGCATCGTCGAAGGCCTGCAAAAGCTCTATGGTCTGGGTGCAGACACCTTTGAAAAAATCCTGCGTGGCCGTGCCGACTGGGCCGCCGAGGACGTGGGGGATGAAGTCACCGTTTTGGATGAACCGGAAAATGAAGAGGCCAGCGTCGTCCGCTTTGTGAATCAGATCATCCGCCGCGGGCTGGAACAACGCGCCACTGACATCCATGTGGAGCCGCAGCAGGATCGCCTGCGCATCCGCTACCGCATTGATGGTCGCCTGGAGGAGCTGCCCGTGCCGGAGAACATCAAGTCCCTGCAGTCCAGCGTCATCGCCCGCCTGAAGATCATGGCCCGGCTGGACATTGCCGAAAAACGCCTGCCGCAGGATGGCCGCATCAACCTGGAACTCGACGGCCTGCCCATCGATGTCCGCGTGGCCACCATCCCCAGCGTGGAGGGCGAAAGCATCTCCCTGCGTCTGCTTTCACAGCAGGCCATGACCATCGGTCGCCTGGGCCTCACCGATACGGTGAAACCCGTGGTGGATGAACTGCTGAAGCTGCCCAATGGCATCATTCTCATCACCGGCCCCACCGGCAGCGGCAAGAGCACCACGCTTTACGCCTTCCTCAGCGAGATGAACCAGACGCACCGCCGCATCGTCACCATCGAAGATCCGGTGGAGTACAAGATGCCGGGCATGGTGCAGATCGCCGTGAAGCCGGAGATCGGCCTCACCTTTGCCACCGGCCTGCGCAGCATCTTGCGTGGCGATCCCAACGTGGTCATGGTCGGGGAAATGCGCGACCTGGAGACCACCGAGATCGCCATTCGCGCCGCCCTCACTGGCCACTTGGTTTTCAGCACGCTGCATACGAACGATGCCATCGGCGGCATCACTCGTCTGGTGGATATGGGCGTGGAGCCCTTCCTGGTCAGCAGTGCAGTGCGCGCCTTTTTTGCGCAACGTTTGGTTAGGAAACTCTGCCCGCTTTGCAAGGCCCCCGCCGAGGTCGAGCGCGAGTACCTGCGCAGCATCGGCTTCCCGCTGAATGTGCCCGGCCAGATCATGCACGCCGTCGGTTGCGAGGCCTGCCGTGGCAGCGGTTATCAGGGCCGCCTCAGCATCTATGAGGCTGTGCTGATGACCAATGCCCTCCAGCACCTCATCAACATCCGCGCGCATCCGGCCGAGTTTTATAAGCAGGCGCAAAAGGACGGCTACCTGCCCATGCGCGGTTACGGTTTCCAAAAGGTCCTCGCTGGTGAAACCACCATCGAAGAAGTCCTCAGCGTCACCGCCCTGGAGCGTGCCCCGGAGGCCACCGTGAAGACCACCCTCACCCAGCCCCTGCACCTCGCGGCGGCCTGAGTTTTCCTTTCCTGATTCCCGCCTCCCATGCCCACCTTTTCCTACAGCGCCCACGGCCCTTCCGGTGTCATCACCGGACAGCTCGCGGCGTCGGATCGGGCGGAGGCCATGAGCCTGCTGGGCAAGCAGAGGTTGCAACCTTTTAAGCTGGAGCAGTCCGGCAGCACTGCCGCCGCAGCCACCAGCCGCAGCGCCCTCCCGGCAGCCCCCACCGGCCCTTTGCGGCTGAAGCTGGCGCAGGTGCTTCTCTTTACCGAGGAGCTTTCAGACCTGCTCGGCGCAGGCATCCAGCTCGAGCCCGCACTCGCCACCATGGAGCGGCGGCGGGAGCTTTCCGGTGTCAAAACACTGGCCAGCGTGCTGCGCAGCAAGGTGCGCGACGGCATGCCTTTCTCGAAGGCCGTAGCCGCCACCAGTCCCAGCTTTGGCCATCTCTTTTGCGCCCTTGCTACGGCGGGCGAAGCCAGTGGCACACTGCCCCTCATCCTGCGCCGTCAGGTGGCCTACCTGCGTTCGCTGGCCGCGCTGCGTTCGAAGGTCGCCTTTGCGCTCATCTATCCCGCCTTCCTCGTGGTGGCGGCGGTTTCCGTCACCCTGCTGTTTATCGTTTATCTCATCCCCAAGCTCACAGAGCTGCTGGATTCCACCGGCGGCTCCCTGCCTCTCGGAGCGCAGATCATCCTGAAGTTCAGCGAAGTCTTCAAGGCCACGTGGTGGATGCTCGGCCTGGGCATCTTCTGCCTGTTCATCGCGGTGAAGGCCTGGCTGAAAAAGCCGGAGTCGCAGGTGCCCTGGGCGCGTTTTCTCCTGCGTCTGCCCTTGTTTGGCAACATCCTGAAGGCGCGCTTTTACGTGCAGTTTCTGGAGACGATGTCCAATTTGTTAGGCAGCGGCCTACCCATGGTACAGGCCATGCAGCTCACCCATCAGGCCATTGAGAATCCCTATTTCCAAAAGGAGTTCGAATCGGTCATGCGCCACGTCGGCGAAGGCGTCAGCCTGTCCCGCGCCCTGGACCGCAGCGCCATCTTTCCCCCGCTGCTGCTGGACATGGTGAGCGTGGGCGAACAGACCGGCGACCTCTCCGCCGCCCTGGCCAAGGCCGCCGAACGCTTTGACCGCGAGCTGGCCCAGAAGGTCGAAAAACTCAGCGCCATGGTCCAGCCCCTCATCGTCTGCCTCATGGCCGGCATGGTGGGCATCATGGCCTACCTCATGATCACCACCATCTTCCAGACCATCTCCGGCATGAGCCAGTGAGGCGGGGAAGAGAAGACATTTAGAAAGCAGAAAACAGACCCTTTAAACAGACCCCGACATGAAGATGCGAACCCACTCCTCCAAACTCCGTCACGCCAGATCCGCCGGTTTCACCTTGGTGGAAATGGTGCTCGTTCTCGGCATCGTCGCCCTCCTTGTAGGCGCGGGCATCGTCTCCCTGGTGGGCGTGCTCGACTCCGGCAAAAAGACCCGCGTGAAGGCGGACCTGAACACCCTCACCGCCGCCTTCCGCAGCTATGAGACGGACAACATGTTTCTGCCTAGCACAGAGCAGGGCGTCATGGCCCTGGTGCAAAAGCCCGCCTCCCGCCCGGCCCCGGTCAACTACACGCCGAAGCTGAAAAAACTGCTGCTCGATCCCTGGGGCAACCCCTACCACTACAAGCGCCCCGGCGCGAAGGACAAAGGCGGCTTCGATGTCTATTCCGCCGGTGCCGATGGCCTGGCCGATACCGCCGATGACATTGGCAACTGGGATCTCTAGTCCACGGCTCGTCATCACCCTGCATGACACTTCCTCCTCCAGACAGACGTTTCAGCACCCGGTCCTCACAGGCCGGGTTCGCTGCGTCCTGCGGGGCAGGGGAAATTGCATTTTTTGTTAGACCATCGGTCCGCCACTCCGGCTTCACGCTGGTGGAGGTGTGTGTGGCCATGGCCATCGCCGTGCTCGTTCTCGGCGTCGCCACCTTCAGCATGGCAGGTTTGCAGGGCGAGGTGAAGCTGAAACGCATGGCCGCCCAGGTGGAGTCCCTGGCCCGTGATTCCCTCCTCCAGGCCGTCATGCAGCAGCGTGCCGTCACTCTGGATCTCAATGGCGGTCTCGGGACCGAAGGCCGCCTGCAGGTGCGCCGGGCAGGGGACAAAAGCTTCCGCCAGCCGCTGCGGGGCGAACTCTGGGAATTCAGCCCCACGGGCATCTGCGAGCCGGTGGAAGTGCGCGTGAGCAATGAGGCCGGCGAGATCGAACTGGGCTTTGATCCGCTGACCGGCTGCGCGAGCAGGAAGGAGGTGCGGGTCAAATCATGAACGCCCTCCCCAAGTCAGGCCTAACCAGAAGGAGAACCAGCTTTGCCGGTTCCGGCAACCGCCGCAACTCGGTGGAGAATGCCGCCTGGCAGTCCCCGCAATCCGGCCATTCCACCGCCTCTCGGGATCGTGGTTTCACCCACCTGCTGCCGCCGCTTTCCCCAGCCCGCTCAGGTTTTGCCCTGCTGGAAATCATCCTCGCACTCGGCCTCTTTTCCATCGTCGCTGTCGGCATGACACAGGCGCTGGACCAAATCGCCCAGACCTCCAAACAGGCCCGGCAGGAGGCGCAGGTGCTGCGTGTGCTGGAGTCCGTCCTGGCCGAAGTCTCCCACCAGCCCGAGCTAAAACCCACGACGGTGAGCTTCCCAAAAAGTGCCGATGGCGTGGATGCCCGCGCCAGCATCGTGAAGGTGAAGCTGATGACCCAGGACAAGACCGAGCTGGACCACATGTTCCTCGTGCAGGCCGAGGCCTGGCTGGAAACGGGCCCGAAGAAGTCGCTGAAACGGCGCATGGAAACCTATGTTTATTCACCCCACAGCTCCTAGACAGACGGCGCGTGGGTTCACGCTGCTGGAGGTCATCGCCGCGCTGGCGCTGATCTCCCTCATCATTGGCGGCGTCTATGGCGTGGCCGATGGATCGCTGAAGCTGGGCACCTCCATGAACAAGGCCCGCATCGCCGAAATGCGCGTGAGCAACTTCGTCCATCAATGGCGCGACTGGTTGGAAAACGTGCCGCCCACGCTGCGCCTATCCTCCGGGCTGGACAAGGTGAAGCGCGGTGCTGCTGGCACTCTTTTGGTGGAGGGCGGCCCTGCACCCTTTGTCTGGACCTCCAGCCTGCGCCTGGCCGATGCCGTGGAATTTGCCACCGTGCGCGGGGCCGAGCCGAAGTCCCTCACGCTCCTCGTTCGCCATCTCAAGCGCCTGGAAAAACCCACCGCCACGGATGCCTATGAGCAGATCGCCGAGCTGCCGCTGCTCACCGGACTCAAGGAGTTCAAGACGCAGTTTTACGCCGCTGAGGACAAACGCTGGTTCTCCACCTGGAACCCCGACAAACGCGCCGCCCCACCCCTGTTCATGCGGATGCAATTCACCTTCCTCAATGACCCCCGCGAGCACGAAGCCACCTTTTGGATTGCGAATGATTTGGTGGGGAGGGGGCAAAGCGGTCAAGGCGGTCAAGGCGGTCAAGGCAGTCAAGGCAGTCAAGGCAGTCAAGGCAGTCAAGGCAGTCAAGGCAGTCAATCGTCAACAGGTCAAGAAACACCTCCTTGACCCCTTTGACCCCTTTGACCCCTTTGACCCCTTTGACCCCTTGACCCCTTGACCCCTTGACCCCTTGACCCCTTGACCCCTTGACCCCTTGACCCCTTGACCCCTTGACCCCTTGACCCCTTGACCCCTTGACCCCTTGACCTCTTGACCTCTTGACCTCTTGACCTCTTGACCTCTTGACCTCTTGACCTCTTGACCTCTTGACCTCTTGACCTCTTGACCTCTTGACCTCTTGACCCTCATGCACTCCCACCTCCCACCACCCCGCCGCCAGGGCTCCGCGTTGATCGCGGTGTTCTGGATGATCGCGGTCCTGGGGCTGGTGGTGTATGCCGGTGCCAAGGCCCTGGAAACGGATGCCCGCTATGCGCGCCAGATGCGTGGCCGCACCTATGCCAAACGGCTGGCGCAGATGGGCCTGGAAATCGGCCGTCATCCGGGGCTGCCGGAGCATGATCCGCTGCTGCGCTACACCAGCCCCGAGGGCGGCACCTATGAGGTCAAAATCGTGGCCGAAGAGGCGCGGCTAAATATCAATGTGCTGCTGCAAAATGACGACCGCATCTTGCTGCCGCGCCTGTTTGCCCACTGGGGCATGAAGCCTGAAGCTGCCGCCGCCCTGCGCGATGCCTTGAAGGACTGGGTGGATGCCGATGACCGCACGGGCCTCAATGGCGCGGAGCAGCGCGACTATGAAAAGGCCGGACTGGAGGGCATGCCCTTCAACCGCGCTTTCAAGGAGGTGGATGAGATGCTGCTGGTGCGTGGCATGGCTGAGGTGAATGTGGCGCGCCCGGACTGGCGTGAATGGTTCACCGTGCATGGCGACGGGCGTGTGGATGTGAATGATGCGCGGGCGGATCTCATCGCCCTCCTGGCCAATGTGCCGATCGAGCGCGTGCAGCCCCTGCTGGCCCTGCGTGCGGGCCGCGATGGCGCACGCGGCACGAAGGATGATGTGAAGCTGGGCTCCGTGCCCCAGGTGGCGCAGCTCCTGGGCGTGTATCAGCCGCAGACCGTCCAGCAGCTCACGCAGTGGATTCAATTCAGCGGCCCCATTCGCCGCATTGAAAGTATTGGCCAGTTCGGTGATATTCGTCGTCGTTTGGTGCTCATCACCCAAAATCAACAGGCGCTCTGGCGCGGAGAGATTCCTACACATGGCCAAAACTCGTAAACCCACTCAGGACCTGCTTTTGCCGGGCGCAGCGGGCTGGGAACGCTGGGCTGGCACCGCCGGGGAGGACTGCGCCTTGGTGGCCGAGTGCGGCCCTGGCGCGGGCAGTTTTGGCAAGGAGGCGCAGACCCGCCTACTAGCCCTGCCGGTGGCGCATCTGTGGGTGCTGCCCGCCTGGCTTCAGGGCGAGGCCGCCCATCTGCGCGACATGGCCGCGCTGCATCTGGAACGCCTCGGCGTGCGGGTGGCAGATCTCCCTCACGGCCTGCAGATCCGCTCCATCGCTGAGCGTGACGGAGCCCATCTCGTGTGCATGACGGCGCTGAAGGAAATGCCCGTGCCGCTCTCGGACTTCGCCCGCCTGCCGGATGAGGTCCTGCCAGCGGCCGCCTGCCTGCCGCTGCCGCCAGATGCGATGATCGTTTACCGGGAGCTTGGCCGCCTCGTGCTCGTCATCACCCACGGGGCAGACATCGTTTATGCCAGCCCGCTTTCCTCCCTGGCGCTGGATGAACATGCGCTGGGGGAGGTGAATCACCTCTGCCTCCAGCTCGGCTTTCAGGGCGTGCTGGGCCAGGTGCGCCACATCCTCCTGTGGCTGGAGGAAGAGGGGGATCTGGACCAGATCAAACGCATCACCGGACTGCCCGCCCTGCGTGTGGCCCGCCCCGCGCCCCTCATGCCCGCGCCCGGCCACAGCACGCTGGTGCCGCCGGAAATTTTGGCCGCCCGTGCCCAGCAGGTCCGCAGCGCCCGCACCCGTCTGCTGGCCCTCACCGCCGGGTTTGCCGTCGCCGCCGCCATCGCCGTCATGGCCGTGCTCATCGCCTGGGCAACGCAGGAACGCGACCTGCTGCGGGATCGCGTGGCCGCCCTCACGCCTCAGGCTTCCCAGGTGCTGGATCAGAAAAAGAGCTGGCTGGAGGCCGCCCCCGCCGTGGACCCAGCGCACTTCCCCATGCAGGTGCTGCTGGACTGCATGCAGCCCCAGGCCGCAGGTGAGGTTTCCATGACCCATTTTGAATGGGTGCCGGAGCGGGTGCTGCTGCGTGGCCGCATGCCCTCGCCCTCCCTCGCTCTTCAGTATGCCCGCGAGATCCCGACTGTGCCCGGCCTGGCCAAATACTCCTGGGAGACTCCCGCCCCCGTCATCGCCAGCGACAACAGCGCCACCTTTGAAGTGAAGGGAGCGGCCCGCCCATGAAACGCAGTGAACGCATTTTGTTAGGCGTCTTCGCCCTCGTCTTCCTCGTCGTCGTGGGCGGTGGCGCGCTCACCTTTGGCCTCAATCATTACCGCAGCATCACAGAGGAGACGCAGCGCCTGCGCGACCGCTTGGTGGACATGAATCAGGCCATTACCGAAGGGGCCGAGTGGCAGCGCCGCAGCGAGTGGCTGGATGCCAGCGTGCCCGCCTTCGCCTCCCGGCAGGAGGCTTCCGCCCGCCTGCTGGAAATCATCCAAAAGCAGGCCGACAAGGCTGGTCTCACCCTGGCCGGGCGCGAGTTCCTCGAAGCTCCTAAGGAGGTCGCCGAAGATGGTCTCCCCGTGGAAGGCGGCAGCGGTTACTTTGATCGTGCCACCGTCCGCCTCACCCTCAGCGCGGTGAAGGAGCAGGCCTTCTTCACCTGGATGCACGGCGTGCAGCAGCCCGGCAGCTTTCTCGGCATCACCCGCCTCATGGTCAGCCCGACAGGGCAGGGGAAGAGCATCAATGCCGAGGTGGAGGTCACTCAGTTTTACCGCGAAGGCGCGTCCACGGCAGGCAATACCGGCGGAGGTGCACAACCATGAAATTCTTTTTGTTAGTCCTGGCCGCCTTCGCCGCCATGCCCTGCGCCGTTTTCGCCCAGGTCCCGGCTGCGGGCAAAGAACCTCCGGTGCCGTTCCCGGAGCTGAAGCACTACGCGCCGCTGTGGGAAAAGTCCCTCTTCACCACGCGCGATCTGCCCTCGCCCGATGCACCTGCGGGCCCCTTGTTTACGGATGCCCTCTCGCTCGTCGGTGTCTATGAGGTGGATGGCCAGGTCGTCGCCGTGCTGGTGGATCGCACCACCTCCCTCATCAGCGAAGCCCGCCTGAATGCCGAAAACGAAAACGGCATCCGCATCCGCAAGGTCACGCCCGGGGCGACCATGGACAAGACGCGCGTGCAGCTTCAGAAGGGCGACCAGGCAGGCTGGGTCGCCTTTGCCGAGGCTCCCGCTGCGCCAGCACCCGCCGCCCCCGCTTTGCAGACGCGTCCGGCAGGCGGGCAGCCGACCGTTTCGCCCCTGCTGCCCCCGCTCCCCACCCAGGGCGCAGCCCAGCCGGTGACCCCGAAAGGCGACGTTCCCCTGCCACCTCCTTAAGAGTTCATTTTCAAGTTGCCAGTTAGGGAGCCGGATGGGAGCTTGTCCGTCATGTTCGAACTCGTGGAGTTTCCCCCGCTCAATTGGCTGACAGCGTTCAAAGCGCTGTTTGCTCTCTGCATCGGTCACGCGGTGGCAGACTTCCCCCTTCAGGGCGAATACCTGGCCACGGGAAAGAACCGCCGTTTTCTCATCCGCCTTCAGGATCCCTCCCGACCTGTCAGCATCTGGGTCGTCTGCATGAGCGCGCACTGCCTCATCCACGCAGGCGCGGTGTGGCTCATCACTGGCTCGGCCCTGCTCGGCATGGTGGAGTTCGTGGTGCATTGGGGCATCGATGTGGCCAAGTGCGAGGGCAAGACCAATTTTAACCAGGATCAGGTCCTCCACGTCGTTTGCAAAATGGCCTATGTGGCCGTCGCCTGGGCAGGTTGGGTCACTTTTTGAGGCCGGGGAAAATCCCTCGCAGCTTCCTCCACCTTTCGCGCCCGTTTCCGCAGTGGGCCTGTCAGCCAGGGTCCGTTCCACGTCAGCAAATAGGCGGCCCCGCGTGCCGTTTTGAGTCGCCTTGCTCTGCGGGATTAACCTCCGGTAAGCACGATATTTTGTTTTCTCATGCGCGGAGAAATGGGGTGTTAAGGTGTTGCTTTATATCAAATTAGTTTGAATTTGTATTATAGATATTGATTCAATCGGGAATTGACTGAGGTTGATCATCATGAAGAGGCGAAAATTGAACAAAAGTGAATAATTTTCCCTTTAGCATGGATCATTCTTTGCCTTTATTTATATAATTGCTATAATATCTGGAATATATGGAATTGGGCATCCCGGCTTTAGTTTTCCTGGCCACCACGCTTGCCGTGGGGGGGGCTTGCCTTGGCCTTCTGAGGAAACAATTCCACAATACCCATCACCATCTTTTGGTGATCGCCCTCGTCGGTGCCGTCGCTTACCTAGCCCCGCTGCACATTTCCCGCTCTTCGGCTCGGGTGGCGGATCGCCTAAGCCTCTCTTGGATGGGCATCGCCCGTGTCCATGCCCATGCTCTGGAGCGTGCCACGGAGAAAGTCAGCGACCTCACGGCAGAGACCATGCAGCCGGTCGTCCAGCGCACCCAGCGCCGCCTCGGCCAGGAGGCCGTCTTTGGCCGCGCCATCGCCACGGCCTCAGTGACCCCAGACGGGCGGCACGTCCTCCAGTCCCTGGGCCTTCAGAAGCCGGAAGACCGCCTTTACCTCCACGCCGGCTGTGAGGAAAAACTACTCCGTTGCCTGGAGGGCAAAGAACTCTGGTGTGTGGATGCAGGCAAAAACGGCCAGGTCACCGGTCTCATGGCGCTCATTCCTCTGCGCGATGGCGCGGATGCCGTCAAAGGCGCGATGGTGCTGGAATTTTTCCCCAAGTTGTACAATGACGCCATTCTCCGCGAGCAGTGGCGCGTGGTGGGGGAATTCATCGGCTTGCTCGTCATCTGCGTCTGCCTGGGCGGATTCCTGGTGGTGCGGACTGAAAAACGCCGCCAGATCGAGTTGGAAAAGGCCATCCGGCCCCTGCGAAAGGACATCGAAAGCCTCGATGGCATGGTCAATGCCGTGCAGGGCGTGGTCTGGGAAAGGCCCGCCTCAGGCGGCACCTTCACCTACCTCAGCCAGAGTGCCGAAGGTTACCTGGGTTATGATCTCGACCGCTGGGCCTCGGAAGCCGGATTCCTCAGCAACATCATCCATTCGGAGGATCGCGAGCGTGTGGAGGAGAACTGGAAGAAGGCCCTGGCCAATCTGGAAAGATACCAGGCCGAGTACCGCGTGGTGCGCCAGGATGGCTCCACCGCCTTTGTCCAGGAATACGGCCAGGCCGCCCGCCTGATGATGGATGGCCTGGTGCTGCGCGGCATCCTGCTGGACATCACCGCCCAGCGTGAAAATGAGGCCAGCACCCAGGACATGCACAAAGTCATGGTGGAGGCCTCTCGCCAGGCTGGCATGGCCGAAATCGCCACCGGCGTGCTGCACAATGTGGGCAACGTGCTCAACAGCCTCAATGTCGGTGCCAAGCTCCTGTCCGAGCGCCTGAAAAAGTCCCGCATGGACAAGCTCTGCCAGGCCACCCAGCTCCTGAAGGACAACCTGCCAGAAAACCCCGCCTTCTTCACCGATGACAAACGTGGCCAGGTGCTGCCCGGCTATCTGGTGGATCTCTCCAGCTACCTGCGGGATGAGCAAAACCGCCTCAATGCCACCGTCAGCGACATGATCGAGCGCATCGAGCACATCCGCGACATGATCATGCTCCAGCAGTCGCACAGCAGCGTGCGCACCCTTTGGGAACCGCTGGATCTCGTCACCGTCATGGAAGAGGCCCTGCGCCTGGAGATGGATGTCAACATCGCCCATCAGCAGGTCACCGTGGACCGCCACTTTGCGGATCTGCCGCCCATTTACTCCGCCCGCGGCCTGCTGCTGCAGATCCTGGTGAACCTGCTGGCCAATGCCTGCCAGGCCATGGGGGACAAGCCCGCCTCCCAGCGCCGGATGACGCTGCGCATCCAGCCCCAGGGGGAAACCCACGTGCGCATCGTGGTGGAGGATACCGGCTGCGGCATCCAGCCCCGCCACCTCACCAGCATCTTCACCCAGGGTTTCACCACCAAAAAGGATGGCCACGGCTTCGGCCTACATCACGCCTGCCTGCTCGCCCAGGATCTCGGCGGCAGCCTGAAGGCTGAAAGCGAAGGCCTGGGCAAAGGGGCCCGCTTCATCCTGGAAATTCCGGCGCGCAAGGACTCTAAAACCGGTCCTCTCCCGCCGCCCAACACTGTCTCTGCGTCAAACCTACCGTGAACCCTCGCATGAACCCGCCCCGCCCCAACAACGAT
Source organism: Prosthecobacter algae (assembly GCF_039542385.1). NCBI lineage: Bacteria > Pseudomonadati > Verrucomicrobiota > Verrucomicrobiia > Verrucomicrobiales > Verrucomicrobiaceae > Prosthecobacter > Prosthecobacter algae. Next base: position 413,152 of record NZ_BAABIA010000006.1, on the reverse strand, counting down.
CCTGCTGCAGATCTGGTCGCCCAAGACCCGCTGCATGTGAACCATCGCATCCTGATCGTGGATGATAACACCACGATCCACGAGGACTTCCGCAAGATCCTCTCCCCCACCGACTTCGGGGAAGGCGACCTCAACATGATCGAGTCCGCCGTCTTTGGCGATCCCCAGTCCTCCCGCTCCATGCCGGAGTTCGAGCTCGCCTTTGCCGCGCAGGGAGATGGGGCCGTGCGCCTGGTGGAGATGGGCCTTCAGCAGGCCCGCCCCTTTGCCCTCGCCCTGGTGGATGTGCGCATGCCTCCCGGCATGGATGGCATCGCCACCATTAAGAACCTGTGGCGCCTCCAGCCGGATCTCCAGGTGGCCATTTGCACCGCCTATGCCGACTATTCCTGGGACGACATCGTGGACCACCTCGGCATCTCCCACCGCCTGGTCATCCTGAAAAAACCCTTCGATCCCATTGAGGTCATCCAAATCGCCAATGCCCTCACTTCCAAGTGGGGTTTTGAGCGCGAATCCGCCCTGCGCCAGCTCGGCCTCCAGACCAAGCTCTGGGACAGCACCAAGCGCATGGAGGACACCTATGCCCGCCTCCGCCAGGAGCACGATGACCGCATGCGCCTGGAGGAAGACATCCGCAAGATGCAGAAGATGGATGCCCTCGGCGGCCTCGCTGCCGGCATCGCCCATGACTTTAACAACGTCCTCACCGTCATCCAGGGCCACCTGAGCATGAACCTCATGAACGGCGACCAGCCCCCCGGCATCTCCGAATCCATGGGCGAAGTCCTCCTCGCCGCCCGCCGTGCGGCGGATCTCACCAAGCAGCTCCTCAACTTCACCAGCCGCGATTACAAGACCCCGCGCCCCGTCTCTCTGGAGCGCGAAATCGAGGCCGAGCTGGACCTGCTGAAGCGCACCCTGGGCAATCATGTCACCCTCGAGGCCACCTTCATGGCCGACCTCCCCGAAGTCATGGCCGATCCCGGCTCCCTGGGCCAGATCGTGGTGAACCTCGCCGTCAATGCCCGCGATGCCATGCCCAAAGGCGGCACCCTGCGCATCAGCACCCGGCAGACCCACATCGCCACCTCCGAAGACGCCCGCGCCCTGCATCCCGATGCCCACGCTGGCCACTTCGCCATTCTCTCCTTCAGCGACAGCGGCAGCGGCATGCCGCAGGAAGTGCTGAAGCAGATTTTCGATCCCTTCTTCACCACCAAGGAACCCGGCAAAGGCACTGGCATGGGCCTCGCCATGGTGCGCGGTCTCGCCCGCCACATGGGCGGCTGGGTCACCGTCTCCAGCGTTGTCGGCGTCGGCACGGACTTTGATATTTACCTGCCCATCGCCACGCTGGAAAACGAGATCGTCGCCCCGATCACCGGCGGCCAGGACTTCGATGGCCTGCTGCATGAGGTCGCCCCGTGCAACCTCCTCATCGTGGACGATGACTCCAGCGTGCGCCACGTCATGAACTACGTCTTGGAAAACCAGGGCCACACCGTCCATGCCGCGAAGGACGCTCATGAAGCCTGGCAGATCTGGCGTGCCCACCGGCACAGCATCAATCTCGTCATCACCGACATCAATCTCCCTGGCGATGCCAGCGGCTTTGATCTCGGTCGTGCCATCTTGGGGGATGATGCCAGCCTGCCCATCATCTTCACCAGCGGCTACTGCCCGGACATCCTCGGCCAGACCACGTCCCTCCAGCTCGGCATCAACTACCTGCCCAAGCCCTTCGACGTGCTGGATCTCCTCAACGCCGTCGGTCAAGCCCTCACCACCGGCATCCAGCGCAATCCGCTGCCCGCCCGCCCCCTGACCTCCCGCATCAGCCTCCCATTCTCCCGCTCCGGGGAGTGAGGTCCGCTCTTGTTTGATGATCCGTCCGTGAAAAGCAGCCCCGGCTACCTTTCACGGCGGTCAAACAAGCCTAACAAAAAGTGCGTCTTTCATTCTCCGATCTGCCCTTGGTCCTGCACTCGCGCAGAAAAGTAGCCCGCACAGTCCCTGTGCGGATAGCTGCGCCGACACCTCACAGACAACCGAGCCAGTAAAGACCACCCCACCGAACTCCCCTTAACCCTGCGGCGGTGGGAAAATCTGGAAGCATGGCGGCTCGGGGCTTCGAGGTTGCTGTCCGCACAGGGACTGTGCGGGCTACTTGTCGGCAAATCCTCATGGGTGAATGCGCCAAGCATCGAAAGTCTCTTTGGTGATTCACCCAGCCCGAACGTCGTCGCATCTGTCGCTTGTCAGGCCCGCGTTCGCGTCCAGTCTCATGGGCTGGCGCAAGCTCCTCCGGCTCGCGTTCCATCCTCCCCCGTTCCACCCCTGACAGGCAGGCCGCCGGATGTCTGACGTCATGAAACGCCTCTGCGCTTACACCTTCCTTGCCTTGCTCTTCGCGGCCATCTTGTGGTGGGCAGATCCGTTTGTGCTGCGCGTGTTGGCCTTCCTGGGGGCCGCCGTGGGGGTGCCCGTGGCCCTGCTGGCCGCCTTTATGCTCTGGCGTGCCAGCCGCCAGGGGCGCACCATGCCCGCCCTAGTGCAGGTGCTGCGTGTCTTGGCCTATGCAGCCGTGCTGGGCAGCGTGGCCTTGCCCTTGAATCACCATGTCTTTCAGCGGGCCATCGCCCAGGCCAAAGCCTGGCCCCAGGTCCTGCGGCCACACCTGGAGGCCTATCGTACCGCACATGGCACCTACCCGCGCACGCTCCAGGATCTGCCGTCGCATCCGCCCTTGCCGCGCCTCATCGGGAAAGGCGGCTACAGCTCCGACGGCCGAAATTTCACCCTCTGGTTTGGCGATCCCATCGGTGGCTTTTTTGATGCCTGGGTTTACGAAAGCAGCACGGGCCAGTGGCATTTCTCCAGTTAGAGATTCCCCTCCGGATGCGGCCCCGGCTTGACTCCCCGCCTCTCCCCGGCAAGTTGGGCGGCCCATGACTGATGCCATTTCCAATGTCCTTGCCGAACGTTACGCCACCCCCGCCATGCGCGCCCTCTGGTCGGGCGAGGGCAAGGTGAAGCTGGAGCGGGACTACTGGATCGCCGTTCTCAAAGGCCAGCGCGACCTCGGCATCCCCGTGCCCGATGGCGTCATCGAAAGCTACGAGAAGGTGAAGGACCAGGTCAACCTCGCCTCCATCATGGAGCGCGAGCGCGTCACCCGTCACGATGTGAAGGCCCGCATCGAGGAGTTCTGCGACCTCGCCGGGCACGAGCACATCCACAAAGGCATGACCAGCCGCGACCTCACGGAAAACGTGGAGCAGCTCCAGGTCTTCCGCGCCCTCCTGGAAGTGCGCAAGAAGAGCATCGCCGCCCTTTCCGGCTTCGCCAAACGCGCCGCCCAGTGCCGCGACATCCCCATGACCGCCCGCACCCACAACGTGGCCGCGCAGGTCACCACCGTGGGCAAGCGCATCGCCATGTTTGGTGAGGAAATGCTTCTTGGGGTCGAGGCGCTGAATGCCCTCATCGCCAGCTATCCCGCCCGTGGTTTGAAGGGCGCTGTCGGCACCCGCCTGGATCAGATCACCCTCTTCAATGGCGACTCCGCCAAGGCCCGCGCCCTGGAGGACCGCATCCTGCATCACCTCGGCATCAATGCTTCCCTGGATGCCGTCGGCCAGGTCTATCCCCGCAGCCTGGACATGCAGGTCGTCTCCACCCTGACCCACGTGGCCAGCGGTGCCGGCAGCTTTGCCAAGACCCTCCGCCTCATGGCTGGGCATGAGCTGGCCAGCGAAGGTTTCGCTAAAGGCCAGGTCGGCAGCTCCGCCATGCCGCACAAGATGAACAGCCGCTCCTGCGAGCGCATCAACGGCTTTCACGTCATCCTCAAAGGCTACCTCGCCATGGCCGCAGGCCTGGCTGGTGACCAGTGGAATGAGGGCGATGTCTCCTGCTCCGTCGTCCGCCGCGTCATGCTGCCGGATGCCTTCCTGGCCATGGATGGCCTGCTGGAAACGCTCCTCACCGTGCTTAACCAGATGGAAGTCTTCGAAGCCGTCGTCGAGCAAGAGCTCATGCGCTATCTGCCCTTCTTGCTCACCACCACGGTGCTCATGGAGGCCGTCAAAGCCGGCGCTGGCCGCGAAGCCGCGCACGAAGCCATCAAGGAGCACGCCGTCGCTGTCGCCCGCGACATGCGCACCGGCAAAGTCAGCCACAACGACCTCCTCGCCCGTCTCGCCGCCGATGACCGCCTGGGCCTCAAGGCCGATGCACTCGATGCCATCATGGCCCAGGGCAAGGCCAACTCCGGCGATGCCCCCCAGCAGGTGGACCACTTCGTCTTCCGCGTCTGCGAACTCGTGGCCAAGCACCCCGAAGCCGCCGCCTACGAACCCGGCAGCATCCTTTAAGATGCTGAAATTGGCTTTAGCTTTCCCATGATTTTGATAGGACCTGTGCGACCCATGGGTCCTATTTTTTTTGTTCGAAGCCAAACGGGTCTTCTTCTGGTAAGATGAACAATCCAACTCTAAAAATTGCCGGATACGGGTCCGGGTTGACGAGGGTGGTCATCACGCCGTAGCCTTGAGACATGAAGGATCAACCGCTCCGCACCTCGGTCATTGGCAGCTACCCGTTTCCAGGCTGGTTGGAGTTTTCTGCTCAGCACCTGGACCAGTTTGGCAGCGCCGACCGGGCCGAGCTGCAGGACGATGCGGCCATGGTGGCCATTCAGGATCAGATCGCCGCCGGGCTGGATGTCATCACCGATGGCGAGCAGACCCGCTTTGACTTCAACCTGTCCTTCTACGGCTTCATCGAGGGCATCGCGCTCGAGCCCGCCAGCCCGCGCCGTTTTGGCCCGCCCGCCCATGATCAGCGCGGCAAGCATGAGATCGTGGGGGAACTGCGTGCCCCTCGCGGCCTCGGCGCGGTCGAGGAATTTCAGCGGCTCAAGCGTCTGGCTGGAGGCTCGGGCAAACGCCTCAAGGTCAGCGTGCCCGGCCCCTACACCCTCAGTGGCCGCCTCGCGCCTAACCAACAGTATGCCGATCGTTACGCCATTACGGAGGCCCTGCTGCCCATCGTCCGCCAGGAGATCGCCGATCTCGTCGCCGCCGGTGCGGAGGAAATCTGCGTGGATGAGCCCAGCATGAGCTGCTACGGATTTCGCGAAGACACCCGCCGTTTTGTGGATCTCTTCAACCGCACCGTCGAGTCCGGTTATGGCCGTGCCCGCATCTGCACCCACCTGTGCTTTGGCAACTTCAAGGGCCACCCCGTCGGCTACCGCAAATACGCCCCGCTGTTCCCCGCCTTCTTTGACCTCCACTGCGACGAAGTGCATGTTGAGATGGCCAACCGCGAATACGCCGAGCTGGAAATCATCGGCGAGATCGCCAAACGCACCGATGTCGCCGTGGGCATCATTGATGTGAAAAGCTACTACGTCGAGACCCCCGAAAACGTGGCCGAAAGCGTGCGCGCCTGCTTGAAGCATGCCCCGGCTGATCGCCTCGTCTTTGCCCCCGACTGCGGTCTCAGCCAGACCGCCCGCTGGGCCGCGAAGCAAAAACTCGCCAACATGGTCTCCGGCGTCGCCCAGGTGAAAAAGGAGATTTGAGGGCATGCTTGGCTGCATGGCATCGCACCTTTTTAAAATCGATTTCTGAAACACGGCCAGAGCAGACCTTCATCAAAAGTAGCCCGCACAGTCCCTGTGCGGATAGCAGCGCCGACAGCTCACAGACAACCGAGCGAGCATATAAATACCAGCCTACCGTACTCCCCTGAACCCTGCATCGGCGGGAAAATCTGGGAAGCATGGCGGCTCGGGGCTTCGAGGTTGCTCTCCGCACAGGGACTGTGCGGGCTACTTGTCTGCCAAACCTCATCGGCGGATGCGCCGAGAAAAGCATCTCAATTAGCCGCCGCTCGCAGGACCAGCCGCCCTGAATAAATCGGCGATCCTGGCGTGCTGCTGCCGGGGAGCAGGAAGTGGCCTTCGGCAGCTCCGAGATAGGGAATGATGAGGCCGCTGAAGCTGCCGGGGCGCTGGCGGTTGAGGGCCGGGTTTAGCGGATCAATGTCCAGCTTCGTGCCCGTGCCGGTGATGAGGCCCGTTTTGGCGTTCAGCGTCATCTTGATCTGATGCGGATTGAACTCTCCGGCAGGGAATTGGGCGAGGTGGCCCGCCGCCAGGGTGAAGTACTGCGTGAAGCTGGTGAAAAGCCCGCCCTGGCTGAAGTCGAGCTGCGCATTGAGGGCCGTCAGCGGCAGATCCAGCACCAAGTTACCCGCGACAGGCGGCGTGTAGCGCGTGCCTTGGCCGCTCAGGCCGTGGCGGGGGAATCCGTTGCCATGGTTGCGGGTGCCGGGAGGCTGCGGGGATTTGATCCAGTCCAGCAGAGCCTCAAACCGGGGTGCGCCTTCCACGAGGGCCAGGCTGCCTTGCACGGAGCCCGTGCCGGCATACAGCAGATGATGCACGGGCAACAGGCCAGCTCCGGTGCCGATACCGCTTCCGGTTAGGCCAGTGCCATCGGCCAGACGACCTGTGTAGGTCAGGCGGCCACGGTCGGTCAGGGTCACGGCCAGGTAGCCGCTGCCCAGAGGATAGGTCAGGCTGGTCTGCTGCGTCAGCAGCGGCAGGTTGTAGGTTCCGGGCAGGCTGGCGAGTTCGGCAGGCAGGGCCGTCCATTCACGCTGCGCCCAGAGGGAGGCGTACTCCTCATCCACATGGCCCAGGCTGCCATCCAGGCGACCACTGTCCACGGTGAAGGTGAACTCCAGCGGCGGGGCCGGGGCAGGGCGGGGGAGGCTGAGGTTCACCGTTGCAAAGGTTTCGCCCGGATAGGTATCGAGCGCGCCTTTGAAGGCCGTGCGCAGCTTGCCGCGTGTCAGCGTTCCAGTAAACGTCCCCGTCTTGCCCACAGTCACCAAGAGCGAGCCGCCGTAGCCGTTGTTGTAAAGATCGTTAGGCTCCACCAGTCCCCGGTAGGTGCCCACCAGTCCTGTGGGCAGGGATTCCACCACCCAGTCAAAGCTCAGCGGCGGGCTGGAGCCTGCGGCATTGCTGGCCGTGAGGGTGATGCGGTAGGTGCCGGGGAGGGTCGGGCGACCAATGAGGCGGCCATGGCGCGCATCCAGCTTCACCCCCGGCGGCAGGCCGGTGGCGCGATAGGTGGTGGCGCCGTTGTCGGCCAGGAAAGGCAGGTCCAGATAGGCGCTGACAATGCCCGGTGCAGGCGGCACAAAGTCCTCCAGCGTCGGCGGGATCATGATGCTCAGTCGCCCACGCAGGGTATCCAGCGGCGGCGCATCGCCCATGCTCACACGGCAGTAATAGTCCTCTTCATCCGTGGTCTGCACCCGGCGCACTGTCAGCGTGGGGCTGCGGCTGCCGGTGATGCGGCCATCATCCCGCAGGGCGAGGCTGCCGATGAACCACTGGTAACGGAGCAAAGGCCCTGCCGCCGCCACCTTGAAGGTGGCCGTGCGCCCTGGCAGCAGATGCTGCGGAACGAGGCTGCGCCGCACCACGCCGAGGGCGATGGGTACCTCGATCTGGGTGGTGAGGTTTTCCGCCGTGTAGCTGTAAAGGCCCGCATGGCTGAGCTGCACTGGATTCAGCGCCAAGGTGCCGCTGCTACTACCGCTGACGGGCTTGCCCGCCTTCAGCCATTGCTGCTCCGTTTTGCCATAGGTGGTGGTGGCACCTGTGAGCGCCAGTTCGCTGCCTTCCGCCACGATCTGGCTGTTGGGAGTCGTGGTGAGACGGATGCCCGGATAGGCAATGCCGTGCAGGGTGACGGTGACGGACCCCAGTTGGCCATCCACGCTGTCTTCCGGCTCGCTGGCCACCACGGACCAGATCCCTCGCGAGGATTCGCCCCAGTGGCGCACGCTGCTGAAGGTCCATTCCGTGTAGTCGGCTCCCGTGTCCAGTTTGGTGTAGCTGGCCAGCGTGCTGATGCTGCCGCTGGGGGAGATCAGTTTCAGCGTCAGGTCGCCACGGCGAGTGTGGGTGGCGCTGAGCTTCACGGTCACATTTTCCACCCGCAGAGGGGCCGCGTTGCTGAAGTCCAGATTCAACCGGGTGGACTTGACCTTTGTCTGCGTCTCTTCCGGCAGGGGCACGATGATGGTAGTGCCGCCCATCGGGATGATGCTCTGGCCCTCGATCTCCACTTCAGGCACGGCTGTGCGCGTCACGGAAGTCATGGCTCCCAGGCCCGGCCAGGCCTGCGCCATGGCGACTGCGGAAGGGGCATGGATGAGGCCGCCGCCATAGGACTGGTGATGCTTGATAGGGGCAAAGCCCTGTTCCCACACATCGCGGTTAGGCCGTTGCAGCCAGCCTTTGTCCTTGGGGAAAATTTGCGTGGAGGAGCGCAGCAGGATCTCCTTCACATCGCGCCAGTTCAGGTAGGGATTTGCCTCCAGCATCAGCGCGACCACGCCCGCCACAATGGGGGTGGAGGCGGAGGTGCCGCGGAAGTCATTCGTGTAGTTCACTTCGGACAAGTTCTTCAGGCTGCCCTCGTTGTACCCGGCTACGCCCACGAGGTCCGTCGTCACGATGCCGCCTTTGCCCTGGGTCTCTGCGGAGGGGGCCACCACGCAGAGGTGGCTGCCGGTTTCACTGTAATAGGTCAGCGCGCCCTGGTGAGTGACCGCCCCCACGGTGATGGCATGCATGTTGTTGCCATAGGGGTCTTTGTTTCCTTGCATCCCAACGTGCCTCCCGTTGCCTGCGGACCATACGGAGATGGTGCCGCGCCCGTCACGCCCTGTCGTGGCGGCGTAGGCCATGGCCTCCGCCATCAGCGAGCCCGTGGGGAACAGGTCCGAGGCGCTGCCGCCCAGGCCCCAGCTATTGTTTTTGATCTGGATAAAGCCCGCCCCGCGTGTGGCGGCTTCGGCCTCCGTGACATCGGTCACCAGTCCGGAAATCAGACGAAAGCCCACCAGTGTGGCCTGCGGGGCCACCCCGCTCACCCCCAGGTTGTTATTGCCACGCGCCGCCGCCAGCCCGCCCACGGCGGTGCCGTGAGAGTCCTCGTCGGAGCCCGGATTCGGGTCCTGGTCGGCATCGTTCCAGTCGTAATGGTTAGGCGCAGGGTCCACATTCGGCGCCAGGTCTGGGTGCGTGAGTTGCAGCCCGTCATCCACGATGGCGATGCGTACGCCCTGTCCCTGAAAGCGGTCCCACACACTTTCGGTGCCGATGTCCACCCCAGCCTTGCCGCCGGACTGGCCCGTGTTTTTGAGATGCCACTGGTCCCTCAGATACGGATCATCCAGCAGCACCCGGCGCACACGCTGCCGCATCAGCACCGGCTCCACAGCGGGCAAACCGGCATCCAGCGCCGCGATGGCATCCACCGCCGCCACCGGATCTGCCGCCTCGGCGATGAGATGTTGCGGGGCATACTCGGGGTGTTGGGTGATCTTCAGTCCCTGGCTCGCGGCCAGTTTTTCAGCCGCTTCCACATCGGCAGCTTTCAGCAAAACCTGCTCCGTCAGCACCCGGCGGTGCGCGGCATCCACGGGCCCGTTTTCGGGATAAATCACCAGTCCAGGCCAGCGCCCCAGCCGCTCGGCCTCGTTTTGCGCATAGCTCAGCAACTGGCCTGCATCCGCCTGCGGGGCGATCTTGCGCAGCCGCTCAGGCACCGGGGCGGTGGCATCGTAAATCTCATCCAGCGCCAGGCGAAACCGCGTCGTCCTGCCGTGCTCATTCATCGCAAAGCTGCGTCCGGCCCGCAGGTCCTGCCCGGCTCTCTGGCGGGCTTTTTGGCCTTCCTCCTCCCGCAGCTTTTGCGCAGCCAGCCGGGGATTCGGCATCGGTGGGGTGGTCTTCTGCACCAGGGGGCTCTCGGCCTGCATGGGCGCCTTCGGGAGAGCCGGGGCTGTGGGCTCCTCAGCGTGGGCAGGGGATTCCACGGCGACCTCCGGGTCCAAAGTCGAAATCAAGGAGAGGCCGAACCAAAGTCCGGCACTCATCGCCCCCAGCAGGAGCAGCAAGGCCAGCAAATAGCGGAAAAGGTAGGGCAGACGGACCATGGGAAGAGGGCAGTGGCATAACATCCTGCATCGGGTCCTCTAAGCCAAGCTTAATTTATAGAAATTATGGATTATAATGGTTGTTTGAGTTTAAGGAGGCGCTTCAAATCGGGTCCGCTACCTGTTTGGGGTCTGTTTTGTCCCCATAAATCCGCTTCGCCCCCGGCCCTGCAATTTGCCTTTGCCCCGGTTGTGCTTCACCATCCGCCCCTCACATGCCCGATCCCGCCCAGCCCTCTGCCTCCGTTTTTTCTCGATACCGTGCCGGCGTGCTTTTCCTGGGCGTCACCCTGTTCATCCTGCTCATCCAGAGCCTCACTGGCGTGTGGACCTCCGACATCGGGGCAGATCCGGACGAGCCCGCCCACGCGGTCACCAGCCTGATGGTGCGGGACTACCTGGCCACAGGCCTGGGGCAGTCGCCGCTCACCTTTGCGCAGCAATACTATGAGGATTTCCCAAAGGTGGCGCTGGGCCATTACCCGCCCGGATATTACGCCCTGGCGGGCCTCGTCCTGCTGCCCTGGCCGCAGCCGCAGGTCCTGCTCGTTTTGCAGGCGCTTTTCACCGGCCTGCTTGCCCTTCAGGTCTATCTCATGGGCCGCCGCATGCTGCGGGACTCTTCCGCCTTGGCGGCTGCCGTTCTCAGCGCCGCCTTCCCAGTCACGCTGAAACTGGCCCAACTGGTGATGGCAGACCTCATGCTCGCCTGCCTCTGCCTGCTGGCGGTGGAACTGTGGGTGCGTTTTTTGGAAAAGCCTGGCTACCGCCTCGCCCTGGGTTTCGGGGTCGCCGCCGCCGCTGCGATTCTCACCAAGGGCTCCGGCCTGGCCCTGGCCCTGGTGCCAGCCGTGACGGTGCTGGCGCTGCGCCGTTGGGACCTGCTGAAAAAGCCCGCCTTTTGGGTCGCAGGGCTGCCGGTGGGCCTGCTGGCCGGGCCGTGGATGCTGTATTCATCGAAGATCACCAAGGAAGGCATGGTCTCCGCAGGGCTGGTGGATTTCGCCCTCGGCGCGGTCACTTATTACAGCTCCGTCCTCTCCACCGCGTTCGGGTTTGTCACCGTCATGATCGCTGTGGCCGGGCTGGCCCTGTGGCTGGGGCTGACGAAGTTCAAGCTGCGCCCGGATCCCCGCCGCACCGCGCTGCTGGGCCTGCTGGTGGGCACCGCCCTCATCATGCTCTTCATCCCCACGGGTTACAGCAGCCGCTACTTCATGCCCGTGGTCCCCGTGGTCGCCCTGCTGGCCGTGTCGTTTTTTGATCTCACCCTCGCCCGCATGCCCCTGGGCCGCTTTGGCATCCTCAGCCTTGTCCTCCTGGTCATCTTCCAGGTGCCGCATCTGCTGGTGAAAAACGTCCGTGGCTACCGCAGTGCCGTCGTTCAGGCCCTGGAAAAACCCGCCGCCGGGGAGCGCACGCACTGGCTGGTCTGCGCGGATCCGCGCGGGGAAGGGGCCGTCATCGCCTCCGCCGCCTTTGCCCTGCCGGTCCGTTCGCCCTCGCCTCTGCAGGTGCATCGCGCCAGCAAGGAACTCGCCGCTGCCGATTGGCTGGGCCGTGGTTACCAGGCCGCCTTTGACACGCCCGAGGCCCTCCTGGCCTACTTGGATAAAACCACCATCAGCCGTGTCTTTGTGCAGCTTTCCGCCGAGGGCGAGACTGCCCCAGCCCATGAGGAACTCCTGCTCAAGGCCCTGCGCAGTCAGCCGGAACGCTGGGCGCTGGAGCACAGCGGCCCCATCACCCGTCCGTACCAGGCCGCCCCCGGCCCGCTGGAAGTCTATGCGCGAAAGCTGTGAGTCTGCCGCCTCTCTTGCCCTCGTCTGAAAGACACGCCCTCTACGGTGGGTAATGTTCTCACTGGCACGTTTTGGGCTCCCCCCCGATCTCCCCTGGCGTATCCAGCCAAACGCATGGCCCCCCGACATACCTTTTCCGCCCTTCTGGTCCCCGCGCTCACCCTCGGCCTGGGTGCCTTTCTGCATGCCGCCGATGGCCCCCACCCCGGCAAGGTGATCTATGAAAAGCTCTGCGTGGAATGCCATGGCGACAAAGGCCAGGGCGTGGATGGCAAGTATGACGAGCCCCTCATCGGCGACCGCACCCTGGAGGCGCTGGCCCGCAAGATCGAGCGCACCATGCCGGAGGAAAACGTGGGCGCCTGTGTGGGCGACGATGCCAAACAGGTGGCCGCCTACATTTACGAGGCCTTTTATTCCCCCGAAGCGCAGGCCCTCACCCAGCCGCCCGCGCAGGATCTCACCCGCCTCACCATCGCTCAGTACCGCACCAGCGTGATGGACCTCGTGGGCCGCTTCCGCAATGGCCCCGGCTTTGACCGCCCCGTGAATCCTGAGACCGGCCTGAAGGGGGCTTACCGCGGTTTTGAGATCCCGCCCCCGGAGGAAAAGAAGCCCGAGGAAAAGCTGCCGGAACAGATCAAGCTCGACGAACTCATCGCCGCCAAGGCCGATGGCAAGCTCATCGCCAATGCCCGCAACGACCTCCGCAAGGCCGAGCAAAAGCGCCGCCAGCAGGAAATCGAAAAGGCCGATGAAAAGCGCAAAAATCGCAAGCCGCACCGCTTCGAGCGCGTGGATGGCCGCATCGCCTTTCATTGGGGCAAGACCAGCCCCGATGACGCGAAGATGATCCCCGAAGAATTCAACAACCGCTGGGATGGCGGTGTGGTGGCCGAGGAGACCGGCGTCTATGAATTCATCGTCAAAAGCGAAAACGGCGTCCGCCTCTTCGTGAACGACGACCAGGAGGCCCTCATCGACGGCTGGGTGAGCAATGGCCCCACCGTCCGCGAAGAGCGCAAGAGCATCTACCTCGTCGGTGGCCGCACCTACCGCCTCATGCTCGAGCATTTCAAATTCAAGGAGGAGTCCGCCTCCGTGGAGCTGTGGTGGAAGCCGCCGCATGGTGTGGAGGAAATCATCCCCCAGCACGCCCTGCGTACCGACCGCCCTCAGCAGCTCATGATCGTGAGCACGAATTTCCCCGCCGATGACCGCAGCGTGGGGTATGAGCGTGGCTCCAGCATCAGCAAAGCCTGGGACCAAGCCACCACCGAAGCCGCCATCGCCACTGCCGAGCATGTGGAAAAGCATCTGGACCGCCTCTCCGGCAGCAAGGCCGATGCCCCTGACCGCGTGGAAAAGCTGAAAAAATTCGCCCTCGCCTTTGCCGAGACCGCCTTCCGCCGCACCTTCTCCGAAGAGCAGAAGCAGCTCTACGTGGAGTCCCTTTTTCAAAGCGCCAAGACTCCCGAAGTGGCCGTGAAGCGCGTCGTCCTCCTCTCCCTGAAATCTCCCCGTTTCCTCTATCCCGGCCTGCAGGAAAAAGACCAGCCTGATGACTTCGATGTCGCCTCCCGCCTGGCCCTCGCCCTGTGGGATTCCATCCCGGACAAAAAGCTCACCCAGGCCGCTGCCGAGGGCAAACTGAAGACCCGCGAGCAGGTGCAGGCCCAGGCCTGGCGCATGATCTCCGACACCCGCACCAAGGCCAAACTGCATGGTTTTTTCCATCATTGGTTAGACCTCGAGCACGCCGAAAACACCTCCAAGGACCCCAAGGCCTTCCCCGGCTTCAATCAGGAAGTCCTCGCCGACCTGCGCGAATCCCTGCTGCGCTTCATTGACGATGTCGTCTGGAGCGAGAAGTCCGACTACCGCGAGCTGCTGCGTGCCGATTACCTCCTGCTCAATGACCGCCTCGCCAAGTTCTACGGCCAGAAGGTCGAAGGCGGCGAGTTCCAGCGCGTCTCCTTTGATCCCAAACAGCGCGCCGGGGTCGTCACCCACCCTTATCTGCTCGCCTCCATGGCCTACAGCAAGCAGACCTCCCCCATCCATCGCGGCGTCTTCCTCACCCGCAACATCGTCGGCATCTCCCTAAAGTCCCCGCCCATGGCCGTCACCTTTGACGAAAGCCACTTCAACCCCAGCCTGACCATGCGGGAAAAGATCACCGAGCTCACCCGCAACAGCTCCTGCATGTCCTGCCACTCCACCATCAATCCCCTCGGGTTCAGCCTGGAAAACTTCGATGCCATTGGCCGCTGGCGCACTCAGGATAACAACAAGCCTGTCAACGCCACCAGCGAGCTCGCCACCGAAGAGGGCCAAAACATCCGCCTCACCGGCCCGCGCGACATCGTCAACTACGTCGCCGACAACCCCGCCGGTCACCGCGCCTTCATCCGCCACCTCTTCCACCACACCGTGAAGCAGCAGATCCCCGCCTACGGCCCCGAAGTCATGGACACCCTCCAGCGCAGCTTCGCCGCCCACGGCTGCAGCATCAAGCAGCTCCTCGTCGAGATCACCCTCCTTTCCGCCCTCGAAGGCGTGCCCCAGAAGTAGTCTGCCCGTAGCTGCCCGCGCCAGCGGGTGGAGGGGCCGAAAGCTCACCCACCTCCGTTCGCCCCCTTGCAGCCCGTAGCTGCCTGCGCCAGCGGGTGGCCCACGCAGCCACACCGCCGCGAAGCGTCCTGGACTGCGCCAGTCCTCTGGCGCTTTCGAAAAGCTCTCACGCCTCCGTTTGCCATGGAGCGCGGGCGTCCCGCCTGCCGTTTCACGCGTCCTCGCGGGAAACTGTTCTCGCGCCCCGAAGCCCATGCCAGGCACCCCACAGTAGCCACCTCGGTTCACGGTCTTCGGCGGGACGCCGAACACAGCACGCGAGACGCGTGCGCTCCATCTAAAACCCCTCCGTCCGCCCCCTTGCCACACTTCCTGTTAATCCTGCCATCCTGTTAATCCTGTAAAGAAGGCCCCCCATTCCACCACCGATCCACGTCCGCTCAAAGCCCCCCAAGGAGCGGGACTTGCCAAGTCCCTGCCCCTGAACCTCCGCCCACCCTCAAGCCCCACTTCAGAAAATGGCAAAAGAGGTTGGGTGAAAAATGATGCCATTCCTCCTTGCCACTCAGCAACAGGACTCACGCAAAGGCGCAAAGCCGCCAAGATCCTGATTTTTTGCGCCTTTGCGTGCCAATTCATCCGGGCCGCATCCTCGCCCTATCGCCGCTTCCCAAACCACGGGACTTGGCAAGTCCCGCTCCTTGGGCTGTCCATGGCGGCACTGAGAAGTTTTGAGGCCTGGAACAATTCCGCACCCTCCCAAAAAAACTTAGGCTCTGACAGAGGTCGGAGAAAGGTTTGAACTTTCAATAACCTCCGTCAAAGCCTGTTTGAATTTAGAGAAAACGGATGGGTATTCTACATTTCGGAGAAGGCTTTCAATGTAGCTTGGGCTTTTTGGGCATCGGCCTTTCCGGTAGTTTTTTCTGAAGGCTTTTGCGCAGCTTTGTCCTGCTCGGTCTCCACTTGTTTTGTTTGCTGCGAAACCGTCGAGTCAATCTGGGCGATGCCACTGAGCAGCAGTCCAGATTCCCAATAGCGGCCTAAATCGCGAAGGACATCCTCAAGCGTGTATTGAGTCGCTTCTTTGTCGAAATTCACGGCCATCTCAGCATAAACTTTTTCTTTTTTGAGGTGGATCGCTTTAAGGATAACACTCAATGTTTGCTGTTGAAGCACGTGACCGTTGATAGAGGCTCCTAACCCTTTGGTGCCGGTGGCGATAGCGCTCAAAGCTCGGGTGGCTTGTACTCCTGTGCTGATTGCTGCAGAAGTGGTCAGTCCCATCGTTAAGAAATCGCTGATGATGTTGCTGCCCGTCATGTTGCGCCTCAATGACTCATGATAAATGGTGTGGTTCTCATCCACTAAAGCTGTCATTTCTTTAGCTATTTGATTTCTGACGACTTTTTGTTGTGGAGTGCCTTGATTGCTATCATAAACTTTCCTAAAGTAATTATCATTTCCGGGGTCGGTGTAATTAAACCGAGTTGAAGTGACATGGGTGCTGTACCTCGAATTCGCAGTGTCTAAACTGATTGCACGTTTAGGCACTTGATAGCCTCTGGACATGGGGACGCCGCATGAGCTGATGATGCAGGCAAACAGCGGAATGATAAGTATATTGATGGTGTTTCTCATCGGGAGTGAGTTGATGTTATTTAGTTTGTATTAATACACGGATGTAAAATCCATGGCGGCATAAGGTTGATGGCTTGGGTTAAGTCTTGCAAGATGCATTGAATCTTTATTTAGTTTAAATGAAATAAATATAATAAATTTTAATAAATAAGATAAATATGTATGCAAAATAACCAGGAGTCACTCTGGAGCAGGTCAGTGAACCTTAATGAGCGAGGGCTGCTCGTGCGCTAGAGCACATGGGTTGGCGCAAGCCCCATTGCCGCGCCCAACTCGAGGAAGAACAGGAACGGCGAGCGCGATCCGGAGATGCACCGGACAAAAGGGCGATCGTTGGCACTACGCTATCCCCCTCACTCCACCCATTCCAGCCTCATCGAATTCGCCACTTGCTGGAACATGGGGAAATATTTCTCCAGGCGTTCTTTGGCCATGGGGCTGTCGGCGGGGCCGGGGCAGTTGAAAAAGAGGATGATCATCTGGCCCTCGTAGAAAGTCTTGAACTCCACCACGGCCACGTGCGCTCCGGTGTTGCCCATGGGGCCCTCGGCGGTGGCGATCTTCAGCCGCAGGCTGCGTTTACCATCGGTCTCATTGAAGGTTTCCATCCTCGTTTCCTGGAACTGCATCAGGTTCAGCCCGATGGATTTGAAGTAGCGTGACTCCGAAGCCGGGGTACAGGCTTTGAAGGCCTCCTCCACGGTCTGGCCAGCGGGCAGAGGAAACACCTGAAGATTTCCATTCAGATGACCGTTGCCCCACACATGCACGTGTTTTTGGGTCATGTCGGGATTGCGCGGCATCATGGGCTTCCAGCTCATGGGCCAAGACAGCGTGATCTCCACTCCCTCGCGCTTCGTCGTCACCGGTGTGTGGTAGCCTTGCAGCATTTCCAGCGCAGGCTGTTCCCGATATTTCGGGCAAAAGCTCAGCAAGTGGCCACGGATCGCAGGCATCTTGATGTCCCCCCGCGCCCGCTCCTCCACACGCTGGAGAAAGAGCCGCAGCTCCGCCTCCCCGGTGATCTCCTTCACCGTCTCCACCGGGTCATCAAAGTTTTGGTCCATCTTGGCCAGTTCCGCCTTCATCGCCTCGCCACCGCCGCGCAGCATGTCCTCCTCCAGGGCACGTTTGCCCTGGGCCAGGGGCGACTGCGTCCACAGGCCCTGCGTCTTTTGGATCTCCGTTTTCATCGCCGGGAATTTCTCCAGCAGCAGTTCCATCTGCCGCTCCATCGCCGCGGCAAAGGCCCGCGCATGCATCAGCTCCGTCCGGCGATCCACCTCTTCCTCTTCAGCGGACGAGGACTGGCCCTGGGCAGGGAAAAGCAGCCCGACGAGGGCAAGGCAGCACAGCCACCGCAGCGGCGCCGAAAGGGCAGGGGAAATGGAAGGCATCCGCCTAAGAGAACGCCCGCGCCAGAAAAGTAAAAGGGGAAAACACCCCGGCGCAAACAACGCCCCCAGATGGCCGCCTGCCTGCTTCATGCCATCCAGGCGGGCCGCTGCTTCGTTGATCTCTCGGTCCCACCTTGCAACTTCCCGCAAGAAAGTCCTTCACTCCTCCGTAGCACCTTCACCCCCAATTCATGAAAGTCCTGAACCGCCGCCAATTTCTCCGCGACCTCGGCATCTCCGCCACGGCTCTGCCGTTCCTCGCGGGCCTGCCCAGCATCACGGGCGCACCGGCCCCGCAGAAGCGGCAGCGGCTCATCGTCATGTTCTCGCCCAATGGCACGCTGCCAGGCGAATTTTGGCCGGACAAAGAGGGCGCGGACATCGAGTTCAAGTCCATCCTCAAGCCCCTGGAAGCCTTCCGGGAAAAGACTCTGATCCTCCACGGTATCGCCAACAAAGTGCAGGGCGATGGCGACAGCCACATGCGCGGCATGAGCTGCCTGCTCACCTGCGATGAACTGCTGAAGGGCAACATCATGGGCGGTGGCGGCAATCCGGCCGGCTGGGCCAGCAACATCTCTATCGACCAGGAAATCAAAAACTTCCTCCAGAGTCGCCCGGAGACCCGCACCCGCTTTGGCTCCCTGGAGTTTGGCGTCGCCGTGCCAGACCGTGCCGATCCCTGGACGCGCATGAGCTACGCCGGGGGCAACCAGCCCGTGGCCCCTGTGGATGATCCCCACCAGATGCTGGGCAAGCTCTACGGCCGCATGAAGGACAAGGAAAGCCTCGTTAGCATCCTGGATGACGTGCGCAGCGACCTGAAGCGCGTCTCCTCCAAACTCAGCGCCCGCGACAAAGCCCTGCTGGACCAGCACATGACCCTCGTCCGCAGTCTGGAACAGGATCTGGAAAATGCCGATAAACAGGGCGCGCTGGCCCATCCCGTGCCGCAGATTGATCCCAGCATCGAGCTGGTGAATGACAACACGCCCGAGATCAGCCGCGTGCAGATTGACCTCCTGGTCAACTCCCTCGCCAATGACATGGCCCGCGTGGCCACACTGCAATACATGCGCTCCGTCGGCATGGCGCAGATGCGCTGGCTGGGCATCGAGGAAGGCCACCACTCCCTCTCCCACGATCCCGATGACAACAAGGACAGCTACGCCAAGCTGCTGAAAATCAACACTTGGTTCGCCGGTGAATTTGCCTACTTGGCCAAGCGCCTCAGCGAAACCCCGGAGCCCACCGGCGACGGCAACATGCTGGACAATACTTTGTTAGTCTGGACCAACGAACTGGGCAAAGGCAACAGCCACACCCTCAATGACATCCCCTATGTCATGGTCGGCGGCGGGGCCGGTTTCAAAATGGGCCGTACCCTGAAATTCGACAAAGCCGCTCACAACCGCCTCTGGCTCAGCGTCGCTCACAGCATGGGCCACACTGGCCTGCAGACCTTCGGCAAAGCCGAACTCTGCGACGGCGGTGCCCTCCAACTTTCCTGAGGCCAAGCGGCGGGAGGACACTTCCAATAAAGTCATCCGCCCTCACCGTCTGCTTGCACTCCGGCCTTGCCGGGGCGACTTCACGGGTTCATGACTCCCGCTGCCGATTCCCTCGCCACCCCTCCCCAGGCCCAGCCCTGGCTGGTGCGCATTCCTGAAATCTTCGAAGGCATTTCCGGCAGCATCCTCCAGCAGTTCGGCAGCAGCACCAGCACCCGCTTGGGGCATGAGTACCACCTCATCAAGACCCTCACGCCGAAGGCCATCCACCAGTCCGAGGCCGCCAAGTTTGCCCGCTGGAATCTGCCCATGCACCACACCTGGCCCTGCAATCCGCAGAAGATGGAGGGTTTCATCGAAAAGGCCGCCCAGACCCTGCTGAAGAAATTTGGCGAAAGCCAGCCCCAGGGCCTTTTCATCGGCCAGCTCAATCCCACCTCGCCGGACAAGTATTACAAAAGCCTCGCCTCGAATCTCCGTGGCCGCGCCCTCCAGGTCTTCCCGAAGATGGCCGCAGGCAATGTCGAGGAGCAGGACCCCGCCGCCAATACGCTCTACTGCCTTGTGGGCAAAGAAGGCCTCTTCACCGGCCTGCAGTCCCCCCGCCTCTGCAATGGCCTCTACCCTGGCGGCAGCAAGTACATCGACCAAGACTCCCCCGATACCATCAGCCGCGCTGGGGCGAAGATCGCTGAGGCCCTGCACTACCTCCTGCTGCACCGCCCGCCCATGCCCGCAGGCAGCCATTGGGTGGAGCTGGGCGCTTGTCCCGGTGGCATGACTTCCGAGCTCCTTGCCCGCGAGCAGCGTGTCACCGCCATTGATCGCGCCCCGCTGGATAAGCGCCTCAATGGCCGTGCCGGGCTGAAGTTCATCCATGCCGATGTCGCCACCTTCACCCCCCAGGACGGCACCGTGTATGATGCCCTCTTGTCCGATCTCAATGGCCCCCCGTTTGAGTCACTGGATCACGTCATTCGTCTGTCGCGCTCCCTGCGTCCCCGGGGCCTCATCGTCTTCACGCTGAAGGTGCCCCGCATCGAGACCGTGGAGGAACCATGCGACCTCTTCCGCAAGATCGTCAAGACCGCCACCGCCGCAGGCCTCCGCCTCTTTGCCCAGACCCACCTCACCTACAATCGTCACGAGTTCACCCTCTTCTTCGAAAAACAGGGTCAGGGAGTGGGCGAGTCATTTTGGAAAAACGCGCCGACCCGGAAGGATTAGGCTGTTTTACACCTTTGGTTAGGCGCATCAATCCTCGATGGAAACCCGCCCTCGCAAGGTCCAGCGAATGTCCTCCAGCGGCTGGAAACGGATGTCGTCCAGCAGCCAGCGGCTGCCCACACGCTTCAGCATCGGCATGTCCACCCACGGGTAGGTTTTGCCAGCCTCTTCATAGGTCAGCACCACAGGCACCCGAGCTTCATCGCCTGTGATCACGGCTTCCCCGACTTTGAAGGAGGTGCCCCCTTCGTAGCAAGACAGGAAGATGGAGCCCTCATTCATCGGCAGTTTCATCCCCTCGTTTGCGGGATCAGCCAGCCAAGTCTCAATCTTGGTCCGGCACTCATTAAAATGCGCCAGCAGGGAAGGGGTGAAGCAGCCCTGCAAATGTTCAGTCACCTGTTTTGGAATGGCATTGCGCTGGTGGAAAAAGATCTCGTTTTCGTACAGCGCCCGCACCGTCTGCTCTGGCGTGCTGCCAGCCTGGGGCGGGGGACCGGCCTCTGCATAGGGCCTTTGCGCGCCATGGAAAAGCTGCTCGTAACTGGTCCTCTCCTCGGTCTCCTTTTCAGGCCCAGCCCAGACAAGACCTGCGCATCCAGCACTGATGAGATAAAGACAGGCAAAGTTCATGGCGTGCGGTCTGTGACTTTCCAGCCCGCAATCTGTTCGACGAAATCCTTCCTCGCCTCCATCTTCCCTTCGTCGCCATGCCGTCCGCACTCCGCCTCTTAGCTCGCACCGCCCAGGCCCTGCTCGCAGCGTGGCTGCTCACGCATTGCGCCAGCATCACGCCCGTGCCCACCGTGTCATTTACTGATCACCGCCATGCCATGCTCCATGCGGACCTCGAGTATGTGGATGCCGCCACCGGCCAAAAGATCCTCGTGCCCGCAGGTTTTGTGACGGATCACGCCAGCATCCCGCCTAGCCTGCGCCCGTACTTTGAGTCCGGTGGCCAGGCTTACCAATACCCCGCCATCGTTCATGACTGGCTCTACTGGTCCCAGACCACCACTCGTGCGGAGGCAGACCGCATCTTCGCCTCGGCCATGGCGGATTGCGGTGTGGGCGAGGTAAAACGCAAGGCCATCTATGCCGGCGTGCGCGCTGGGGGCGAGTCCGCCTGGAAGAAGAACCAAAAGGAGCGCGAGCAGGGCCTGCCCAAAGTCATCCCCGCCACCCATCGCGATCCCCGCACCTGGCCCGCCCAGGTCACCTGGCCCCAGCTCCGCCAGCAGCTCTCCGCCGCCGGGGTGCGCTGAGCAGGTTTCTCTAAAACACGGGCAATCTCAGCTATTGCATCCCCAGGCCGAAAACGGCAATATTCGAAGTCATATCCGCCGCCGATCCGCGTTATCTCTCTCGTCCCCCCACATGCCCGAAGCCCCCGTCCTCCTTTACTGCCGTTGCGCCTATGCCCAGGTCGTCCCCTCCGGCGTTAAAAACGCTGTCCTCGCACAGCTCTGCGAATCCGGCACCAGCTTCGAGACGGTCTCGGACCTCTGCGAAATGGCCGCTCATCGCGATCCCCGCTTGCAGCAGCTCGCCCAGTGCGGCCGCCTGCGCATCGCCGCCTGCTATCCCCGCGCCGTCACCGGCCTCTTCCATCAGGCGGGTGCACCCTTGCCTGAGGGCACCGAGATCCTGAACATGCGCAGCCAGACCGCCGAGGACATCACCCAGCAGATGCTGCGCCCTGCCGATGCCCCACTCCCCGCGCCAGCCGTCGCTGCCGCTGAAGCCTGATTTTTCACCCGCCTGCCATCGTCATGATCACCCACACCGCCCGCCCGCTGAAAGTCGTCCTTTATGAAGGCAATGGTGCCCTGCCACTGCCGCCCGAGGCCCGCCTCAAGGTCATGACCGCCCTGCTGGACAAAGGCTACGCCGTATCCCGCGTCACCCCCACCAGTGTCACCGCCACACCATCGGACGATCACACGCTGCTCCTCCTCGGCACCTTCCCCCAGCGTCAGGCTCCGGCCCTGGAAGACGTCACCGGCCGCATCCAGATCGAAACCCGCGACATCACGGATCTCGATCCCGAAACCGTCGTCGCCTTGGTGGATAAAACACGCGGCGACAAGCCCATGAACGAACCCGGCAAGTGGAAGCCCTGGTTCCCCGTCATTGACTACAGCCGCTGCACCAACTGCATGCAGTGCCTCAGCTTCTGCCTCTTCGATGTTTACGGCGTCAGTGAAGAAAACAAGATCCAGGTCCAGAACAACGACAACTGCAAGACCAACTGCCCCGCCTGCTCCCGCGTCTGCCCGGAGGTGGCCATCATGTTCCCCAAATACCAGGCCGGCCCCATCAATGGCGACGACGTCAGCGCCGCCGACCATGGTCGCGAAAAGATGAAGGTGGACATCTCCTCCCTCCTCGGCGGCGACATCTACTCCGCGCTCAAGGACCGCAGCGCCGCCGCCAAGAGCCGCTTCAGCAAAGAGCGCAGCCCGGACAAGGCCCTCGACGAGCGCAAAAAATGCCTCACCAAACTCGTCAGCGATGGCTTCATCCCCATGGATGTCCTCGCCTCCCTCCCCAGCCCGGACGAGATCCTCCGCAAGGCCGAAGTGGCCAAGGCCCGCGCCGCCGCAGCCCTCGCCGCCCAGCCGGGTGCCCAGCCCGCCTCCTGAGCGGAAACTTTGACCCCCGCTTGACTTTCCTGGTAGCATCGGCACCACATCCGCTGCACATCGCCTCATGCCCAAAGCCTCTCCTCAAAAATGGTGGATCGTCCGCCGTTCCGCCATCCATCAGCGCGGCATCTTTTCCCGCACCCACATCCCGGCGGGCACGCCCATCATCGAATACACCGGTGAAAAAATCACCAAGGCCGAAAGCGAACGCCGTGGCAACGCCCTCGCCGCCCGCGCCGCGAAGACCGGCGGCGCCGCCGTGTACATCTTCACGCTGAACAAGACCCACGACCTCGACGGCAGCACCTCCGGCAACACCGCCCGCCTCATCAACCACTCCTGCGAGCCGAACTGCGAGGCCTTCATCACCCGTGGCCGCATCTGGATTCACGCCAAGCGCGACATCCCCGAAGGCGAAGAACTCTCCTTCAACTACGGCTTCGCTCTCGATACCTGGGAAGACCACCCCTGCCGCTGTGGCAAGCCTTCCTGCGTCGGTTACATCGTCGATGAAGAGCACTGGCCCAAGCTGCGCCGCCTCCTCAAAGCCCGTGCCCAGCGCGCCGAAAAAATCGCCGCCCTCGAAGCCCGCGCCGCCGAGCTCCAGCAGCAGCTCGATGCCCTCGACACCCCCAGCGCCCCCGCCACCAAAGTGGCCCAGAAGAAAACCACCAAGGCCACCAAGAAAAAGCCTCAAAGGTAGCCCGCACAGTCCCTGTGCGGAAAGCCGCGCCGCAGGGTCACACACCCCCGCACCAATAAACGCTACCGCCAAGCCTCACGCGTAGCTGCCTGCGCCAGCAGGTGGCCGAATCGTAGGGTGTGTTTGATAATCCGAACAAACACCGTCACCGCCCACCCGTAGCCACCTGTGTCCCGCACGCGGGATGGGCTCAAAGGTAGCCCGCACAGTCCCTGTGCGGATAGCAGCCCCGCTAGGTCACACACTCCCGCACCAGTAAACGCTACCGCCAATCCTCACCCGTAGCTGCCTGCGTCCCGTACGCGGGATGGGCTGTTTTTACAGGATTAACAAGATGGCAGGATTAACAAGATGTGTGGCAAGAGGTCGGGTTTGTTCGGTCTGCTGGTGTTTAGCCTTTAGGCGATTCAATGACCTCTCGCACCTTCTCAAAGATCGCCTAAAGGCTAGACACCAGCAGAGCTGGCGGGAGCCTGAATGTTAGATCGAAAGACCCCAAGGAGCGGAACTTGCCAAGTCCCGTGGTTTGGGGGGGGCGAACGGGGGCCTGGAGGAGTGGGATGGGCTGTTTTTACAGGATTAACAAGATGGCAGGATTAACAGGAAGTGTGACAAGGGTGCGGGTTTGTTCGGTCTGTTGGTGTTTAGCCCTCAGGCGATTCAATGACTTCTCTTACCTTCTCAAAGATCGCCTAAAGGCTAGACACCAACAGAACTAGCGGGAGCGTAGCGGTAGGCCGGAAGATCCCCAAGTCCCGCTCCTCGGGGGGCTTTGAGCGGACGACGGGTTTTAGATGGAGCGCACGCGTCTCGCGTGCCGTCTTCGGCGTCCCGCCGAAGACCGTGAACCGAGGTGGCTGCTACGGAGTGCCAGGCATGGGGCTGCGGGCCTGGAGAACCGTTTCCCGCGAGGACGCAGGAAACGCTCGGCGGGATCACCGCAGTCGCGGTACTTAGCGCCCGCGCTCCATGGCGAACGGGGACGGATGAGCTTGACGAAAGCGCCAGAGGACTGGCGCAGCCCAGGACGCTCTGCGGCTGCGGAGGCATCTCAGCCTAACCAAGGATTAGAAAGCGCTGGCCTGGTAGCGTTTGCGCAGGCGGGCGCGGATCTGGATGGCGGCGAGGTTCAGGGCCACGACGAGCAGGATGAGCAGGAGCGTGGTGGCAAAGACCATGGGCTTGGCCCCTTCGGAATCGGGGGACTGGAAGCCAAGGTCGAAGATG
This sequence comes from Prosthecobacter algae, assembly GCF_039542385.1. Taxonomy (NCBI): domain Bacteria; kingdom Pseudomonadati; phylum Verrucomicrobiota; class Verrucomicrobiia; order Verrucomicrobiales; family Verrucomicrobiaceae; genus Prosthecobacter; species Prosthecobacter algae. The sequence goes on along the minus strand of NZ_BAABIA010000006.1, from coordinate 388,384 downwards.
TGGAAGCCAAGGTGCATGAATTTGCGCTCGGCATGGATGAAGGGCCAGGAGAGGTCCAGGGGCAGGGAGGGGGCCAGTTTGACCACGCCGGTGATCATCAGCGGGGCGACTTCGCCCGCACCACGGGCCATGGCGAGGATGACGCCGGTCATCACGCCGGGCAGGGCGCTGGGCAGGACGATGCGCTGGATGGTCTGCCACTTCGAGGCACCGCAGGCGAGGGCGGCTTCCCGCACGCCACGTGGCACGGCGACGAGCGCCTCCTCGGTGGCGACGATGACGACCGGCAGGGTCATGAGGGCGAGGGTGAGCGAGGCCCAAAGGATGCCGCCGGTGCCGAAGGTGGGCGTGGGCAGGCTGTCACTGAAGAAGCCGCCGAAGTAGGGGCAGCGGGCCACGGTGATAATGACCAGGAAGACGCTGGCGATCCAGAGGGTGCCTTCGACCTTTTGCAGAAACTTCTGCCGCTTTTGCTGGGTGGGGATGGCGGTGCGGTTGTGGGTGGAAAGGTACACCGCGAAGCCGATGCAGGCCAGCGCGCCAATGCCTGCGGCAAACCACCAGTTGGGCGCGAGGGGATACTGCACACCACCGTCGATGAAGCCACCGACGCCATAAACGAAGAAGCCGAGACCGAAGACCCCGAAGACGATGGAGGGCACACCAGCGAGGTTGTTCACGCAGATGCGGACGACCTGCACCAGGAATCCCTGGCGGGCATATTCACGCAGGTAGATGGCGGCGATGATGCCAAAGGGGGTGACCATGAAGGCCATGAGCACCGTCATGACAAAGGTGCCGAAGATGGCGGGGAAGATGCCGCCCTCGGTATTGGCTTCGCGGGGCTCGGCCATGAGGAATTCCCAGATGGCCTGAAGGAAGACGATGAAACGACCGCCGAGGCCGAGGTCGTTGGGCTGGTAGAAGTGGAGGATGTCGCCGACGTTCTGCGTGCGCTCCTCGCCGGAGGCCAGCTTGTAGAGCAGCTTGTCGGCGGTCTGGGCGGCGCGGAGTTTCTGTGCCTCGTCGGCCAGGGTCTGATAGAGGGCCTGCTCTTTGGCGATCTCGGCCTTCACATCTTCTTTGCGGGAGCGGACCTCCAGCTTTTTCATGCGCGCATTGATGTCGCCAATCTCATGCTTCTCGATACGCAGGATTTCCTCGCGGCGTTCGTTGCCTTGCTTGACGAGGCGGGCGAATTCGCCAGCAAAGGCGGCATCGTCACCGGGGATCTTTTTGCCATCGGCCAGTTGCAGGGCCAGGGGGGTGAAGATGGCATCGCCATACTCCATGCGCTCGGCCACATAAATGCCTTTGGCATCGGTTTGGGAGACGATGTCGGAGTCGTTGATGAAGCGGAAGGCCAGGTTGTAGGCGTCCTTGTTGCCGGTGAAGATGGAGTGCTCGGTGACGAAGCTGCCGTCGGGCTTGCGGCGCTGCTGGGACTTCACCAGGCTGCCGGCGATGCGGGTTTCTTTGTCGCCTTCCTTGATGGTGTACACGGCCACGCGGTCCGGCCAGAAGACGGAGAGGCCATTGAAGGCAATGAGCAGCAGCAGGCCGCTGATCATGATGAGGCCGAGGGTGAGTCCTGCGGCGGTGAGCCACACTTTCACCTCGCCTTTGGTACGGGCCGGCTGTTGGGGAGTCGCGAGGGGCATCAGACGATTTTGAATTTGTCGCGCAGTTTCTGGCGCAGGACTTCGGCCACGGTGTTCAGCACGAAGGTCATGCCGAAGAGCACCAGGGCACCGAGGAAGAGGGTGCGGTAGTGGGTGGAGTTTTGCGCGGCCTCAGGCAGCTCCACGGCGATGTTGGCCGAAAGGGTGCGCATGCCGTTGAAGGGGTTCCAGTGGTCCGCCAGCGGGAACTTGCCGCCGCCGAGGCCGAACTCGCCTAACAAGAAGTTGCCCGAGGCATCGAAGAAGCCCGTGTTGCCCGTGGCCATCACCACGACCATCGTTTCACCCACGGCCCGGCCCAGGCCGATCATGACGGCGGAGAGGATGCCTGCGGAGGCGATGGGCAGGACGACGGAGCGCACCACCTGCCAGCGCGAAGCGCCGAGGGCTTCCGAGGCGGAGGTCAGGGAAGGGGGCACATTCGAAAGGGCATCCTCCGCGATGGTGAAGATGACGGGGATGACAGCGAAGCCCATCATGAAACCGACGACGAGGCAGTTGCGCTGGTCATAGGACATGCCGGTGAAGCGCGGCCACCACATTCGGAAATCGGCGATCTGGCTGCCATCCGGCATGGTGGCGACAAAGGCGACTTTCTCAAAAGCCGGGCCGAGTTGCCAGCCGAGCCAGGCAAAACCGAGCATGACCGGGGCGATGATGAGGTACTCCGTTCCTTTCGGCAGGCGGTTGCGGTAGACGATGGGCATGCGGCCCCACAAAACGCCCAGCAGGCTGGCGGAAACGGGGATGGAGATGACCAGCAGGATGACCGAGGGCACGCGGTTTTCGATGAGCGGGGCCAGCCAAAGGGCGGCGAGGAAACCGAGCACAACGGAGGGTAGTGAGGCCATGATTTCCATCGCCGGTTTGACGATCTTTTTCATCCCGGGGGCCAGGAACTGGGAGGTGTAAATGGCGGCCAGCAGCGCGATGGGCACCGCGAAGAGCATCGCGTAAAAGGTGCCCTTCAGGGAGCCCATGATGAGGGGGATGAGGGAGAGCTTCGGCTCAAAGTCATCCGTGCCGCTGGTGCTCTGCCACTCGTACTTGGGCCCGGCAAAGCCCTCGTACCAGACCTTGCCAAAGAAGGCGCTCCAGCCAGCTTCCGGGTGCGGATCGCTAATCTCATAGAGGTGCATACTGCCCTGAGTATCGAGAAAGCCGATGTGCTCCGCCTTGGCATCCATGGCCACGGAGACTGCCTCAAAGGGCAGCTTCACGCTGCGGCGCACGCTGGCCGTGGTGGCGTAGCAGAGGGCGCACTCTTTGGCATTGCCGACCAGGAAGGATTTGTTCCGCTGGCTGGCGCGGTAGTAGGTGATGGGGCCATCGAGGGGCTGAAATTCCTTGGTCTGGCCAAAGAGACGCATGGTGCCGCCCTCGGGTACGAAGAGGCTGAAGATGCGGACTTTCCCCTGCTCATTGTAACAAACGAGGCTGACCTGACCAAAGAGGTAATCCACCCCGGAAACCTGGCCGCCATCGAAGGGCTTGAAGCGCTGGCGCAGTTCCCAGCCGCTGCCCAGGCGGTAAAAATACAGCACCTCCCCAGCATCGGTGAGGGTCACGAGACTGTCGGCGGTACCCGCAACGAGGACGCGCTGAGGCTTGGCCCCGGCGAGGAGGGGGGTGAGGTCTTCGCGGGCATCAATCTCAGTCTTGCCCTTGCCCATGAGGCTCTTTTTTTGCCGCAGGCTCATGGTGGTGAGCTGGGGCTGGCCATTGACCTCCTGAATGGCGGCAAAGAGCTTTTTGTCACCTGAGTCCGCGTAGTCCATGTCTAGCACGGGGGTGGGCGTAGCGGCGGGAGCTGCTGCTGCGGCTTCGCGCAGGGGCAGCAGCGGCTCGGCCTTGACGGCGGGTTTGATCAGCGGTTTGCCCTGGGCCTGGTATTCCGACTGGTAATGGATGCCGACAAAGCCCACCTGCCCATCTGCCGTGCCGATGGCCATGCGGCCTGTGACAGGATCGTGACGTTTCGCGGTGATCTGGGTGCCTGTGGGCAGGCCCGTAGGCAGGCGCTGGGCGGGGCCGCCTTTCACAGGCTGGAAAACGACCTCGCTGCCACCATCAAAGTAGAAGGGCAGTTCCGACCATTCATCCAGGCCCACCAGGGCACCCGTGGGGGCGGAAAGGGCGATCTTGGTCTTTTCTTCCACCCGTGCGCCCTGGAAAAGCGGGGCGATCTCCAGAGCGATGAAGGCAAAGATGCCGGAGACGGCGACGATGATGCCGATGCCACCGAAGACGATGGCCGAGTTCATGAATCGATCCCAGCGCAGCGTGCCTTTAGAGACAATGAAGCGTTCTGGAACGGGGCGTGATGCACCCGGTGTCTTCGTGGCGGGTACGTCTGAGGGACTGGGCGACATGCGGGAGGAGACCGGGTCTTACCGACCCGAATGGCTAGAAAGACGGTGGTGGCCCTTTTTGCAAATGACAAAAACGACGCAAAGGTGACGGAATTGTCACATTGGACGGTGGGTAAAGCGATGCCAAAGGCTGGGGGTGACGAAATTTGCCCAAATCATAGAGGCGTGACTGGGGCCTGGGCCGCGAAGAGTGTGGATGAAGTGATTCATTCCGAGGCTGGACAGTCCCAGCATTCGGCTCTTTTTTGACGAGTTTTTGGAGAAGCGACCTTGCCCAGCGGCGTATCGCCCTCTACCTACCCAGTCTAACCCAAACCAAACGATTATGGCTCATACACTGCCCGCACTCCCCTACGACAAGACGGCGCTCGAACCGCACATTGACGCCACCACGATGGAGATCCATCACGGTCGCCATCACAACGCCTATGTGACGAACCTGAACAACGCCATCGCTGGCAAGGCCGATCTCGAGGCGCTTTCCATCGAAGACCTGTGCAAGAAGATCAGCAGCGTGCCTGCCGACATCCAGGCAGCCGTTCGCAACAATGGCGGTGGTCATTTCAACCATAGCCTGTTCTGGAACATCATGGGCCCGAACGCTGGTGGCGCCCCTTCGGGTGAGCTGGCCGAAGCCATCAACGCCGCTTTCGGCAGCTTCGATGCCTTCAAGGAAGCCTTCGCAAAGGCAGGTGCCACACGTTTCGGCTCCGGCTGGGCATGGCTGGTGGTGAAGGACGGCAAAGTGGCCGTGACCTCCACCCCGAACCAGGACAATCCCCTCATGGACGGCAGCGGCACCCCGATCCTGGGCTGCGACGTCTGGGAGCACGCCTACTACCTGAAGTATCAGAACAAGCGCCCTGACTACATCACCGCGTGGTGGAATGTGGTGAACTGGACGGCTGTCGCCGATCTCTTCGCCAAGGCCAAGTAAGCCTCGCCGGATAAAACTTTGAAGCGGGACCTTCGTGAGAAGGACCCGCTTTTTTGTGCCCAGGAAGAATAGAGGAACCGCAAAGAGCCACCGCACTTTTGATTGAAGCGGCGGTTTCAAACCGATACTGTTTCCTTATGCGTTTTGTTTTGCCCTTCCTGTTTGCTGCCACGCTCCATGCTGAGAACTGGCCGCAGTGGCGGGGGCCGCGCCTGGATGGCACGAGCCAGGACCGGGGATTCCCCATGGAACTGACGGAGAAGACGCTGGCCTGGAAGGCGGAACTGCCCGGGGAGGGCCATGCCTCGCCTATTGTGTGGGGTGACCATGTTTTCACCGTGGCCTCCCTGCCGGAGGAGCAGGCGCGGGTGCTGCTGTGCCTGGACCGCGCCACCGGCAAGGTGCAGTGGCAGAAGGAAGTGCTAAAAACGGGCCTGGAAGGCAAGCACCGGCTGAACAGTCATGCCTCCAGCACACCGGCCACGGATGGGGAAAAGGTATTCACCGCCTTTCTGGATCAGATGGAGGTGGTCGTCAGCGCGCATGATTTCAGTGGCAAGCAGGTGTGGCAGGTGCGGCCGGGCACATTTGCCAGCAAGCATGGCTTTTGCTCCAGCCCCATCCTGTTTGAGGACAAGGTGATCGTGAACTGCGACCACGATGGTCCGGGCTACATGGTGGCTTTTTCCCGCGCCGATGGGCGCGAGCTGTGGCGCATCCAGCGGCCCAACCAGACGCGCAGCTACTGCGTGCCGCTGATCCGCGAAATGGCTGGGCGCACCCAGATGGTGCTGACCGGGACCAAATGCGTGACCAGCTATGACCCGCGCGATGGCCGCCTGCTGTGGATGATGGACGGGCCGACGGAGCAGTTTGTGGCCTCGCCTGTCTTTGATGAAAAATCCGGGCTGCTGCTCCTCAGCGGCGGCTTTCCAGAGCATCACATCCTGGCCATCCGCCCGGATGGGGCGGGCGATGTGACAAACACCCACATCAAATGGCGCACGAACAAGGGCGTGTCCTACGTGCCCAGCCCCATCTGTGAGAAGGGCTGGCTGCTCATCGTCAGCGATTCAGGCATCGGCCACTGCTTCGATGCGAAGACGGGTGAGATCGTGTGGGAGGAGCGGATGAAGGAGCACCACGCCTCCCTGGTGAGTGCGGAAGGGCGTGTCTATTTCATCAATGACTTCGGCCTGATGCGCAGTGTGAAGCCCGGCAAAAAGTATGACCTGCTGGCAGAAAGCGAACTGGATGAAAAGGTGTATGCCTCACCCGCCATGAGCGAGGGACAGATCTTTGTCCGGGGCAGCAAGCACCTGTTCTGCATCGGCAAACGCACAGCCGCGACGGCGGCGCGGTGAGGATTACAAGCAGGCTTTGGCATCCGCCAGGAAGGTCTGCACATCCGCCTCGGTGGTGGCCCAGGAGCACATGAGGCGGGAGCCGCCGCCGATGAAGCTGTAAAAGATCCAGCCGCGTTCCTTCAGCCCGGTTTTGATGGATTCGGGAAGGCGGGCGAAGACGGCATTGGCATCCACGGGGTAGAGGATCTGCACCCCGGGCAGGTGGCCCAGGCCATCGGCCAATTGGCGGGCCAGATGATTGGCGCTGTTGGCGTGCTTGCGCCAAGTGTCATCGCTGAGGATGCGCAGCCACTGAGCGGAGATGAAGCGCATTTTGGAACAGAGCTGCCCGGCCTGCTTGCAGCGGTATTCGAAGTCGCGGGCGAGGTCGCGGTTAAAGAAGACCACGGCTTCCGTGACGGCCATGCCCAGTTTGGTGCCGCCACAGCAGAGCACATCCACACCGGCCTTCCAGGTGATGTCGGCAGGCTTGCAGCCCAGGGCGGCGAGGGCATTGAAAAAACGCGCACCGTCCATGTGCACATGCAGGCCATGCTGTTTGGCCACCTGGCAGAGGCCGGCGATTTCACCGGGGCGGTAGGTGCTGCCCAGCTCGGTGCTTTGGCTGAGGCTCAGGGCCCGGGGACGCGGGTAGTGCAGGTCTGTGCGATGGGTGATGAGGCGTTCGACGTCGGTAGGGTCCAGCTTGCCTAACGAACTTTTCGCCAACAACAGCTTGGAGCCGTTGGAAAAGAACTCGGGTGCGCCGCATTCATCGGTCTCCACGTGGGCCACATCGGTGCAGATCACGCTGTGGTAACTCTGGCACAGGCTGGCCAGGGAGAGGGAATTGGCTGAGGTGCCGTTGAAGACAAAGAAGACCTCGCAGTCCGTTTCGAAAAACTGGCGGAAGCTTTCGCAGGCTGCCGCCGTGATGGCATCGGCCCCGTAGCTGGGCTGGTAGCCTGCATTGGCCTCCGCCATGGCCTGCCAGGCCTCCGGGCAGATGCCGGAGGTATTGTCCGAGGCGAAGTGGTATTTGGCGGCGACCGTGCTCACAGGGATGGAGGGCAGGGGGCTTACTTGGCCACGTAGTCGAGCACGCAGACCTTATCGAGGATCGGCTTGAGCTGGGCGACAAAGCTCTGGTGGGAAGGATGCGGCAGGTAGGCTTCCAGGCCCGCTTTGTTGGCGAAGGTGACGAAGAAGCAGTGGGTGAAGCCGTCGTTGAGATTCTCCGGACTCACATTGGTGCCCCACTCGAAGCCTTCCACGGTATCGATCTTTTTGGCCAGTTCGATGAAGGCTTTTTCGATGGTTTGCACCTGCTCTGGTGTGGCGGTGTCCTTGAATTTGAAGAAAACGACGTGGCGGTAGGGGGATTCAGCGGCGGCGGAGGTCATGAGGAGAACGGTGGTGGCGAGGGTGAGGAGGAGGAGTTTCATGGCAGGAAAAAACGCAATATCCCGCTTTCATGATGCAGAAGATATCCGGTGTCGAGCCTGCATTCGCTCTGGCATGTGAAGTTCTACCGGGTATGTCTTGCGCCCCCCGCTATGCCCCCGCCGACTGCAGCCCTCCTTTCCGCCAATGAACTGGCCCTTTCCTATGGCAACCAACGCCTGCTGGAAGAGGTAACCCTAGCCGTGGCTGCCGGGGAAAAAGTGGGCCTGGTGGGTCGCAATGGCTGCGGCAAGACCAGCCTGCTGAAGATCCTGGCCGGGGTGGAGCGCCCTGATTCGGGCGAGCTCTCCATCCGCCGTGGCCTGCGCATGGGCTACCTGCCGCAGGAATTCGAACTGGACATGGACCGCACGGTTATGGAAAACATCCAGGCAGGTGCGGCCGATCTGACGAGCTGGCTGACCCGCTATGAGGAAGGGGACGGCAGCGAGGCGGAGCTCTCCGAAATGCTGCACCAGATCGAAGCCGCCGACGGTTGGAACCTGGATGCCCGCATCCGCGCCACGGCGACTGCCCTGGATGCCCCTGCGCTGGATGCCGTGGTGGCCCCGCTTTCCGGTGGCGAAAAACGCCGTGTGGCCCTGTGCCGGGCCCTGGTGGCCCAGCCGGACCTGCTACTGCTGGACGAACCGACCAACCATCTGGACGCCGACTCCATCCGCTGGCTGGAAGAGACGCTGCGGAGCTTCTCCGGGGCGGCGATCTTTGTCACCCATGACCGTTACTTTCTGGATGTCATCGCCACCCGCATCATTGAGCTGGCGGATGGCAAATGTTACTCCCACCCAGGCAACTACACGGCCTTTTTGGAAAGCAAGGCCGCGCGCCAGGCCATCGCCGAGCAGTCTGAACGCCGCCGTCAGCGCTTTCTCCGCACGGAACTGGAGTGGGTGCGTGCCGGGGTGAAAGCCCGTGGGACCAAGCAGCGCAGCCGTCTGGAGGCCTTCTACGCCATCGAAGGCCAGGAAGCCCCGCCGGAGGAGCGCGAAATGGACCTGCTGCTGCCACCGCCTGCTGACATGGGCGACATTGCCGTGAATCTGGAAAACGTCGGCGGCATGGTGGAGACGGATGCCGGTGAACGCTGGCTGTTTAAGAACCTGGACATCATCTTCCGTCCCGGCCAGTGCACGGGCATCGTGGGGCGCAATGGCGCGGGGAAGACCACGCTGCTGCGCATCTGCATGGGGCAGCGCCCGCCAGAAACTGGCAAGGCCACCGTGGGCAAAAAGGTGGTGTTTAACTACATTGACCAGACGCGCATGCAGCTCAGCGGCGATGGCACCATCCTTTCCGAAGTGGCGGATCAGGACGACGTGGTCTTTTTTGGCCAGCAGCGCCTCAGCGCCCGCGCCTACCTGCGCCGCTTCCTCTTCAGCGATGAGCGTACGAATGAGCGCGTGGACCGTCTGTCCGGGGGCGAACGCGCCCGCCTGATGCTGGCGAAGGTGCTGAAGCGCGGTGGCAACGTCATCGTGCTGGATGAGCCGACGAACGATCTGGACCTGCAGAGCCTGCGCATCCTGGAGGAGGCTCTGAGCAATTTCTCTGGCACATCCATCGTCGTCAGCCATGACCGCTACTTCCTGGACCGCGTGTGCGACCAGATCATCGCCTTTGAGGAATCCGGCGTGCATGTACAGGTGGGCAACTACAGCTACTACCTGGAGAAGCGCAAAGAGCGCGAGGCCCGCGACAAGCTGTGGACGGCCCCCGCCAAGGCTGAAAAAGCCAGCAGTGCTGCCGCCGCGAAAAGCCAGGCCAAGCCGCGAAAGCTGAGCTTCAAGGAGATCCGTGAACTGGAAGAGATCGAGGGGATCATCTTGGAGGCCGAAGGCAAAGTAGAGACCCTGGATGCCACGCTAAATGATCCGTCATTTTACGTCACCCGCTCCACCGAAGCGGAAGGACTCATCAAAGAACTCGAAGATGCCAAAACCCGCGTCGCCCGCCTGTATGCCCGCTGGGAAGAACTCGAAGCCGTGAAAGCCGCGAGTGAGGGAGTGTAGTATTGCAGCGAGCCACCTTGTCAAACAGGGTAAGGTGGCAGAAGTGAATATGCACCTTTGGAGTGTTAACTAGGTTCCCACCAGCCTCCGCAGCCCAGCAACGAAGACTTGAAAACTTTGGGAGAGATTAGCTTCCACGGCCATTTTGCCACTTATCGCCCTGGCCCGCCCCACCTTCCCAGGCACGTCTGTGAGCCGGTATAGTTCGTCTGCAGCATTGGTCATCCGGTCTGGGTCATGATATTTGCGGTGTGAAGCCTTCAGTTTACGGGCCGCTACCGGATATGCGGCCGCGACCGCATCCAAGTCTCCTAGAAACCATCCCTCCAGCTCCTGGCAGACGATTCTCACCAGTACCTGATTTACATCCCTGGCGGCTGCTAGACCGAGCAAACGTTGTTTATGAGCACGACAATCACCACCGTCGTTGTCACGCATGATGACAAAACGATCTTCCGGTATGTTCCAAGCGCGGAGTTTGCGAGGAATAGATGCTTCGAGGTCCGACTTGCCATTGTGATGCACGGCGATCCAGTGCTGGTTCTCCACCCAATCTGGAAAGATCTTGGGCAGAATTCCACGCAAGAGTTCGACCATGGATTGCTCCTCAAGGAGAAAAACGATGCGTCTCATGATCACAGCTTCTGGGAATCAAAAAATCCTTGGTTCCATATCCAGCCGGGCTTGTCTCCCTCCTTGACTAGGCGCTGGAGTAATTCTTTATCGGAGGCACGATGCACTGTGCTAGTACCGTCCTCCTTTTCCAACCAAAAGATACTCTCCAAAGGAACCGCGTTGAGGAAGTCTGGCGAGTGGCTGGATACAAAAACTTGTCCGCCTCTCTGAGCGTATGCTGCGAATTCCTCTGCTAGCACTGTCATCAAATCAGGGAAAAGTTGGTTTTCAGGTTCCTCCACACAGAGAATAGGGTGCGGCTTGCTATCCTCCAGCAGCACAAGATAAGAAAACATCTTGATGGTACCGTCAGATACATTGCTGTCGAGGAATGGATCCCTGAAGGCTCCATCGCGGTAACGCATCAACAGGCGTCCATCGTCTGTCGGTCGTACCTCAACATCAGCCACTCCAGGCACGCGTTCCCTCATTTTCGTGATGATTCGATCGAACGTTTCCCTTTCATTTTCATACAAATGCCGAGCAACAGAAGCCAAGTTGTCTCCTGAAGAAGAGAGATGAATGGAGGAGTCTTCATCCTTCACCCCACGTGTGGCAGTGATGTGAAAATCTGAGATATGCCAGTTCTCGATTAGGCGGCGAAATTCGCTCGCAGCTTTGAAACGTTCAAACTGGCCGAGCCCTTTTATAGCAAGGATGTCCGGCGAGTCGAGTTTCTGCTCTTCCCTGAGCAGTTTTTTCTCGGGTTCGTCAAACTCATTCTCGTTCGTGACCACCAGACCAGTACCGTTGGAGAAATCCAGGTACCGATATGGAGCACCATAACGTCCGCGCTTGTAGCGAAGAATTTCCCGCTTGATGTATGGACGAGCTCCAGTCTGATCGTAACCGATTTGGAGTTCATAAGTGACTAGTCGGTTGGTCCCCAAAATTTCAAGCCTAAACTGGATTTCGATCTCAATATGCTCATCGGCATGACCGCGTGACACCACCTCCTGAAATCCCAAACGACCGCCCTCCTGCTGCAATGCGATGCGGATGTTCGTTTCTAGCGCTTTTTTTAGAAAAGCAAAAACACGGAACAAAGTTGTTTTACCAGTGCCATTTTTGCCCACGAACACACAGAAACCGGGAAGATTCGTGAGATGGACGTCCTGTAACGCTTTAAAGTTCTGGATCCTTATGGTTTCAATTCTCATGGCATCACATGTTTATCGCTCAAATGTGTTTTGTCCGACATTTGTCAAGATTATCGACAGACTTTGGCCTTCAATTCATCATTAGGCTTAACTGCTGATGAAGTCCCAAAAAACGTTTCGGGCGGTCAAACAACGTTTTCTATGGCAGGTTCCAGGCTCCTGCATCTTCCGGGACTGAACTGCAGGTGGATTACTCTTTTCTGGCCGCAGGCTCATTGTTCCGGGGACTTATCTGTTCTTGGCATCCCGGATTCTTGAATCCGGGAGATCACCACTTCTTGGCTGCTGCGGAGGATGCTGTAGAAGATACCGGGCTGCACGGGGTCCCAGGCGAAGGCTTGGCCTGCGGCGGTGATGGGGATGGTATCGGTCCATTCGAGGACGGAACCGGCTTTGGGGAAGCGCAGGATGAAGAGCTGCCGGGCATCGTGGCCGGTGATGAAGAGGGTGCCATCGGAGGTGATGCTGCCGCCGGAGCTGCTGGAGTTGCCGAAGATCTCGACGATGCGCTTGGGGAAGATCCAGCCGCCGGTGCGCCGCCATTCGGGATCGAAGCGGACGAGTTCGGTCCAGGCGGGATCGCGGCCTGTGGCAGGCTGGCTTTTGGCATAATGGGCGAAGCAGGCGTACCAATGGCCGTCGTGCCAGGTGATCCAGGTGAGGGAGCCGGAGTCAATGCCCAGGCTATGAGTGCCCACATGGGTCATTGTTTTGGGATCAAAGATCTTGATGGAGCTCGTCATCGGCACGCTGGGGAAATTCGAGTGGGCGCACAGGAGCTTGCCCTCATGAATGATGCCGGAGTTCATGTGGATGAAGGGGCCGCCTTCCTGGTCCTTCCACTCGCCGACACGTTCCAGGGTGTCTTTGCGATACTTGCCCAGAGCGCGATTCGTGATGACGTAGATATGCTCATCATCGGCGGCGACACCCTGTTTGGCCTCGGGGGCTTTGAATCGTTTCAGTTCCTCATGCTTCCAGGTGCCGGTGGTGATGAGTGGCAGATCCTCCTTGGCTTTGTCTGCGGCAAACGCGGGGCTGAGAATGGCGAGGCAGAAGGCAAGGCAGAAGGCAAGGCAGAGACGTTTCATCACAGGGCGGTGGACTTCAGGCTGCGGCTGGTCTGGCGGCGGAAGCCGTGCAGGCGAAGGGAGCTGTCGGGCAGGATGTCCAGCAGGGTGTAGCCGCTGCTTTCGATGCCGGTGCCCTCGATCATGGCAACGAGGGTGCAGTAAGGGATGCCGTTGATTTCCTGGAGATCGTTCTTGTGGGAGTGGCCTTGGAAGACGGCGAGGACCTTCTTCGACTTCTCCAGGATGGTGCGCACTTCGGCGGCATTTTTTACGGCGTGGGCCTTGTCCAGGTCCAGCCGCTGATGGGCCAGGATGATGACGGGGCCGGGGGCGCGGGCGAGTTCATCCTTCAGCCAGGAGAGCTCCTGGGCGGGGATGTGGCAGTCCTGCCAGTGGGCGTTGTTGCGGCCATAGGCGGTGCCGTCTTCGCGGAAGCAGGCATCCAGCAGGATGAAACGGATGCCATTCTGCTCAAAGGAGCTGTAACCGGAAAGGGCGGCCCCGGTGTGGGCGGCGAATTCGGCCTTGGTGAGGGTGGCGACGCAGTGGTTGCCTAACACATAGTGTCGCGGCATGGTCAGGCGGGCGTAGTGCTGCTCCATGGTCTTCAGCCACTCCAGCTCCTGTTCCACGGTGGGGGCTTGATCAATGAAGTCGCCCAGCTCCACCACGGCGGCGGGTTTCTCCCGGTTCATGAAGGCGACGGCTTCATCCAGCTTGCCGAGGGCTTCGCGATAAAAGCGGGTCTTGGTGGCGGCCTTGTCGGCGTAATGGAGGTCGGTCATGAGGCCGATGCGCAGGAGCGGTTTGGCCTCGGGCTCGGCAGCGAGTAGAGTGCTGGAACCGAGACCGGCAAGGCAGAGGGACCCCTGCTGGAGGAAGGCGCGGCGGCTGGTCATGATCGGTTACTTAGCGGCGTGTTCGCGCAGGCGCCACCAGGCGGACTCCAGGGGGAAGAACTGGGAGAGGTAAGCCTTGTCGGGATTGTAGTGAGTGATCACTTTTTCAATCGCGGCACGCTGGGTCTCCACATAGGCGGAGTCCGGGCAGAGGGTGACGACCCAGGCGGCGAAGCAGGGCTCGCGCAGGTAGTCCTTTTCCAGCTTGAGCCGGGGGGAGCTTTTGCCCTGCACGCGCAGTCCCGCCTGTGCGACATCCACGGCATCCTTCTCGCTGAACTGGGGCTTCCACGCTTCATTCATGATACGCCAGTCGAGATTGAAAACCTCGGTGCCATTGACGTCGAATTTCTCGATGAGGGGCAGGCTTTGGGCGGAGAGTTCAGCACTGTGGCGCAGGCCCTCGGCATAGACGGCCTTGAGGGCGGGATCCTTCTCCATTTCCCAAAGGGCACGCAGGCAGATGACGCCTTCGCTGCCTGTCCAGGAGTGCCGTGCGCCCTGGCCGGGATCGAAGACCATGCCCTCGCGGCAGAAGTCAATGCGCGGGCGTTCTTTTTTGCCAACCTTTTCGTTAGCCGCAGCGAGGTAACGCTGGTGCCAGGATTCTTCACCCGTGAAGTGATGCATGGCCTTCATGACGAAAAGGAGGCGCGGCACGCCTTCCCAGGTGGGTTTGGTGAAGTCGCCACGGTAGGGGCAGGGCGGGCCGTCGGTAGGCATCTTCCAGCCGTTCTTGTCGAGGATGTTCATCTGCTCGATGAAGGCGGCAGTGAGCTTGGTTTTTTCCTCGGGAGTGGCGAGACCGTCGGTGAGGTAACGCCAGATGCCATAGTGCCAGGGGGTGCTCTGGTCATTGGAGCCGAGGGTGTAGGTGGTCTTGCCATCGGTGGCGATGCCACGGGCGATGAAGCCGGGCGTCTTACCCACGGTGGAGACGAGCAGGAGGCCCTCAATGAGGCGGCGGGCCTTGGCGCGGATGGCTTCGTCTTTCGTCAGCTTCCAGCGGGTGCAGAGGGCATCGAGGTAGAGGCCGTTGAACATGGGGCCGTCCTCATTGGGCACGCCCCAGCTCAGGGCGCTCGGTTTCATCTCGCGGCAGTCTTCCGGCGTGGGGCGGATGATTTTGCCATCGAGCCCGGTGTAGTCGAGCACGAGGTTGTACTCATCGACAAAGCGTTCCCAGATTTCATCATGGACCTTTTGCGCAGCCGCTTCTGGTGTGGCGGCTGGGGCGGAAAGGCAGAGGCTGGCCAGGAGGCTGGCGGCGAGCAGGACTGGGCGTGGGAACATGGCGAATAAAACAGGGCGAAACATACGCAGGGAATGCGCTGGTTCTATGTGAGGAACACGCGCCCCGTCGAGGATAAAACGAATCAGCACCCCCTGCGGAGTATCATCGCGCAAAACACATCCGGCCCACCACAGGGAGGCGTTTACGCCAGATCGAGGATGACTTTGCCAGCGCGGCCACCTTCCTGGGCACGCTGCATGGCGCGGCGGTGTTCGGCCATGGGGATGACCTCATCCACAGCGGTGACCAGCTCACCATGGAGGATCATTTTGACCAGTGGCTCCAGGACTTCATAAAGCTCAGCCGTGCTGGCCTTTTCAAACCAGCGTGTGATCCACAGTCCCTCTAGGCGAAGGTTTTTGAAGATCAAAAATTTGTTAGGCACCTTCAGACTGCGGCGACTCATGGCCCCGTAGGTGACGAGGGTGCCTTCTGGCGAAAGGAGGTCCATGAGGCGGATAGCGCTGTCGCCCCCCACGGCATTGGCGGCGAGCTTTAACTCCTGGCCTTGGAGAAGCTCTTTCGCGGCGGCAAACCCCTTTTCATCATCCAGAAAAACAGCGTCCGCCCCCAAGGCTTTCAATTCAGGAATGAGCTCCTCGCGGCGCACGAAACTCACGGTTTTGAGGCCGAGACTTTTGGCCACTTGAATCAGCGCGCGCCCGACACCGGAATTGCCCGCGTTTTGCAGCACCCACTCGCCTTCTTCGAGGGTGACATGCTTTTTCAGCAGATGCCAAGCCGTGACGGGATTGACGCGGAGCATGGAGGCCTGCACTCGATCAATGCCGGGCGGGAGCTTGGCGAAGAACTGCTCGTCTGCCGTCATGTGCTGGGCCCAACAGCCTGCGCCCAGAAGCGGGATGACAAGATCTCCCACCTCTAAAGACGTGACGTCCGGGCCGATGGCGATGACTTCGCCACAGCCTTCATGGCCAGGGATGGCGGGAGGATGGGCAGGACGACCATAGTTGCCTTCGATGAAGTTGAGATCGGCGGGATTGATGGGCGCGTAGCGCATGTGCACGCGGATCTCATGACCCGTGAGCGGCAGGAGCGGGCGCTCGACGACTTCAAGGACTTCGGCGGGATTGCCAGTGGTGGGGAAGGACAGGCAGAATGACATGAGACTTGATGGCACAGAATGGAGGCAATGCCAAGATGGAGTGCGGATGCTCCTTCACTCTCTCTAAGGCGTGGCCTTCAGCGCCCACTCGAGGAAACGGTAGAGGTGCTCGTTGGATTCGGGGGTGGGGGAGTGGTCGGGCCGGTTGGTCATGGCGATGCGGTTTTTATGGCCTAACAAAGTATTCAACTGAATGAGGTGGTTCAGCGGCACCCAGCGTTTGGGCGGGTCCTCGGCGCCACCGGAGACCAGGAAGGGACGCGGGGCCATGAGGGCCTGGAATTCGACGAGGTCGTGGCCTTTCTCGATCAGTGTTTTGTAAGCGCCGGTGCGCGGGCTGTCGGGGCGGATGAGGCCGGTCTTGCGGGTGAGGGCGGGATCCAGCCCCAGGTACCAGGGTTCCTGGTAGTTGATGCTCTGGCGGGTTTCATCAAAAACGATGCCGGGATCTGACCACACGCCGCAGGCATACTTGTCCCAGAGGCAGGCACCAAACATGGCCCACTTGCCGCCATAGGAGTGGCCCATGATGCCGATGCGTTTGGCATCCACTTCTGGCCTTTGCGAAAGGGCGGTCCAGGCATTGGCAGAGACGTAGCCCAGGTAGCTCAGCGGCTGGCATTGGGCCCCGGCAGTGAGCACGGGCTTGCGGGCATCGCCACCAGGAGAGCCAATGGAGAGGGTGACGAATCCGCGCCGAGTGAGTTGGTAGGCAAAGTCACGCAGAGGCTTGTCTGAATAGCCGATGCTGGTCTCTGGATCATAAAAGGGCACAAAGACGGCGGGGAAGGGGCCGGGGCCATCGGGGATGAGGAGGTAACCTTCACCCGTCTGTTGCGGGGCGATCTGCAAGCGGATGCGGTGCTGAGTAAAGTTGTCGCGGTGCTGGGTCTCCAGGATGTCGAGCTGCGGCTTTTCGACGAGGGGCGGCCATTCGCCCATGAGGCCGTGCCAGGTGGTGAGAATCTCCTGGCGGCGCTGGGCCCAGTCGGCGGCGGTTTTCACCTCACGCCCGTCTTTAAACTTCAGCGGGCTGGCGTAGTCACCATAGACAGCGGCGAACTCAGCCGGGGGCCGGAAGCTGGGGGCGATGGATTCCCACAGGGGATCGGCGGCATGGCCAACGGTGGCAATGAAAAGGGCGAAGAGACTGGCGCGAGTCATGCAGACTCATACGCATCCCTTCGCCCAAATTCTGGTCAGATTGGAATCTGTTTAAATACGGATCATGCCTCCAGCAGCTTGGAGCTGAGGCGGTCCACCATGGCGCGGAAGTCATGGGTTTCGCTCATGCGCTGGGTGATGACCTTGCAGGCATGGATGACGGTGCCGTGGTCGCGACCGCCGAATTCTTCGCCGATCTGGATGAGCGGAAGCTTCACCATGTGACGGGTGAGGTACATGGCCACCTGGCGGGCCTCGGCGATGTTCTTCGGGCGGCGGGGGCCGGTGAGGTCGCTCACACGGAGATCATACTGATTGGCCACAGCGCGCTGCACGCGGTCCACGGTGACGGACTTGGTGGGCTCCTCATCAATGACGTCGTGCAAGAAGGCAGCGAGGGCGGCCTCGTTCTGCATCACGCCTTCCAGGGAGAAGTGGGCGGCGACGCGCATGAGGGCACCTTCCAGCTTGCGGACGTTGGTGCGCACTCGCTGGGCGATGAACTCGAGGATCCAGGGATCGAGCTGGACATTGAAGTCGCTCATCTTGCGGCGCAGGATGGCCACGCGGGTTTCGAAGTCCGGCGTCTGGATCTGGGTGGTGAGGCCCCACTCGAAGCGGGAGACGAGGCGGCTTTCCAGGTTCTTGATGTCGCTCGGCGGACGGTCGCTGGCGAGGACGATCTGCTTGGCGTTGTTGAAGAGCTCGTTGAAGGTGTGGAAGAATTCTTCCTGGGTGCTGTCCTTGCCTTCAAAGAAGTGCACATCATCAATGAGCAGCACGTCCACCTTGCGGTACTTTTGGCGGAACTGGGTGAAGCTCTGCTTCTTGATGGCCTCGACGAATTCGTTGGTGAACTGCTCGGAGGTCACATAGCGGACGATGGCCTTCTTTTTGCGCATCAGCACTTCCTGGCCGATGGCCTGCATGAGGTGGGTTTTGCCCAGCCCGGTGGCACCGTAGAAGAAGAGGGGATTGTAAATGCGGCCCGGCTTTTCCGCGACGGCGCGTGCGACGGCGGCGGAGTAGCTGCAGTTGGAGCCGACGACGAAGTTGTCGAAATTGAACTTCAAGTTGAGGCCAGCTTCGGCAAAGGAGCGGGTGCTGCCTACCTCGGCGGTGACATGGGGGCTAGCCAGGGGGCGGTCGGTATCGCTGCGGGTGCTGACACGGGCGGCCTTCAGTTCGGGCTTGGCCGTGGCAGGGAAGACCGGCTGCAGTTCATTGGCAATGCTGTACTCAATGCGGGCAGCGGTGCCCAGCACTTCAGCGGCAGCATCGGCCAAGATGCCGGCGAAGTTGCTTTCGATCCAGAGCTGATGGATCGGGTTCGGCACATTGACGATGAAACGATGGCCATCGGCGATGCGGGCAGTGGTGCCGGAGAAGCAACGCTGGAAGTTGTCGTGGCCGAGCTTCTTCAGAAGGATGCCGCAGATCTGGTCCCAAGCGGTAGGCTCGAGATGAAACAGATCGTGTCCTTCGGTGCTGTCGTTGGAAATGGAGAGGGGGGGTTGGGATGTTTCTTCATGATCGGTCTCCATAAGTGATTTGGCTGCGGGTCGGGAAGGTGCGGGAAGGGACAAAGGCGGCGCTGATTCGGAGGGGAATGCAGCGCCGCAATTTTGTTTTTAAAATCTACCCCTGTGTATGTCGAAACTGACACGGTTCACAAGCAAATCTTGAGCTAATTTTTAAAGTTTTTGGATTCCTGACAGGCTGTCATCAAAAAATATCATGCCCACAGCTTAAGCATCTCTGTACAACTGGTGAATAAGCTGTGAACAGGGTGTGAGAAGCTGTGTGCAACTGACTCTTGGCATGGTTCATGAAACGCTCCTTGGCATTGGCCTGAGTTTGCAGCAGGGATAAGGCCATCACGCAATGACGGACCCCACGCACACCCTTTGGCTTCAGACCTTTTTGGTCATGATGCTGCTGGGGGCAGGGCTGATGCTGCACCTGAAGTGGCATCCCTTGCGGGAGGAGTTTTCAGAAGCGTGGGACATGCTGCAGTCGCTGCGCTGGCTGGTGCCGATGATGGCGGCGTTGCAATTGCTCTCCGGCACGGCCGTGCCCTGGGGCATCGCGCTGATGAATGGCGGTGAAGCAGGTGCTGTAACGGCGTGGTCGCAGATGCTGGCGCGGGTGCCTGTGGCGGCGCAGGAGGTGGCGGCCTTGACGCATGGATTCTTTCCCCCTTGGCCAGCGGCGCTGGCGGTGCCGTTTTTGCTGACGCTGCTGATGTGGCGCGTGAAGAAGTTTCCATATCGTTATGATTCGCGGCGGAAGCGGCCTGCGGTGTTTCGCGCGCTCATTGTGGCGGCGCTGGTGGCCTGGGTGTGGCTAGGGCTGGAGGTGGCCACGGTGATGAGGCCCATGCCGGAGTGGCTAGAGACGTTGCGACTGACCTGCCGCTGGGTGGCGGAGGCCTGCATGATGGCGGGTCTGCAAATTTACATGATCCGTCTGGTGATCGGCTGGGAGGAACCGACGGAGCCTGAGGATGAAAAGGACCTGTGGCTGGCGCTGGAGCACACGCTGGCGCGCTGGCAGGGCGGGGCTGTGCTGGCTGCGCTGGATCTGCTGTGGCTGCTGGCCTGGCGCACGCTGGGCGAAACAGGGCCTGCCTGGCCCGTGTGGGTGGTGGTGGAGGCCTCGCTGCTCTTTGCCGCCGTGCCGGTGGTGGCCGCGCGGCTGCGTGCGCCGCTGAGTGTGATGGTGGAGGCGACAGCCCAGGTGTGTGTGAAAACGCTGCTGCCTCTTTTGGGCTATGCCATCACGGCCACGGCGGTGCTGATGCTGGTGCATTTTTCTCTGCACGGGCTGCTGCCGCTGCTGCCAGAGGGGCCGCTTTGGCCGGGGCTGATTCGCATCTTGTCTGCTTTGGTGCTTGCCACCGTGCGCAGTTGGCTATTTCTAGCCTTTGTGCTCACTCTTCTTCGTCATGGTTTAAAAGCTGCCTCCCTGCAGGGGCAGGCGAATTGATGCGTCATGACTGATCCCCACCTTTCCTCAGCCGAGATCGCGAAGCGGGCGAAGTCCAATCTCGCCCTGGCGCTGGGCTGCCTGCCGGAAGAGCGGCGGCGCGACATGATCTCCTTCTATGCCTTCTGCCGCGTGGTGGATGACATCGCAGACAGCACCACGCTGAGCGAAGAGGAAAAGGAAAAGGAGCTGGCCCACTGGCGGCGCTGTGTGAGCGAGGGCGAGGCCCCTGGCCACCCGGTGCTGGATGAAGTGGTGCCGCTGGCGCGCAAGTATGGCTTTCCCCGTGCCTGGATGGCGGAGATCGTGGATGGTGTGGCCAGCGACATCGTGCATGTGCGCTATGAGACCTATGAGGAGCTGCTGGGCTATTGCTACAAGGTGGCCTCAGTGGTGGGTCTGGTGAGTGCAGAAATCTTTGGTGCCACGCAGCCACAGTCCCGAGAATACGCGGTGCGACTGGGCTATGCGCTGCAGCTCACCAACATCATCCGCGATGTGGGTCAGGATGCGCGCGAGACGGGCCGCATCTACCTGCCGCTGGAGGATCTGAAGCGCTTTGGCGTGACCGAGGCCGAGATCATGGAGGGGCGGCACAACCAGCGCTTCGTCCAGCTCATGGACTTTCAGTATCAGCGGGCGCGGGCAATGTATGATGACGCGGCCCGGCTGCTGCCTGCGGCGGACCGGGATGCGCTGCTGCCTGCGCGCATGATGGGCCAGGTGTACTTTGAAATTTTGGAAAAGCTGCATCGCGAGCGGTACCCGGTTTTTGAAAAACGCTGCCGCCTGCACCCGCTGCGCAAGGTGTGGATCCTGCTGAGCTACACGGCGCGATCCTGGCTGGCACGTGCGCGGCGAAAAGGGGCGTGATGATCTGAACAATTCCGAGGGGCCTGCCGTCAGAGGGGAAGAAGGGCGCTGCTGGCCCCGACGGGGGCTGTCATGGCCAGACCGTGGGGGCCAAAGAAACCCCTTGATGAAAATTAAATTTAAGAAACCTTAACGATATGAATACATGCCCCCTCCCTGAGCACGGAAAAGGCTCGCTCTGGCGAGTGCTGGCGCTGTCCTGCGTGGCGGCGTCGGCTTATGCCCAGCAGCCTTCCGGTTACAGTTATCCCCCGCCTCCTGGGTATGGCGCGCAGCCGCAGTATTCAGCCCCGCAGTACCCTGCCCAGGCTCCGGCCTATCCGCAGCAGGGCTATGCCCAGTCAGGCTATTCGCAGCCCTCCTACCCCCCGCAGGGCTATGCCCAGCCGCAGACGGAATATGTGAGCCCGGTGCAGTTTCTGCCGACGTTTGGCCGCAAGTTTGGCGACATGTTCCGCCGCGTGTTTTATGGCGATGGAACGCCTGACAACTACCAGGCCCCGCAGGGGTATCCGCCATCTGGAGGTTACCCGCAGCAGGGAGGCCGCAGCCTGGACAATGCACCACCGTCTTATCAAAGCCAGTATGGCCAGCCGCAGCCCGGCTACGCCACGCCGCCGCCGCGTTACCAGGAGCAGCCTCGCTACCAGCAGCCGCCAGCCCCCCAGCCGGGTGTGCCGCAGTACCAGACCCCGCCTGCACCGCAGCGCCAGGCCACCCAGCCCGCCCCACAGGCCGGCAGCCGCATGGGCAGCACCCCGCCGCCACGCACCTCGCTGAAGTCGAAGTCCGCCCAGACACCGGCCAAGAAGTACACGCCGCCGACGATGAGCCGGAAGCCAAAGCCTGCCGTGGAAGAGATGCCCCCGCCAGTGGTGGAGAAAAAGACCAGCCCAGGCGCGGCGGAGAAAGAATACTACCCACTGCCAGGGGCCAAGCCCAAGTCCGAGACCGCCCAGTCCACCCCGCCCAGCAAGACCACCTCCGACAAAGCCCCGGTGGGCGCGGGCAACAGCGGCTCCTTCCTCAAAGGCAAGCGCGCCAGCAAGCCGGGCCGTGTCATCAGTCCCTATGCGCCTTATCAGGAGCTGGATGTGACGGGCCTGAGCAGCGGCTCCCTGGCGCTGGACCCGACCACACAAAAGGTCTTTGAGATTCCGTAGGCGCATCGGCCAGATTTCCCCGCCCCACTTCACGGATTGGGCGGGTGTCACTTCAAGGGTGTCTTCGATGAAGACACCCTTTTTTGATGCGCTTTTTGTTAGGTCGGGCGCAGGTTTTTTTTCAACCACGAAAGATTCGGAAGACACGGAAGGGGGGCGATGATGGGGCAGACCCCCAAGGAGCGGGACTTGCCAAGTCCCGTGGTTTGGGGGGCGATGGGGCGGACGCTGCTTGAGGGAGTGGGCAGGAAGTGTGGCAACCGGCGAACGACGGTTTTAGACGGAGCGCACGCGTCTCGCGTGCTGTCTTTGGCGTCCCGCCGAAGACCGTGAACTGAGGTGGCTGCTGCGGGGTGCGAGGCATGGGCTGCGGGGTGGGAGAACGGTTTCCCGCGAGGACGCAGGAAACGGCAGGCGGGACGCCCGCGCTCCATAGCGAACGGAGGCGTGAGACCTTTTCGAAAGCGCCAGAGGACTGGCGCAGTCCAGGACGCTTCGCGGCGGCAATGTAGCTGCGCTGGCATGGGATTGAGATGGAGCGCACGCGTCTCGCGTGCTGTGTTCGGCGTCCCGCCGAAGACCGTGAACCGAGGTGGCTGCTGCGGGGTGCGAGGCATGGGCTGCGGGGTGGGAGAACGGTTTCCCGCGAGGACGCAGGAAACGGCAGGCGGGACGCCCGCGCTCCATGGCGAACGGAGGCGTGAGACCTTTTCGAAAGCGCCAGAGGACTGGCGCAGTCCAGGACGCTTCGCGGCGGCAATGTAGCTGCGCTGGCATGGGATTGAGATGGAGCGCACGCGTCTCGCGTGCTGTGTTCGGCGTCCCGCCGAAGACCGTTAACTGAGGTGGCTGCTGCGGGGTGCGAGGCATGGGCTGCGGGGTGGGAGAACGGTTTCCCGCGAGGACGCAGGAAACGGCAGGCGGGACGCCCGCGCTCCATGGCGAACGGAGGCCGAGAGACAATTCGAAAGCGCCAGAGGACTGGCGCAGTCCTGGACGCTCCGCGCGGCTTGACTCCCTTGACCCTTGACCCTTGACCCTTGACCCCTTTCCCGTCCCCCTTGACGGCCTGGGTGGGGTGCCTATGCTGGAGGGAAACATGGATCAAACGGGGTCGCACAATACTGGCAGGGGGGCGCAGCGTGGGCTGGCGCTGGGGGCTGGGCTGGGGGTGACTTTGGCGGGTGCGGCAGGCTGGATCATGGTGGGGACGGGGGAGCGGTCGCTGCTGTTTTGGCTCTGCGTCGCAGCGTTGCTGGGCGGTTTGCTGTGGGCGGCACTGGCGGCTTTTTTGCCGGAGGGGCGGCTGCTGCGGGCGCAGCGATGGGTGACGGGCAATGGGCTGGTGTTTGTGCTGATGCTGGGCGTAGTGGAGGGCGGATGCCGCCTAGCGGGGGTGAATTTCAACAATCTGACGGGCCAGACGGATGATCCTCGGGCGCATTACCCCCTGTGCCTGCGCATGCCGGACCGGCCCGTGGGGGAGATCTTTTTCACGCGGGCGGGGCCGCTGACGTGGACGGGGCGACCCTTGGCGACGTTTTTGAAGATCAATCACGGCACGGATGCGGCCTATGAGGAGGAGGCGGAGATCACGACGCGGTATGATGCGGACGGCTTTCGCAATCCGGAAGGTCTGAAGGATTGGCAGGCGGTGGTGGTGGGAGATTCCTTCACGGAGTGCGGGGCGCTGCCGGAGGAGCAGATGTTCACCACCGTGGCGGCGCAGCGCAGCGGGGTGGTGGTGCGGAATCTGGGCGTGTGCAATACGGGCACGCTGGCGCATGGGGAGTACCTGCGGCGGTTTGGTAAAGGGCCGTCCACGCGGCAGGCGGTGCTGGCCTTTTACGATGGCAATGACATCCTGGATACGGCGGAGGAGCAGGCGGATCTGGAGCGGCACCGACGCACGGGCTGGCGACCGCTGCGGGAGCCGCAGCCGCAGATTTCGCTGGTGAAGGCGGGCTATCAGGTGGCGCGGCATCTGCTGATGCGCCCCCAGGCGGTGAGTTACCAGAATGCCTGGCTGACGGCGGGTGAAAAGGAGACGCCGCTGATGATGCGGGCCCCGCCCATGCCGCTGGACCCGGAGACGGCGACGCGGGAGCAGATGGCGGTGATGGAGGGGGCCATCCGCCAGTTTGCCGAGGCCTGCCGGGAGCTGAAGCTGGAGCCTGCGCTGCTCTATATTCCGGCAAACAACCGCACGTACCACGGTCTGGTGCGGTATCGGCCTGAGGCGGATGCGACGACGCGGGCCTGGGTGCCGGGGACACTGCCGCAGCACCTGCGGGAGTTTTGCGCGGGGCAGGGGATGGCCTTCATCGATGCCTGCCCGGTGCTGAGGGGGGCTGCGGAAAAGGGGACACCAGTGTATAATCTCATTCTCGATACTCACCTGAATGCGGAAGGGGCGCGTTTGATCGGTGAACTGCTTGCAAAACATTTTGAAAATGCGAAAACAGGCAGACTGGAGATGACGACCCGACCATGAGCTTGATGCCCAAAATCGTGCGCGGATCCGCGATGCACGTGATTGAGCAGGTTGTCCGGCTCGGCTGTGGATTGTGGGTCACGCCCCTGATGGTCTACCATCTGGGGGAAAATGGCTTTGGCCTGTGGGGCATCCTGGTGGGGATTTTTTCGCAGTTCCTGCTACTAGACTTGGGGCTGTCCACCTCGATGCCGCGCTTTTTGGCCCGGTCCATCGGCAATGGGGATGTGGAGGACCTGCGGCACACGGCCAGCACGGGGACGGTGGGGATGCTGATCATCGGCTTCATCGCGCAGGTGGCCGGGGCCATCACGTGGGTGGCGCTGCCGTGGTTCCTTTCGGACGTGCATGATCTTGCGGAGGCGCGATCGGTGGTGATGGCGCTGACGCTCAGCTCGCTGGCGTTTTGGTTGGTGCGGCCCATCCTGGTGCATTTGCAGAGCCAGCTCCGGCGGGACCTCATCGCGGTGGCGGCCATCCTGCGGGTACTGGTGTGCACGGCGCTGGTGGCCTGGGCGCTGCGCAGCGGGCGGGGGCTGGTGACAGTGGCGTGGATCCATGCCTTTGGCGGGCTGGGGGAGCTGGTGCTGATGGCGCTGATGGACCGCTCGTTTTTCCCACTGGTGCGCTGGCACTGGGCGCGGCGGGGGAAGGCGCGGGAGCTGCTGATCTTTTCCCGCTGGAGCTACCTGCTGACGACGAGCGAGCGCATCAATTTCAGCGGCACGGACATTTTCATTTTGGCGGCGGTGATCAGCAGCGCGGCCTCGGGCATCTACTCGCTGGGGCAGAAGTTTGCGATCATGTTTTATGATGTGGCCTATGCCATTGTGGGGGCGCAGTTGCTTTCCACCTTCAGTCAATTGGACGGGGCGGGGAATCGCAGCGGGCTGGAGCGGGGGTTCATTGCGGCCTCGCGCATCTCGGTGCAGGTGGCGGTGATCGGGGGCGGCATCCTTTGGGCAGTGGGGCCGGCCTTTTTGAAACGCTGGGTGCCGCAGCAGGCGGCGGCGGCTACTCCGGTGCTGCTGGCGCTCATCCTGCCACATGTGCTGGGGGCGGCGCAGATCCCGGCGCGGCACTTGCTCATCAGCATGGCGCGGCATCGGCCGCTGGCATTGACGTTTCTGGTGGGTATCTCGCTGAACATTGGGCTGACCGTTCTGCTGGTGCGGCTTTATGGCATCGTGGGTGCGGCGGTGGCCAGCCTGGTGGTGATGAGCCTGGTGTATGCAGTGGCCATGCCGTGGCTGGTGGTGCGGCAGGTGGGGCTGCCCTGGCGCACGGTGGCGTGGGAGTGCCTGTGGCTGCCGCTGGGGCGCAGCACGCTGCTGCTGGTACCGGCCTTTGTGCTGGTGCGGCGGTGGCTGGAGGTGCCGACTTATGGGCACATCATGCTGGGCATCGCTGCGCTGTCGGCGGTGTTCTTTGCGCTGCTGGCGCTGGGGCTGCTGGGGCGGGAGGAGCGCACGTGGTTCCACCTGGGGCTGCGGCTTCTTTTCAAAAGGAACAAAGCCGCCGCAAGACCGCCGATGGCCTCGCCGTAGGTTAGGGCAGTGAATTCTGGTTCTCATTACAACTGCGCAGGCGTGGGCCGTCGCGACTTTTTGCAGATCGGCTTTGGGGCCATCGGCGGGGTGGCGTTTTCAGACATCCTGGCGATGCGGGCGCAGGCAGCCCAGGCGCGGGGCAAGTCGAGCCCGGACGAGATCAACTGCATCCTCGTTTGGCTGGATGGCGGCCCTTCGCACTACGAGACCTTCGACCCGAAGCCGGATGCGCCGCGTGAGATCCGGGGCGAGTTCAAGTCCATCCCCACCAGCGTGCCAGGCGTGCATTTCTGTGAAACGATGCCGAAGCTGGCAAAGTGCTTCGATAAGTTCACGGTGCTGCGCTCGCTCTGCCACAAGGATCCGAACCACGGCGGTGGGAACCATTACCTGATGACGGGCACGCCCACACCAGTGCCAGTGGGCTGCGGGGCCTTTGTCTCCTTCCACCCTTCGTTCGGCTCCATGGTCTCGCATGAGCGCGGGGTGCGCGGCGGCCTGCCGGGCTACATGACCCTGCCGAGCGTGACTCGCTCTGGCGGTCCGAATTTTCTGGGGGCGCAGCATGCACCTTTTGTGATTGGGGGCGACCCGAGCAGCAAGTCCTTTCGCGTGCGCGATCTGGCGATCCCGCAGGACATCAGCGAAGGTCGTGCCCTGAGCCGCAACAGCCTGCGCGCTTCTTTGGATAACCTGAAGCGTATCAACCACAAAGCGGCGGAAGATCCGACGGTGGGCTTTGATCAATTTTACCAGCAGGGCATGGAGCTGGTGACCTCCGACACGGCGCAGGCGGCCTTTGAACTGAGCAAGGAGCCGGAGGCCACACGCAAGCTGTATGGCGAAAATGACTTTGGCCAGCGCCTGCTGCTGGCGCGTCGCCTCGCTGAAGTGGGAGTATCCTTCACGGTCGCCTACTGGGGCGGGTGGGATCATCACCGCGACATTTTCAAGACCTTCAAGGACGGCTACGCGGCGAAGCTGGATCAGGGCCTGAGCGGCCTGATCACGGACCTGGACCAACGTGGCATGCTGGACAGCACGCTGGTGATTTGTCTGGGTGAATTTGGCCGCACGCCGAAGGTGAACAAGGACTCGGGCCGCGACCACTGGCCAGGGGCGATGAGCGTGGTGATGGCAGGCGCGGGCATTCCAGGCGGGCAAATCATCGGTGCTACCGACCCCAAGGGCTACTACGCGGCTGAAAACATCTATTCGCCGGAAGACTTCGCCGTCTCCCTGTACACGAAGCTGGGCATTGATCCGCATCAGGTGCTGCACACGAACACGGGGCGGCCCGTGCAGCTCGTCAATGGCGGCAAGCCCATCAAAGAGCTCTTCGCGTGAAGCCCTTTTCCGGACTGCGGCCCGCGTGGCCCCATCGTCTTCTTTGCGGCATCGTTCTGGGTGCCGGGGCGCTGTGGGCGGAGGCACCGAAGCTGGAGGCGCTGTTTCCTGCCGGAGGGCAGGTGGGCAGCAGCTTCACGCTGACGGCCACGGGCAAACTTGATGACACGGTGCGCCTGTGGACGGATGCGCCGGGGCTTTACCTGGTGCCCACCGGTAAGAAAAGCGAGTGGCAGGTGACGGTGACGGCGCAGGCGCGGCCAGGGCTGCACCACATCGTGGCGGTGAATGCAGAGGGCATCTCGGACCCTCGTGTTTTCAGCATCGGCCAGCACCCGGAAATCGCGGAGGCGGAGCCTAACGACATGGTTGGCAAAGGCCAGGCCGTGACCAAGCTGCCCACTTGTGTGAATGCCCGCCTGGACAAGGGAGGCGATGTGGACGGCTACACCGTGACCCTGAAAGCGGGGCAGACGCTGCATGCGCTGGTGGAGGCCTATGCGCTGGGATCGCCCGTGGATGTGATGGCGCATGTGCTGGACCCTGCGGGCCTGCGCGTGATGACGGTGAGCGACGGGCGGAATCTGGATCCTCGCCTGGTTTACACTGCGCCGAAAGACGGGGCGTACACAGTGCAGCTCGCAGGTTTTGCGCATCCGCCCCTGGCTGATGTGCGGTTCACGGGCGGCCCCACGGTGGTCTATCGCCTGCATCTCAGCACGGGGCCGGTGGTCACTCACCTGCATCCGGCGGCCATCGCCACCACGGGCAAGACGGAAGTCACCCAGATGGGCAGCGGGCTGGATGCGAAGAAGCTCGGCCTAACGGTGGATGCAACCACGCTGCCCAACAGCAGTGACAAGGTTCGGCAGATCCTCGTGGCAGGGGCCTTGCAGCCCATCCAGGTGCTGGCGGTGGAGAAACCGGCGCTGCTGGAAAAGGAGCCTAACCAACAATTGGCCCAGTCCACGCCGGTGCCTGCGGGCACGCTAACGCTGGCGGGGGGAATCGCGGACAAGGCCGATGTGGATCGTTATGCGCTGACGATGAAAAAGGGCGAAAAAGGGCAGGTGCGCTTGTACTCCCGCCAGCTAGGCCTGCCGCTGGATGCAACGCTGCGCATCGAGGGCCCCGATGGCAAGGTGCTGGCCACTGCCGTGGATCAGGGCGAGCAGCCAGACCCGAACGCGACCTGGACGGCGGCAGCGGATGGCGCGTACCAGATCATCGTGGAGGACCAGTTTCATCAAGGCGGGCCTAACAATCATTACGTACTCGATCTCTCCCCGGCATCTCCGGTGGTTGCCGTGACCCTGCCTGAGCGCAAGCCCATCGCGCTGGCCCCTGGAAAAACGGCAGTGGTGAAGGTGAATGTGAAGCCCCTGAACGGCTACAAACAAACAACCGTGCTACGCGTCTGCGGATTGCCCCCAGGAGTTGCAGCGGCAGAGGTGCCAGTGCCAGAAAAGGGCGGCGATGTGGAAGTGAAGCTGGTGGCTGCCACGAATGCCGAGCCTAGCCAGTCCCCCCTGCTGTTCCAGGCCTGGACGACCCAGGAGCCACTGACGACCATGATCGCCGACTACCCCTTGCGCAGCGAGGATGTGCGCGGCACGACCCTGCGGGACCGGAACTCGGTGCTATGGCTGCTGGTGGAGAAGAAGAAGTGAGGGGAGCGGGGGGAAAGTGCTCAGTGCGAGGTCAAGAGGTCAAGAGGTCAAAGGTCAAAGGTCAAAGGTCAAGATGGCGCGGAGCGTCCTGGAGTGCGCCAGTCCTGTGGCGCTTTCGATAAGCTCTCACGCCCCCATTCACCCCCTTGCCACACTTCCTGTTAATCCTGAAATCATGTCAATCCTGTCAAAAAAGCCCCCAACCCATTACCGATCCGCGTTCGCCACAAACACCCCCAAGGAGCGGGACTTGCCAAGTCCCGTGGTTTGGGAAGTGCCGATGGGGTAAGGAGGCGTTGTGTGAATTGTGCGTCCATTGTTAGGTGAAATGGATCATCCATCTTTTACCCGACATCATTTTGCCGTTCTCTGGAAGACGGTCCGTGAGGGTAGGCGCAGGTTCAAAGGCCGGGACTTGGCAAGTCCCGCTCCTTGGGGCGCTGAGGAAGCTCAGAAATGGATGAGCTTTCGAAAGCGCCTGAGGGTTGGCGCAGTCCAGGGCGCTTCATGCGGTATGTGGCACCTTGAGAGGCCGGTGTTACTCCAGCTTTTTCGGGCGTTTGGTGAAGCCGATGACCCAGTAAATGAGGGCAGGGAAGAGGACGAAGACGGCGATGAGGCCGGCGGAGTTGATGAAGGTGGAGAGGGGATCAATCGGGATGTCGGGGGAGTCCACGCGGAGGGAGAGGACGAGGACGAGCCATTGCAGACCCAGGCCGAAGAGTGCCCAGGTCCACCAGCGCTGGGGAGTCATCGTGGGGCTGCCCCGGCCAATGTGGTAGGCGGCGGAACCAAGCACCCAGACCAACGCGATTTTTAAGAGGAGACCGATCATCATAAGACGTGTCTCAGCACAGGCTGAGGGGTGAGATTTAGCCCTTCAGGGGCAGTTTAGAAAGGGGATTGTTCGGCAGCGGAAATTTTGTCCACGCGGGATGGCCTCCAAGGTAGCCCGCACAGTCCCTGTGCGGAAAGCGGCCCCGCAGCATCATACTCTCACGCCCCACTCCACAAGTGCCGCCGGGCCTGAATGGCCCATGAATTCAGCCCAGGGCGAAAACGCTGGCTCAACACACCCTCAGAATCTCACCCGCCTAACAAAAAGCATCGTTAGAGACCGCTCCGTCCCCCGCCTCACTTCGGTCGCAGCGGCCCGCGCATCTCCGGCGGCATCGCCTCCATCGGCAGCTTCCGTCCCAGCGCCTTCTCAAACCCCGCCCGGCACGCGGCCGACATGTATTCAGATTTCGCATCATGCTCTGCGAGACTCGCCGGGTAGGCGCGCGCGCTCGTCGGGTCCGTCGGCCGGGGCACCCCCAGCGCATAGCCGATCCCGCTCAGCAATTGCTTGTGCAGCCGCCCCAGCAGCTTCTTCCGCTCCGGCGGCATCTGGTTAAACTCACTTGTGTATCGCGCATAGGAGGTCACCGCCAGCCTCCCCCCCGTGAGGGCCGAGCCGAACAAATAGTTCACCTCATCCTCACACAGGTCCGCCGCCGTCACCCCCACCACCGTCACCGCACCGGGCATCGGCGTGCGCAGCAGATGGGCGCGCAGCATATCCAGCAGGCCCGAGGCCCGCCATTGCTTGTCCCATTTCTGAAAGTGGCGCATCTCTTTCTCCATGTTTTCAGCTTGCGCCTCCTGGCCCTCGGCACGCATCTGCGCCACCAGTCCACGCAAGAGCTTCTTCGGCTCGATGTCCGTCGGCACCTCACCTCCCAGATCCTTCAGCAATTGCCGCGCCACCGGGTGGCTCCACTTGATCGCCGGGATCACCTGCTTCGTCACCCACCGGTCCAGCGCACTGCGGTCCGCTGCCGGCAGTCCCAGGGTATCCTCCGCCAAATAGGCCGGCAGCCCCAGTGTCAGGCTGATCCTCTCCATCGCCTCCTTCATCACCACATCATCCACCGGGCCCACCTTCACAAAGCACAGCCACGGCCCCGCCACCGGCCCTTGGAAAACTGGCGGCCCCTCCACCGGCCCACGGCCCAGCAGCTTCAGCGCCTCATTCGCCAGTGCATCCCTCTCCGCCCGCTTCACCACCATCTCGCCGATCTCCACCGCCTCCTCCTCCCGTTTCAGCTTCCGCAGCACCTCCGCATACACCAGTTGTTCCTCCAGGCTCCACGGGCTCATTTGCAGCCCCTTGGCAAAATACTCCGCCGCCCGCGTCTCATCGCCCTTCTCATGCAGCGCCCGCGCCGCCTCAAAGACCGCCCCCACATCCTTCGCCGCATTCACAAAGTCCCGGTTCGAGGCCGCCATCACCTCCTCCGCCCGGCGCAGCACCTCATCCATCTCCGTATCCCGCGCAGGCAACTGCGCCATCACCGCCCCCGCACCCAGCAGCAGCATCGCCATCAGCACCTTCCATCGTGTATCACCCATGTTCATGCTTCCATCCTAGGGAAAAAGAGCGCCTGCACAAGCCCCACCTCCAGCCACCTTCACCTGCACCCCACCCAGCCTCCCGACGAACCGCATCAAAACCAAAGTTCCCCCTTTTCAACCCCACCGAGATGCCTTAAAATGCCCGTTCAGTTCCCCGAACGCATCATGGAGAGGTGGTCGAGTGGTTTATGGCTCCAGTCTTGAAAACTGGCGTGGGGTAATTCTCACCGTGGGTTCGAATCCCACCCTCTCCGCCACTTTGATCCAAATGCGAACTCGCAGTAGGATTTTCGCAATTCCTTGAAACCAAGTCACTTGCGTAAAGGTCCAAGTTCACCGCGAACCACTGAGTTCGTATTTTGGTGCTCCAAGTATGCGGATTCCCCGGAATCGGTTCCTTGTTCGGGTCAAGCCGGTTAACTCGAACCTGACGCAGCAGCAGCCGCAGAAGGTCGCATTGCTCGTCGAAAGAAACTCCGGCAATGGTCTTCTCGAAGTCCAGAAGGCTCTTCGCCACAAGGTGCTCGTCCGTCACCGCTCTCTCACGATACGCGATGTCGATCTTCACCTTCTCGATTTCCCGTTCCAGCTCGTGCTTTTGCTTCGCCAAGTCTTCCGCCGCCGCGAGGGTTTCCCGTCCGAAGTGCGCGGAATCGGTTTTGCGAACCATCACGAGGTAGCGCTGGAGTTCCTCGCCCATGTCGGTGTGCTGGCGTTGAAGCTGTGTGAGCTTCGATTTCAAGGGACGGATGGACTTGCTCTTTTCCTCATTGGACGAGGCGACCGCCGCCTTGATGATCTCAGGCCGACGGCCTATCTCTCCCAAAATCTGGATCACGAAGTCATCAATGGCCCGAGCGGGAACATTGCGCAGGGAGCACGTAGCGGCCTTGCCGTCCTTGCTCACGTTGTTGCAGGTGTAATAGAGGTAAGGATTGCCGTCTCGGTCCTTCTTGCCGCCCGGCTTGGGCGTGAGGCGGTGGCCGCATTCGCCGCAACGGATGATGCCCTTGAGCAGAGACTGATGAGTATTGCGCTCCAGCACCGCCTGCTGGCGGTTCTTCCCTTTGCCGCTCAGCGCGTCATTGGCGTCCTGCCAGAGCTTTTCACTCACAAGCGCCTCATGCTCGCCCGAATAGTCCTCCCCGTTGTGGTGAACAATCCCTTTATACAGTGGATTTGTGACGATTACCTTGATTTTGTTCGGGATGAACCGCTTGCCGCCCACGATCATTTCATTGCCCCGGCGACTCTTCACTGTCCGTTCAGGGGTGCGCAGCCCTTCCGCGTTCAACGTGCCGGCCACCTTTGAGGCACTGCGTAGCTCCTTGCTCAACTCGAAAACCCGACGGGCAATGGGAGCTTCCGTAGGATCGGGATGAATCTGCTTGGTGACGGGATCATGGGCATAGCCCAAGGGTGCCCAGCCGCCATTCCACAAGCCTTTCTTGGCGCGTTCCGCGATCTTATGGGAGACGCGCTCCGCGATCATCTCCCGCTCGAACTGGCCGAAGGAAAGCAGCATGTTGAGCATGAGCATTCCCATGGGGGTGCTGGTGTCGAAAGCCTGCGTGGCGGAAACGAAGTTGACCTTGTGCTCATTCAGGATTTTCCAGAACTCATAGAAGTCCGGCAGATAGCGGGTGATGCGGTCCAGCTTGTAGGCCACCACCACATCCACCTGCCCGGCCTTCACTTCCTGAATGAGCACCTGCATTCCAGGCCGCTCAAGGTTCTTTCCCGAGTATCCGGGATCATCCAGATACAGGGTGGTTTTCCACCCTTCATGGAGGTGAACCGCAATGGCGTGCTCGCAGATGTCGCGCTGGCTTTCCAGTGAGTTGTATTCCCCGCGTGCCTGGTCATCGGTGGAAACGCGGGTGTAGATCGCGCAGCGCACGAGGGGCGCGGCGGATGCCGTGGAGAGGGCTGAATTGGAGGCGGATCGTTTTTTCATAACCGGATGTGTTTCTGTGAGAAAGCATACTCTCAAAACCAAAAGTTCGCAATCGTTATCTTGGCATCCAAGGATAGATAAACCCGTTTTTTATAGGCCGCGCGCGCCCGATTCCGGGGTGCGCCTAACCGGCGCGAAAGCGGACATGGGCAAGCACTCATGGGAGTTTGGTTTCCGACAGGAAGCGGATTGCACTCGATTGGGAGCAAAGTGGAACGGCCATCTTGCCATGAGGCGGCCTGCGTCGTATGCTGCCGCCAACAACCCGCGCTTCCCGATGTTGAAGCGCCATCCCTGAATCCCGCTCTGGATTCCAACCGAGGATTTCCGCGCACCGACTGGCGTGCCCGCCTGCTAAACGCACGGAAACCTGTATCTCGTGGCCGCCAATGCGTCCGGGGTTTCCATGCCCCGCCATCGCATACGCCATGAATCTGTCAGACATTGGAACCATTGAAGCCGAATCCACTCACGGGCAATCAGGCCGTGCCTTCAGAAACGTGCGGCAGGAACAAGCCGCACGGAAACTGGCCGAAGTAACGCCGCTTCTCACTGAAACCCTTACGCACCACTGGAGCACCGGCCAAGGAACTCGCGTCCGCCACATCCTATGGAGTCTCTATTCGTGCAGCCATCTTGTGAACCTTGGCGATGCCTGTTCAGGATTGGATGCCAACCTCGCCCAAGCCGTGGGCACGGCGATTCACGCCCGTCTCAAATATGGCCCGGAGGTTGAGCCGTTGCTTGGCGAAATCCTGCGCGTCTCCGGCGAGTTCGCCCGCTTCGACCGGGAAGAAACCGCCACGCCGGAGGGCTTGCCCGTGATCTATCCGCCGACACCCGCCAGCGCGGAGACGCTGCGGCAACTGGCCGTTGCTGCCGAGCAGCGTCTTAAAGCCAGTTGCGGTTGAAGGAGCTGGTAGAGGCGACAACTGTCACGACTACCAGCGAGAAACCTCGATTCACTTTCAGACACCGAGGACTCTGTCGCATTCCTCGATCACGTAGTGAGGTATAAGTTCGTATTTCAGTGGGTTCACCTGCATTATAAAGTCATTCTCGATGTGAAATACCTCATTGATGAATTTAGCCAGAACCTCGTCATCTGGAAGATCCCCATCCTTAAGCACGCGGAAAATCTGCAATTTTTCGTAGTTCTTGTTTGCCGCCTTGTAGGCGGCAATCATTTGCGCATCGTCTGCGAATCGCGCTTGAAGAGCGCTGTAGTTGAAACCGGGAATATGCACTGATACCTCGGCGGTGGCCGCTGCAATCTCGCCTGATGTTAGCGCTGTCGTCACACCACCAATTCTTTTATCGGGGCTGACTCTTTTGTGGATTAGGCTCGAAAGCAGTTGGTAGGGCATCCCAGCAGGTTCGGTGATTTCCAAGAATCGACGCAGGTAAATGACCTTGTGCACATCGTCGGCTGCCCCCGCAATATTCGTCTTACAGACTTCACCATATGTCATGATGTCATCCTTCTTGATTTCGGTTTCAGTGATCTGTCCCTTCTGGTTCTCCAAGAAGGCAATGGTCACAGTCTGCATGAATTTTCCTGCAAGTGTGTGCCCCATGTCGATCACAGGCTCCAGATCGTGCGTCAACATCAAAACCGTTTTGCCTCGGAGGGATCTCGCTCCTCTAAAGAGCATCTCCACAACCGCGAACTTCTTACTGCGGTCGAAAGACGAAATCGGATCGTCTAGAATGACCAGGTTGGGGTTCTGTGCCAAGCAATCAAACATAAACAGCACAAGTGAAAGGGCGTTGCGTTCCCCGAAACTCAAATGTGCCGATCCGTCGGCTTGAGCATCCGGTGCGTCGATGTGGAAAAGTTTGAGCCGATACTCTTCGCCAGCCGGTTCAATATCTACGGTGTATTTGTAGCCTGCCGAACGAAGGAACAGATCGATGTGTTCTTTGTTGATCTTGATGGTTTTGGCGATGGCGCTCTTCTGTTTTCCCACTTCCCCTTGCAATGTCCCAATGTCCACGAGGACCTCGTCGATCTTCGCATTGATCGGATCAATCACCGCCCGAGTGGAGTCAGAATTTAGTGAGGTGAAAAATTCGAGTTTGATCCGCAAGTCCTCAAGGAGCGTTGAAAGTTTTCCAGCGTCTTTCAACGACGAGAAGCTCAGAAATCTCAGCTTCTGACACTTTTCTAGCAAAAGATCAATTTGCCTCCTGAGATCGACCAGATACGCTTTCTCCTCTTGGGAGATTTGGCCCGCACTTTTGGTGAGGGTGGAGATTTTCTGGCGTGTATCGTCCGTGAAATAGCTTCCCAGCTCTCCCACCACATGGCTGACGTTGTTGATATGCTCGACGGCTTTGGCATCATAATTCTCGCGCACCTTCTGAATCGTCGCCTTTTTGGATTCGATTGAAGATGTGCAGAATGGACAGTTATCTGACTTCGAGGAATACGTGGTTCCCTCCATCTGCCATTTGAGCCACTTCACATTGTCATCAGACTGAATGAAGAGCTTGTAGTCCTCCAAGCCTTCTGGAATATGGACGACACGATTACCCATTCCGGGGCCTCTCGCCCAAGCTCCCGATGCAGCCCATCCGTCTTTGCTTTTACCGAAAGCTCCGCTAAGTGTTTGAAGATCGGTGATGAGTTTGCTGAGATCCACTGAGTCCTTGAAGCTATCTTTGATCCCCTTGATGTGCGTCTCGATGGCCGCCAGATGAGCCTCATACTCGGGAGTTCTAACGAAAATATTGAAACTGTTGGCAATTACCTCGTCCGCTTGGAAGACGAATTGCCTAACATAATCCTCGTTGAAGACGAGAACTGACGAAAAGGACTCTGCGCCCTGGATGGAAGGCTTTGTTGCCACCTCGGTCGAGGCTTTATGCTTGAATGGGCAGAGCACACCGATGTCTTCACTCTTCGCGGCGAGGGTCAGGCATTTCGCGATCGTGCTTTTCCCTGTCCCATTAACGCCATAGCGGACATTGAGTTTTCCTTGCTCGATTGAAATATCTGCGGAGTCAATGCTATTGCAGTTTTTGATGGTGATGTTCATCGGGAAGGAGACGGGATAGCGCGACAGTGTTTTAGGCGTTGAGAAAGCTCAACAACGCGGGGTAGTAAATACACAAATGCACGGAGGAATTCAAGACCCTTGTCTTCAGTCAATGGTCTAAAATACCCAAGCTGAGATTCACTAAGGCGCGGACTCATCCGCGCCCGCATCTTGCTTGTCTTCCTCCACCTCAATCGAAGCGATCCACGTTGGCCCGTCGCCTTGGCTCATACGTTCGCTTTTCGTGGAGATCCGCACGGACTCCACGGCCTGCTTCTGGAAGGCGACGGCGAGCTTGCGCAGATTCCCCCCGGCAATTCGCACCTGATAGGGAGGAAACCGCAGTTCCAGCGTTTCGGTGGGAGACTCAGGACGGAACCACGCGGATTGCATTTGCGCATAGGGAAGAATGGGCCAGGAGCCGTCGACAAGTTCCAGCCGGACGCAGGGGCTTTCTTCGCGGGTCCAGCAGGTTTCGGATTCGCCCTCTTTATTCGACTGTCTGGATTGTTCTGACCGGATCATGATTTTGGTTCTGGTTTTGGAGTTCACGATGGCGGAGCCGCCACTTTTTGGCCGTCTCATGGCCTTTCTGGTTCCACTTGATGACATCGGGGTGATTGCAAGGCAGGACGCGATTGCCCATGCGCACCTGCGGCACCTGCTTGGCGGCGACCTCCACCGCCAGCCTTTCCTGCCCCGAACGGGTGACGTTCTCGCGCAGTCTCGCCTTGTCGGTGGTGAAGATCCGCACGCCCAGCCGACCGCGTGAAATGGTCACATACCATTGTTCCGCATTGGTCGCCGCCTTGATGCTGGAGTCTGAAAACAGCACATGGTCCACTGTCTTGCCCTGTGAAGCGTAGGAAGTCACGGCGTAGCCGCGCACAAACTCTCGATACTCGGGTGGCAGCACGCGGCCGTCATCGAGGTGAATTTTGCCGTTCTTCTCCACCCGCTTCACTGTGACGAGTTCCCCGTTGATGAAGCGCTTGCCTTGCGCGGTTTGCGCATTTGCTTTCAGTTGCAGGCGGTCTCCTTTCGACAGCTTCATTCCCTGCTTTTTGCAGACGGTGAGATGACCGGCTTGCGAGAGCGGAACCGCTCGGACACGCCCGGTTGCTTCCACCACGATGGATTCAGCGGTGACAGCCACGAGGCTGCCAATAGCACCCTTGGGAATGCCCCGGCAGGTTTGATTGAAGACGATGACGCGCCCGTCGTGGTAATAACGGGCATCGCCCTTTTGCGCGTCGGTCAGGTCATCCGCCTGCAAGGCCGAGACGGCCCATTCTTTTTTGCCGATCAATCCGGCAGCCTGCATCCTCTGCCGCACAGCGTCATTCACGCGGTGAATCTCTCCCCAGGTTGGAGACACGACCAAGGCGCTGCGGCCTTTCCGCACCAGTTCCAGATAGTGCTCCGCCAGCTTCTGCTGCTTGTCCGCGAGGGTGCATCCGACGACAGCCCCGGCTTCGTCGAGAAGGTCAAAGGAGCGGGCAAGCCTGCCCTCCGAAGCATCCTGCACCGCCTGCTTGTAGGTGGCGATCCATTGACGCTCCGCCTTGTTGCGGCCTCGCGCGGGGTCTTGGCGGCGGATTTCATTCAGTTCTGCAATGTGAAGATGCCCGTATTTCTCCATCGCCCGCAAAGCGTCCGATGCTTGCACGGGGCCATGCTGCCCCGTATCGCCGGAAAGAATGACGCGCCCTCCACGCTCTTTCACGAAGGTGAGCAGCGCGAGCATGTCCTTGGCTCCAATCTGCCCGGCCTCATCCACGATAACGACCGCGCCCGGCTCCATGCGGCGGCGCGTGAGAAACGCTCTGATGGTTTCCGCCCCGGCCATGCCGTCCTGCGTCAATCCCTCCACCTGCTGGCGCTGCGGGGCGAGCACCTGCACGGCATGGCCTTCCGCCTGCAAAGCGTCATACACGGTCTTCAGGGTGAAACTTTTCCCCGTGCCCGCCCGTCCGCGAAACAGCACGATGGAATCCCGAACGCTCAGGATGCGGCGGGCGGCCTCCGCTTGGGCGGCGTCCAGCCGCGCATCGCCCGGCCAGTCCGGCACGAGGGAGGAAGCGCAGGCATTGGCGCTTTCCTGTGCCAACCGGAT
Source organism: Prosthecobacter algae (assembly GCF_039542385.1). NCBI lineage: Bacteria > Pseudomonadati > Verrucomicrobiota > Verrucomicrobiia > Verrucomicrobiales > Verrucomicrobiaceae > Prosthecobacter > Prosthecobacter algae. The sequence goes on along the minus strand of NZ_BAABIA010000006.1, from coordinate 349,587 downwards.
GATGGCGGTTTCCCGATCCAGCACAGGCTGGATGCTGAATTGTTCCGGGTTGAGCGGATCATGAATGTAAGGCGCGCGGGCAGTGGCGGCGTGCAGGTCTTCCAAGGTGAAGGACTCACCCCGGCCCCGTTCCAGCGCATAGGCCCATAGCTGCCGCTCCACAACCGTCGTGTGACGGTCAAAGACATGCTCCTCAGCCCAGCGCAAAGCGTCGCTCTCCGTGATGGCCGGAGCCTGCTTGACCGCTTCCGGCCCGTCGCCCTCCCGCACCGTGGCCAACGCTGCCAAGCCCTGCTTTTCCTCCTCGCTCATTTGTTCCAGCCATGAGGCTTGCAGTTCGGCGGGACTCAGCGGTTCAGTTTTTTGGGGCCGCAGCTTGTGGGCCAGATGTGCTCGCACTTCCGCGACATTGCCCCCCGCCAGTTCCGGCGCTTGGGCCAGCAGTTCTCGGGTTTGTTCGTCAATCTGCCGGTCCCGTTTGGAAAAGGTCCAGATCAGGGAACGCGCCACGCTCTCCAGTTCAAAATCGCCCCGTGCCTTGTTGACGATGCCATAGCCGAAGCGCCTCAAATCGCGGGCCAGCTCGTGGTAATAGACGTTCTCCGCGTATTTGCGGGCTTTGTGCATTTCCTCCGCCTGCAATGCCTTCCAGCGCCCCTCCACTTCATCGTAAGTGGCGTTGAAGACGATGCAGTGGCTATGCAACTGCGGATCGACCGCCCGCGAGGTATCATGCCGAAAAATGGCGGTGACGAGTTCTCCGGTGTCCCGGTCCTCATTGCGACCGCCCCGGCGCACGCGGGTGGCGGCGAAGCATTCCAGTTCACGCATGGCCACGCGCACCGCGCGGTCATGGGATTCAATGATGCGTTCGTCACCCTTCACCAGCGCGGCAATGGAAACGGACTTCGGCGGCGAGATGGTGACATCGTAAAACAGGCGGCGGTTCGCCGCTTCCTTCACCTTGCCGTCGGCACCGAGTTCCTTCCGCGTGGTTTTGTGCAACGGAGTCAGTTGCTCGCCCGTGACGGGGTGGAGGTTTTCGCAGAGCGCGACAAACTCGTCTTTGCCAACGATGCCGGCCAAGCCCAGCCGCTCCGCGCCCACGCCCATCCACTCGCCGGGCACCACCTGCCCTTGGCTGTAGTAGTCACCCACCACCAGATGATTCTCGAAATACTCCCGCGCGTTGCGCAGGTTGCTTTGCGGCGTGAAGGTGAGCATGGCCCTCCATCAGTTGAGACCGAAAGGAGACGGGTTCGCCGGTGATCCGAGACATACGGCACCACCAGAGGCGAGTGCTTCCAGCAGCGACAGCAGGCCGCGATGGTGGCGCATCACGTAGGCGTATTCGTCGGCCATATCGGAAAGAGCCAGCTCCATTTCCGAAGTGTCCAGCCCGCTCCATCCATCCTCCGCCTTGTCAAAGGTAAGATTGAACAGAACGAAATGCGTGGAGAGACGCCCCGCCCCCATGCGGATGCAACAACGGTCAAAGCGCATCCCGACCACGTTGCCAGTCACTCTGAAGAACCCCACGGAACCAAGGTCCGCGCCCGCGTATGCTTCCAGCAGGTCAGCAATCACCCCCGCGGCTTCCCGATGCCGTTCAGTGAACCAGCGATCTTCATCCAGATCCACGGCGGGCAGGCGGACGGACGAAACGACGAGTTCCGTCAACAGCGGCATGGCATCCGCCTTCCACTCCGGCGGCACCAACGTCCATCCCTCCGACGGATGCCGGTTTCCGCACAGCGCTTCAATCGCTTCCATCTTCACGGCTCCATGCAGGCCCAGCCGCTCGGCACCGTCGCCAAACCAGACCGGTTCTCCCGTCAAACCGTTGCCGTCGTTCCTGCCGGACAACCGCTTCCCGACATAGGCCAACGCGCCAGCAGGATCATTGTGATATTTGAGAGTCATCATGCCGCGAGTATGCGGCACGGATTCGCCTTTCGTGGCCCGGATCGGGAGCAATGCTCAATCGCCAATACTGACGGGAGCCGCACCACTGGAAAGCACGCCATCCGCCGCCGCCGTCACACCGGGACGCAGCAAAGTTTCATCGCGGAAATCATTCCGGCGCTATTCCGCAGAGCAGGAATCCCCGCAGCAAATTCCCACATTCGTGAAGGGCTGCTCCCAATCGGGAATCTGAATCAGTGGACGCGATGCCATCATGCGAGGCATCGCGTTTCAACAGGGGAAGCCTGTCCCCTGGCTGGCGCCACGAACAAATTGAAGCACCAACCACCGATCAGATAAGCCATGAACAACGAACCGACAACGGGCGAACGCCAGAAACTCATCGCGGCAGCCGCCGACTCCTACACCGCACCGCCGCCGCAAAGCCATACGGTGCTCATGCCCATCCGTGAAAGTCTGGCGACGCTGCGGCGCAAGGGCGCATCCTACCGGACCATCGCGCAGATTCTGCGCAACGTGGACATCGAAGTGTCGCTCGACACGCTGTCCCGCTTCTGCCGCGAGCACGTCGAAGAACCGCCACCGCAAAAGGACAAGCGCCGCCCCGCCAACCGGGCCGCGTCCGGTCAGCCGGACGAAAGCACGCCGCCCGCTCATCCCGCTCCCACCGAGCCGGACAGTCCGCCCCCGGCCCCGCCGTCCAAGGAGGCGGACACTCCGCCACCGCCACGCGGCAAAGGCCCGCGCATCGCTGATCCGTCAAACATCTGACACCGCACCGGAGACTTCACCACCGCATGGCCATGAAGAAACGACTTGTTCTCATCCTCAACGGCAAGGGAGGCGTCGGAAAATCGTTCTTCGCCGTAAACTTCGTTCAGTATCTCAAAGACCGGAAGCACGACCATCGCGCCGTGGACACGGACAACGAGAACTCGACCCTGAAGCGATACCACCCCGAGGCAGCATTTGCCGATTTGAACGACCCGCGCGGGCTGGACAGTCTGTTTGCCGCACTGGAGGATGCCCCGCTGGTCGTGGTGGACGGCAGAGCGGCGTCCACCGATCTCGTGCTGGACTACTTCGCGGAAGTGTCCGCCTTTGAGTTGCTGGACAGTCTGGATGCCCGCCTGACCATCGTCATGCCGGTTAACCACGAGGCGGACAGCGTGACGCAAATCAAACTCATTGCCGACGCGCTGGCCGAGCGTTGCCGCTATGTCATCGTCAAGAATCAGGCCCACAGCGAACACTTCGCCCTTTATGAAAAGAGCCGGACACGCGGGCGACTGGTGGACGAATTGAACGCCGGGGAGCTGGTCATTCCCCGCATGTATGACTGGCTGGTCGCGGCGATCAATCAGCACAACCTGACCGCCACTCAGGCACAAGCCCACTCGTCATTCAACGTGGTGGACCGCCAGCGGTTGAAGAACTGGCAGAAGGCATTCTACGCCCAAGTGGACACGCACACCGGGGCTTTGTTGTCCGATGCCCAAACCTCCACGCCCCATGAGTGACGAGGCAACGGATATGGACCTGCGGGCTGCCATCGCCCGCTGGCAGCAGAAGCACGGCATTGGCGACGATGACCCGGCTATCGCCTGCGTGGAGTTGTTCGATTTGTATGTGACCGCACTCCGTGCCCGCACACCGGACAGTCCTCCGCTTCGTTTCGAGGAGTTCCGCTCGACGCTGGAATTGCTGGACGCCCGCAGCAAGACCTTCTCCAAGCACGCCGCCGAACTGATGCACGAGCTGCGCCAGACGGCGCAGACGCAACGCCAGCTACGCCGCGTCAGTGTTCTGTCCCTTCTTATGACCGCTCTCGCCACCTTCACCTCCGGGCTGCTGCTTGGCCGCTTCGTATGGTAATCCTCCGCCCGTTTCTCGCGGCCTTGGCCGCCGCCGCAGGCTGGTATGGATTCACCAGCCTGCCCGAGCCGTGGCCGGCCATCGCCCTCAGCGTCGGCGCGGCCTTCGCGCTGTGCCTCATCGTCCTGCCCGGCAGTCCGTCCGTATGGCGCTCGCCCGTCGTGGCGAAGATCAACGGCATGACATGGCGCATGGAAGACTTTTGCCGTGGCTGGCTCATCACTGGCGATACCGGCTCCGGCAAGACACGTTCGGGCATCACGCCCCTGCTCTATCAAGTCTTCAAGAACTGCCCCGGATGGGGCGGCCTGTGCATTGATGACAAAGGTTTGTATTGGGAAACGCTCTCGGCAATGGCCCGGCATTTCAACCGTGAGAATGACCTGATCCTGCTGCAAGTCAGGCCGGACAGCGCCCATGCCGACTGGACGCCCACACATACGTTCAACCTGACCACCGACCGGAGCATTCCCTTCGGCACGTATGCCAAGTTCGTCGTGGACACCGCCAGCAGCTTGGGACAACAGGGCGACAAAGGGTTTTTCAAAAGTCAGGCGCACACGCATATCGCCGCCGGGCTGGAACTCCTTTATGAGATCGGCGCGGACGTGACGCTGGAGAACGTCTATCATTTCTTGCTCAACCAATCGGACATGGAGGAGGCGCTGGACGACCTCGCCACGGCGGAGCCGACCGAACGCCGTCGCTTGTTGGGCGAGCACTTCACAAGCCGCTTCCTCAGTCAGCCGCCCGAACAGATCGGTGGCGTCAAAGAGACCATTGCCAACTACCTGCAATACTTCCTCACGCCGGACATTGCCCAGGTATTTTGCCCGACCGAGAACAGCTTTGATTTCTCGGACATCGACCGGGGCAAGATCATCTGCATTGCCATGCCGCAGAAATATCAGACCGAACGCCGTTACGTGAACACCTTCCTCAAGATGCTGTTCTACACGCACGTCCTGCGCCGCTTCGACAAGCCGAAGCACGAACGGCAGGAAGACAACCTGCTTGTCCTATGGGCGGACGAAGCGCAGCGCTTCATGACGGCAGCGGAAGACGGCATGTCGGACTATAATTCTGTCGATGTAATCCGCGAGGCCCGCGCCACGGTCGTGGCTGCCGCGCAATCCTCCAGTTCATTCATTCCGCCGCTGGGCCGGGAAAAGGCCCGCGTGCTCACGCTGAACTTGCGCAACCGCATGATCTTCCGTGCGGCGGACGAGGAAGGAGCCAACGAAAGCGCGGATTTCCTTGGCAAGAAGAAGGTCATCAAGAAGTCGTGGGGATATTCAGGGGGGCGGCAAAGCAGCAATTATTCAGAACTGGAGGAACACAAGATCAAGCCGCACATCCTCCGCAGCCTTCCCAAGCACACCGCCGTGCTCGTGCATTGCGAGCGCGGTTTCAAGAAGACCCTGCTGCCGCCGATTGAGCCGGACGGGAGCGTGTCGCCGTGGTTCTCGAAAGGTATCTTCTGAAACTTCAATAGCTTTTGAGCATCAGCTTGCAGAGTGTTTCGTGGAGGTTTGGATCTTGTGGATCAACCAACGGGAACAGCTCTTGAACTGGAACCTCGAAGGCTTTGGCCAGGAAAAACAAATGGGTATCGCCTACCTTTATCCTCCTCGATTCGATTTTTGCCAGTGCCCCGCGCGATATGTTCCAACCGGCCATTTGCAGTTTGACCGCCGCATCATGCTGAGTCCATCCCCTCAGCATTCGCAATCTTCTGACTTGTGGGCCGATGAGATTCAGATTTCTCATGATCGTATTGGGTTGAATCAGGCCATTGTGCTCATGACGCAGCATGGCATTGGGCAGATGCCAACGGTGATGCCGCTCGGGGGGACCGTTTCGCTGACCGCTTGAGTCATTGTCTATGCTTCTTATGCTCTTGTCCGATTGCTTTCAGACCGCCGATGGCGAAATGATAGAGATGCGCCGCCAGCGCCTCGCGCGGTGTGCTGGAAACCGCTTCGGCGACAGCAGGCACGTTGCGTCCAACGACCAGCATCATTGCGCAGGGTGCCGCGACGCTGATCGCACAACGGAACAGCGCGGGATCGTCCGGCGGAATCGAGGTGATTTCGCTGATGATGCCCAAGATCAGCCGAAACTTGGGGAAGACTTCGTTTTGCTGGAGAACCTGAAGGTGGGAGGAAGGTGACAGCAGTTCCCGCCCGAGAACTCTGGTGTGCCAGCCTTTCTGCCCGGCAGCGGCTTCCACCATGCCTTCGATCACTTTTTTCAGCTTGTCGCGGGCGGGCAGATTGGCGGCGGTGAGTTCCTGCAAGACCTCCATGCTAATGAGGCGGCGATGGGCTTCCGCCAGCACCGCTTGATATAGGCCGCTCCGGCTGCCAAAGTGGTAGTTGATCGAGGCGAGGTCCACCTCGGCTTTGGCGGCGATGGCTTTGCTGCTTGTCTCGGCGAAACCTGACGTGGCAAAGAGTTTGCCCGCCGTTTCTAAAATGCAGTTGTAGGTGGCTTCTCCGTCTGTCCGGAGAGCGCGAGGCGTTTTGTTCATGCGAGTGAATACAGGGTAGTTTCCGCGGCACTTTCGGGTTGACCCTAAGATCGGTTTAGTCTAAAGTAAATTTAATTTTGGACTCCGGGAGGGCATCAACCCCTCCGCTCCTTTCCAAGTTCCATCAGAATGAAAAAAGCTCTCATCGCTGTCCTGCTGCTTCTTGTCTCCATCGGTGCCGGGTGGTTCTGGTGGAGCGGGCGCGACGCCCGCGATGCCAAGGACGAACTGCTCCTGTATGGCAATGTGGACATCCGGCAGATTTCGCTGGCCTTCGATGGCAGCGGGCGGATAGCCGAGCTTCGCGCGGAGGAGGGAGACCGGATCAAGGCCGGTGATGTGATCGGCGTTCTGGATACGCGGACGCTGGAGCTTCAGGCCGGGCAGGCGGAGGCCGAAGTGGAAGCACAGCGGCAGACGCTCCTGCGGCTTCGCAACGGTTCGCGTCCGGAGGAAATCGCCGAAGCCCGCGCCAAGCTCGCATCGGCGGAGTCGGACGCCCGGCGGGCGGAACAGGAACTCTCGCGGAAAACCCGGCTTCAGGAAAGCCGGGCGGTGAGCGTGCAGGATGTCGATGAGGCGAGAAACAGCGCGGAGGTGGCGGGAGCCAAGGTCGAAGAACTGCGTGCGACGCTGCGCCTTGCCGAGCTAGGCCCCCGCGCCGAGGAGGTCGCCGCGGCGGAGGCGCAACTCGTGGCCTCGCAAGCGCAACTGGCCCTGCTCCGGCATCAGATCGAATTGGGAACGCTCCGCGCTCCCACCGATGCGGTGGTGCGCTCGCGTCTGCGCGAGCCGGGCGACATGGCCACGCCGCAGCAGGCCGTTTTCGCGCTGGCCCTCACCCGCCCGAAGTGGATGCGTGTCTATGTCGGCGAGCCGGACCTCGGCAAGATCAGGCCCGGCATGGAAGCCCAGGTTTTCACGGACAGCCATCCGCACCAGCCGGTCAGGGGCACGGTGGGTTATATTTCGTCGGTCGCGGAGTTCACGCCGAAGGCGGTGCAGACGGAGGAACTGCGCACCAGTCTTGTCTATGAGGTCCGCGTGATCGTCGAGGACGACGCCGACACCCTCCGCCTCGGGCAACCCGTCACCGTCCATCTCCCGATCAAGCCCGCCCCGTGAACGATGCCGCCGCCACAGTCGTCGCCCGGAGCCTGCGCAAGACTTTCACGGGGCCTGATGGAAACAGGTTCGCCGCCATCGACGAGGTGTCGATGACCGTGCGAGCCGGAGAACTGACCGCGCTGGTCGGCCCGGACGGAGCGGGCAAGACGACGCTGATGCGCCTGATGGCCGGATTGCTCAAGCCGGATGCCGGTTCGTTGCGGGTGCTCGGCATCGACATCGCGGACGATCCGCAGGCGGTGCAGGACCGCATCAGCTACATGCCGCAGCGTTTCGGCCTCTATGAAGACCTGAGCGTGCAGGAAAACCTCACCCTCTATGCCGACCTGCACGGGGTGCCGCAGGCCGAGCGGCGCGAACGGTTCGCCCGCATGTTGGAAATGACCGACATGGCGCGGTTCACCGAGCGCCCGGCGGGCAAACTTTCCGGCGGCATGAAGCAGAAGCTCGGACTCGCCTGCACGCTGGTCCGCTCGCCCGACCTGCTGATTCTCGACGAGCCGAGCGTCGGCGTCGATCCGCTGTCACGTCGCGATTTGTGGAAGATCGTGCAGCAGCTCGTCGATGAGGAAAACCTGAGTGTCATCGTCAGCACGGCCTACATGGACGAAGCCGAGCGTTGCGGGCAGGTCTTCGTCTTCAACAAGGGCCGGATGCTGGCAGACGGCGCTCCCGCAAAGCTGCGGCAACGGGCGCATGGAGTCACCTTCACCGCCAAGCCGCCCGTGGGAATGCCCGCGCGGGAGTTGCAGGCCCGTCTGATCGACAAGCCCGAACTCATCATCGACGCCGTGCCGAGCGGTGGCCGCGTCCGCTTCATCCGCCGGGCCGGGGAGGAGGAAACACGGCTGCGCGAATTGCTCCATGACGCGCCTTTCGCGCCGCGCCCGGAGGAACTGGAAGACGCCTTCATGATGATGCTGCGGCAGCAGGAGGAAAAGGAGGTGAAGGCCGCGCCGAAGCCCGCCGATGAGACTCCGCCGGTCGAGTCCAAGGGAGCGCACGACCCGCCGATGATCGTCGTGCGCGACCTCGTGCGGAAGTTTGGGGACTTCACGGCGGTGGCCAGCACCTCCTTCGAGGTGGCCCGTGGCGAAATCTTCGGCTTGCTCGGCCCGAACGGCGCGGGAAAGACCACTACGTTCCGCATGTTGTGCGGACTGCTGCCCGCCACCAGCGGCCATCTCGAAGTGGCGGGCCGCAATCTGCGCACCGCCCGCGCGGAGGCGCGGGGACGCATCGGCTACGTCTCGCAAAAGTTCGCGCTCTATGGAAACCTGAGCGTCCGCGAGAATCTGGAGTTCTTCGGCGGTGCCTACGGCCTGCGGCGCAAGGCGCTCAAGGCGCGGGTGGCGGCCTCGCTGGAGCAGTTCGACCTCGATCCGTCGGCCCAGAGCGGGATTCTCCCCGCCGGTTACAAGCAACGCCTCGCGATGGCCACCGGCCTGCTGCACGAGCCGGACATCCTGTTTCTCGACGAACCGACGAGCGGCATCGACCCACTCGCCCGCCGGGCCTTCTGGCGGACGATCACCGCCTTGGCCCGAAGCGGCGTGACGATCATCGTCACCACGCACTTCATGGAGGAAGCCGAGTATTGCGACCGCATCGCCATTCAGGATGCCGGGAAGATGCTGGCGCTCGGCACGCCGCAGCAGGTCCGCGAGCAGGCGGGCGGAGCGAGCGCGATGGACATGAACAGCGCGTTCATCGCCATCGTCGAGCAAGGCCGCGCACGGCGGGAAAGCAAAGGAGGTGCCGCATGAACGCCTCCGGCTTCACCACGCGGCTCGTCGCCCTGACGCGGAAGGAAACCCGCCAGATGATGCGCGACCGCAGCAATCTCGTCGTCGGCCTGCTGCTGCCCGTTGCGTTGATTCTGTTGTTCGGCTACGGCCTTTCCTTCGACGTGAAGAACGCCCGCCTCACCGTGGTGCTGGAAGACAGTTCGCCCACGGCCCGCCAGACCGTGGCCGGGCTTCAAGGCTCGCCTTACCTCGCGCCAGTCTGGGTCAGGACGATGGACGAGGCCGAGCATCTGATACGGGCGGGCAAAACCGACGCCATCCTGCGCGTGCCGGGGGATTTCTCCCGCCAACTGGCCGCTGGCAACGGGCGTGTGCAACTGCTGCTCAACGGCGTGGACTCCAACACCGCCGCGACCATCGAGGGCTACGTCAGCGGCGCACTCTCCACCCCGGCCCAGCAACAAGCCGACCGCACGGGCAACAAAGCCGCCGGTGCCACCGGCATCGTCATCGTGCAGCGCACATGGTTCAACGAGGCAGGAGAAAGCACCTGGTATCTCGTGCCGGGGTTGATCGTGCTGGTGATGACGCTGATCGGCGCGTTCCTGACCTCGATGCTGATCGCCCGCGAATGGGAACGCGGCACGCTCGAATCCCTCTTTGTCACCCCGGTGCGGCCATTGGAGTTGGTCTTGGCGAAGCTCGCGCCCTACGTGGTCATCGGCGCCATCGACCTCGTCATGTGCCTGCTGGCGGCGAAGTATCTCTTTCAGGTGCCGATGCGCGGTTCGCTCATCGTCATCATCGGGTCGTCGCTCCTCTACCTGATGGTATCGCTCGCGCTCGGGTTGTTCATTTCCGGCGCGATGCGCAACCAGTTCGTGGCCAGCCAGACGGCGCTGCTCGCCAGCTTCATGCCCGCCATGATGTTGTCGGGCTTCATCTTCGACCTGCGCAACGTGCCGGTCGTCATTCAGGTCGTCAGCCATGCGCTGCCCGCCACACACTATATGTCTCTCATCAAGACCCTGTTCATGGCGGGCGACCTCTGGCCGGACATCCTGCGAAGCGGCTCCATCCTCACCCTCTACGCGCTCGTGCTCGTTGCCGCCACCTGCCGCAAGCTGCGCAAAACACTGGAATGAAGGCCATGAGAAACTTCCTCGACTCACTCGCGAAAATCATGGCGCTGTTCCGCAAGGAACTGCTGACCATCCTGAAAGACAGGTCGAGCCGTTCGCTTCTCATCGCGCCCGCGCTCATGCAGGCGCTGCTCTACGGCTACGGCGCGACCTACGACCTCACCAACGTCCCCTACGCCCTGCTCGATCAGAGCCAGGGAGCCGCCTCCACGGAATTGCTGGCCCGGCTGGACGGAACCGGAGTCTTTCACCGTGTGGCGACGCTCGCCTCGTCCGACCAGATCGCCGGGACGATTGACAGCGGCGATGCGCTCCTCGTCATCGGCATTCCCTCCGACTTCGAGACCCTCCGGGCCTCCGGCCAGCAGGCTCCCTTGCAGGTCATCCTCGACGGACGCAACTCCTCCACCGCCGGGTTGGCGTCGGCCTATGTCTCGTCCATCGTCGCTGCCTACAACCAGTCGCTCGGCGGTGCCCCATCCGTGGCCGTCGTGCGCCGCGCTTGGTTCAACCCCAACCTCGAATCCCGCTGGAACCTCATGCCCGGCCTGATCGCCTCGCTGAGCATGTTGCAGACGCTCATGCTGGCCGCGCTCTCGGTGGCCCGCGAACGGGAACAAGGCACCTTCGACCAGTTGCTGGTGACGCCGCTGACCCCGCTGCAAATCCTCATCGGCAAAGCCCTGCCGTCCATCTTGGTCGGACTGCTCCAGTCCACGATCATCTTTCTGATTATCCTGTTCTGGTTTCAAATCCCCATGAACGGCTCCGTCTGGCTGCTCTATCTCGGATTGTTCACCTTCACCGTGGCATCGGTCGGCATCGGTCTGTCCATCTCAGCCGTGGCGTTGAACATGCAGCAGGCCATGCTCTACACCTTCATGCTCATCATGCCCCTGATGCTGCTCTCCGGCCTGCTCACGCCGGTGCGCAACATGCCCGCGATTTTGCAGATCGCCACCTATGCCAACCCGCTTCGCTTCGGTATTGATACGGTGCGCCGCGTCTATCTGGAAGGAGCCGGGTTCAGCGATGTGGCCTTGAACTTCGTTCCATTGCTGATTGTGGGAGCCATCACGCTGCCGCTCGCCGCATGGTTGTTTCGCAACCGCCTCGCCTGATCGGGAACGCATCCGCCTCGTTTCAGCCACGCTTATGAAGCCGCATGAGGAAAGAATGGCAAAGCCGCCTCCCGCATCCGTCGGTGTCAAGTGTCCGGAGTGCAAGGGAAGCGGAACGATCCGTAACGAATCCTTTTGCAGCGCGTGCCGGGGCACGGGATTCCATTTCAGGCGCGTTTCCCGCCCGGTCATGGAACCTTGTCCGGGGTGCGGTGGCAGTGGCCGCATGTCTGCATTTCAGGAAGAACGGCAATGTTCGGCGTGCGGCGGTGCGGGGCGGATGAACCGCTGGAGAGACGATGAAGAACCCGATGGCCCGTGCCGGGTCTGCGACGGTGAACCTGTATCAGAATGGTTTACCGATTGTGCGGTTTGCCACGCCACGGGCCGTATCACCACCCGTCAGAAGAACCGGCGATGGCTGAAAATCGTCGCCGTGAAGCTCCTGAAGGTGATTGTCATCATCGCATTGTTTTATCTGCTGCGGGGAGTTTTCGTGTATGTCACGCAGCGGCTATGACATCGTGTTTCCGTCAGCATCCTCCCTGCCATCATTTGTCTCCGGGCAGCGCCCCACGCACCACGTCCGCAAGCTGCTTCGCCGTAGGCAGCTTCCCTTTGAACTCCGCCGGGAGGTTATCTTGCAGCCGGTATTCCGCCACTCCGATAGGATTCGTCTTCGATTTCAGGGCGAACTCGACTTCCACGTCATTCTTCTCCGCGCAAAGGATGATGCCGATGGAAGGGCGGTCGTCCGAGGCGCGTTCCTTCTCGTTCAGCACGTTCAAATAGAAGTCCATCTTGCCCGCGTGCTCCGGCTCGAAACCCCGGACCTTCAAATCCACCGCGACCAGCGCTTTCAGAAAGCGGTGGTAAAACAGGAGATCCACAAAGTATTCCTTTTCCCCAAGCGCCAGCCGATACTGCCGCCCGATGTAGCAAAAGCCGTAACCTAGTTCCAGAATGAACTGCTGCACGCGCTCGATCAGCCGTTGCTCCAAGTCCCGTTCCCTCATCCGCTGCTTCATCCCCAGAAACTCCAGATTGTAGCGGCTTTTCAGCATCTCCTCCGCCTGGTCGGCCATGTCGTCCGGCAAGGCCAGTTCAAAATTATGGGTTTTCTTCTCCCGCAATGAGCGCTCGAATGTGCTCGCCTTAATCTGGTGCAGAAGCACGGCGCGGCTCCAGCCGAAGCGTGCAATTTCCCGCAGATAGAACAGCCTCGCGTCTGGTGTCTTCACTTTCTTCAGCAGCTCGACGTGATGGCCCCACGGAACCAGCGCCATCAGTTCCCGAACGGCCGCCACCTGCCTTTCTGGAACAGCCTGTTCCAGAATCCCGCTTTTCCGCCGCTCCTCACTTTCTGGAACAAGCTGTTCCAGAAACGACCCCACCGCAGACGAATCGAAAAGGGCGAGAAATTCCGTGCCCGTCCCCTCTAAGTAGAACTGGCGCATCCGCCAAAGATTGTCGGCGGAAAATCCGGTCACTCCGGGGAACTCCCGCCGCAGGTCCGTCCCCAGCCTCTCCACCACCGCGTTGCCCCAGCCTTGGGTGCGCTGCTTCTCCACAATGTCACGTCCGATGTCCCAATAGAGAGCTACCAGTTCACGGTTGACGGCCCGTCCGGCTGCCATTCGCGCCGACTGGACACGGTGGGTAAGTTTTGCAAGAAATTCACCATATTCAGGATTGGTCACAGAGAAATCGCTCATCGGTTGGTTGGAAATTGAGATTTGTATGGAAAGATAAATCGCCTTTTTTCCCGGCCGGGCGGGAGAAAGCGGGCACATTTTGCCTTTATGCACCCATTTTCAGACGAACCGTCGCCTTGGAAGGCGGAGTACGCCACTCGTAGCCTATGAGTGAGAAAAACCTGATTGGCCCAAAGGTTCGCGAACTCCGTATGGGCAGGGGATGGTCGCGAGAGCAGCTTGCTGCCAAGGTGGGAGAACGCGGCTGGCATTGCAGCGGGGAGGATATATCCAACATCGAACAGGGCGTGGAGCCGGTTTCCGACGTGCAGTTTCTGGTGCTCGCCATTGTTCTTGAAGTTAACCCTGTCGAACTGTTTCCGCCGGATCTGGCGAGAGAAATTCGCCGCGACAAGGAGCCCGGCTTGGAGTGATTTGCTTGCTGTCATGGCTGGCCGGAGGCAGTTGATGGGGACTGGACTGCAACGGAGGGATACTTCTTCTCCCTCACACGCAGGACGCGGTCATCTTCCACCAGCAGAAAACCGCTTCCGCTTTCGGCGTGCATCAAACTGGCCGCCACTGCATCCCCCACAAGACGCTCAATGGCGTCACGCAAGGGACGAGCGCCAAGACGCGGATGAAAGCCGTGCCGGATGAGGAACGGCAATACATCCGGCTCCTCCACCAGACAGTGGCCTCGCTCCTCCAGCATCGCCAGGTGTCGTGTCAGCATCAAACGAGCGATGTCCGTTTGCACTTCGTAACTCAGCCGCTCGAATACGAGCTTTTCCGTAATGCGGGCGTAAAGTTCAGGACGCAGCCATTGCTGTGCGCTGGTCAGAACATGGCGCTCCATCGTCGCAAAACTGGAGTGCTGCCAGTCCAGCAGTTCGCTGGATGCGATGTTCGAGGTGAAGACGATGTAGAAGCTGCTCAAGTCCGCCGTGAAGCCGTCCGCAAACGTCACGCGGCCCGCGTCGAGGATTTGCAGGAACACATCCATGATGCGTGGATGGGCTTTCTCGATTTCATCGAACAGCAGCGTGCCTTTCTCCGCGCCGATCACGCACCGCCCAAGGTTGCCGCGTTCCTGACTGTCCGCTCCGAGCAGCAGGCTCAAGCTGTCCTGCGTCTGATACTCCGACATGTCGAAGCGGAACAGACAGTCATCGCCCATCAGGTAACGGGTGAAGACCACGGTGGATTCTGTTTTTCCCACTCCCGTGGGTCCGAGCAGCAAAAAGCTGCCCTTCGGACGATGAGGTGAACACAGGCCAAGCTCACCGCGCCGCAACACGGACGCCATGCGGACAAGCGCCGTGTCCTGGCCACGGATATTTTCAATCAGGTGAGCTTCAAGGTTCAGCAACAGCTCACGGCGAGTTTCGGTGATGGGATCAGGCTTCATGATTTGATGAAGCCCATCATCCACCAAACAGGGACCATTCATGCTCCCGATCGAGAGCGGGGGTTAGCGCGATCGGCGGTAAAACAGGGGCGCTATGAAAGCAACATATCTAACTCTACTCTCCAAATCGTCTCCGATTCTCGCCCAAGCCGGAGGACTCGCAGAAGGGGCCAGCAAAGCAATGGGCATCGTGATGCTCATCGGATTCATCTTCGGAACCATCTGCGTGGTGGGCGGCGGATTCGCCATCCGCCGTGGTGACACGGACGCGGGCAAACTCTCCATCATCGGCGGCCTCATCATTGCGGGCGCGCCGGTCATTGTGAAGGCGCTCTTCACCGCCTTCGGCCTCGATGGTTCAACCGTGGACGTGGGGGCCTTTGAATGAAGACCCAAACATCAGACCTGCGCCTGACGGAAACCAACAGTGCGGACGACTCGTCGGGCCGCACTTGGGGGCTGGAAGGCAATCTGTTCTGGCATGTCACGGGCGGCGTGTTCGCCGCCGTGATCACGCTGCTGCTCTGTTTCAGTGCGCTGCGTTGGAGCCTGGGAGCGTCGGCGGCACTCGCTGCCGTGCCGCTGACGCTTTCGTTGCTCTACGTCTTCGGACTGCGGCAGGGCAAGCCGCCCGGTTACGACCGCGACCTGCTGGACGGCTGGCTGCATGGCGCGGGATTCAGCCCCGATCCCACCGCTCAACCCGAACACCCGCTTACCGCCGATGAACAAGACTAACTCCATCTCCGAAACCGCGCCGAACGGTTACTTTGTCCGCGACCTGATTGTGTATGGCAGCCTCCGACACGGAGGAGCCGTTGCGAAAGGTTTCGTATTTGAACCGCCCGACCTCGCCAACGCCGCCACGTCCGAACTGAACGGCTTTCAGGACCAGCTCAGCCTGCTGCTGGCATCGCTGGACGATCATCAACGCCTGCAAGTGCAGTGGTATTGCGATTCCGACTACCGGCAGGAACTGCTGCGCTATCACGACGAAACCCAGAACGCGGCCAATGTCTGGACGCGCCGGGTGCGCAACGAACGCTTCACCCGTTACTGGACGGCGATGACCGAGCGGCAGTTGCGCCGTCAACGACTGGTCCTGTGGATCAGCCGCAGGATTGACCACTCGCCTTCGTCCAGCCTCTCCCGCGCCGCATTGACCCAGCACTACGAACACTTGCTGGATCAGCTTCAGCAGGAGTTCGCCCACGTCGAGGAAACTCTGCGCCACATCTTCAGCGGACAGGGCGCGAGGCTTCACGCCATGAGCGATGAAGACCACTACCGGCACTACGCGCGTTTCCTCAATCCGTCGTTCGCGGATCGTTTCGACTTCGATCCGCTCAGCACCTTTGAGCCGCAGCTTTCCATTCAGGAAAATTGCTGGCACAGCGAAGGCCACGCTTCGCCGGATGGCGGTTTCTGGATGGATGGACATTACCACTCCATTCTCGTGATGAGCCGCTGGCCGCGCGTAACCTTTCCGGGCATCATTCACCGGCTCACCCACTTGCGGCTGCTGGACTACGCCATCACGGTCAATGTCGAACCGCTTTCCGTTCACGCGGAAATCACCCGCGAAGAAAAGGCCCACGACCGCCTTGCCGGAGACTACGCAAGTGAAAAGAAGGTTTCGCTGCTGACGGCGATGCAGAAGAAGGAGCGCAAAATCGCCGCGCTCATGCAGGGGCACACGCTGCCCTTTCAGGCGCTTTTCGTCATCCATGTGTGGGACAAGACCAAGGCCGGAGTGTCCGCCAAAGCCATCGCTCTCAAGAACGCGGTGAACTCCATGAACGGCGCTCAGTACGTGGAAAGCACGCTGCCCGCGACCACACGAAAACTGTATTTCCAGACGTGGCCCGGCTGGTTGTGGGGACGTTACACCTGCCGCCATCTCTACGCGGAGCATTCCTATCTGGCCGACCTTCTGCCGATCAGCGCCACATTCACCGGACATCTCGACGGAGCCGAAGCGCTTTATGATGGGAACGCCGACAATCTTGTCGGCCTGCGCACCTTCCTTGGCGGGGGCGGATCGCAGACACCGCAGCACGCCGTGGTTCTCGGGATGAGCGGGGCCGGGAAATCCGTCACGATGTGCGACCTGCTCTCACAGACGGAACTCTACTTTGATTACACGGTGTTGATCGAAGAAGGGCTTTCCTACGGCATCTACACCAAGACCGTGGAACCCGGCGCGGAGCCGATAATTCTCCAGCCCGACGGCACGCACACGCTGAACTATCTGGACACCGCCGGGCTTCCGTTGACGCCGCTGCACCTTTCCACCGCCACGGCACTCGTGGCCCGGATGGTGGGGCTTCCCGCCGATGAAGACCGGCAACGGCTGCAACAGGCGCAGATCGCCCGTTACCTCAATCAGCTCTATGACGACGCTTTCAACGAATGGTGCCAGAGTCACCCGCAAAAGCTGGTTCCCATCGCCCGCCACGCGGTGGCGCTCATGGCTTACCGGCGCGACAAGCTGCCGCCCGGCACTTCGTCATTAGAAGCCTTCGCGGATTTCCGCGACTGGTCCGAAGCCCACCGCGACGAATCGAAATCCTATCTGGAGAGCTTTTCGGAAAGCGAAGTCCTACGCTACCTGAAAGAACCCGACAGCAGCCGGGAGGTGCGCAACCTCGCCTTCGCCTCGTTCCATCCGTCCGAGTATCCGACGCACCAAATGCTTCAGGAACTGATGCACCTGGAGGCGCACGGCGCGGAGAAGGATGCCGTGCGGCAGATCGCCACGTTGCTTCAGCCGTGGTGCCGCAACGGTCTCTACGGCCCGTTGTTCGATGGCGAAACCAACCTGTCCCTGCATGGGAGGATCGTTCACTTTGAACTCGGCTGCATTCCCGAATCCGCGCCCGAACTCAAAGCCGCCGCCGGATTCCTCATCACGCACCACACGCGGCAGCACCTTGTGACGCTCCCGCGCTCGCAGCGGAAACGCATTGTATATGAGGAAGTGGCGAGATTCCTCGACATTCCCGAGGGAGAGAAAATTGTCCGCGAGAGCTACGCGCAGATGCGAAAGTTCAACTGCTGGACTGTCAGCATTGTTCAGCAATACGCCCGGTTCAAAGAGAGCCGCATCCGCTCCACGGTTTTCGGCAATAGCCGCCAGTTCATCCTGCTGCGGCAGAACGACCGAGCCGACTTGGAAGACATCGCGCAGGACATCGAACTGCCGGAGATCACGCAGCAGCGCATCATGGGTTATCCGCTGCCCGACCAGCAGCCGGGCAGAAAGTTCACCGCGTTCACCTACTTCCATCTCGACACTCCGCGTCCGCTTTGCGGGACCGTCCACAACATCGCTTCCCCGGAGATGCTGTATTGCAGCAGCACCAGCGGCGACCACTTCGAGCGCCGCGCCCGGCAGCTCAAAGCCCACGGCGACCTCATCGAAGGCATCGTCACTGAGGCGGAACGTCAATCCGCCGAAACAACCGCCAACCCAACATTGCCATGAGAATCCCATATCTACCTGTTCTGCTATCCGTCTCCGGCCTCGCGCTGTGCTCGTGTTCCAGCACGTCCCGTCTCGTCACCAACGCACTCGGTGCGGCGGGAGGCGCGGGACTTGCCAGCCACCTCAGCGATGGCGACCCGCTCATCACCGCGGCGGGCGCCGGGGGCGGTCTCCTGCTGGGGGAAACACTCAACTTCGCCCAGGAGAAGAAGGCCAAGAAGTCCTTCACCGAAGGCTACGACAAAGGCCGGAGCGATGCCGTGAAACAACAATACTGGCTCCTCGTCGATCAGCAAAAGAGCGATGCCGGTTATGAGGGTGATGTCAGCCTCTTTGATTTTCCACTGCCGGAAGGCGGGCCGGATGGCTCGCTGTTTCACCCCGGCTCCACCCGAACCCTGCGCATCGACCACTAAAAGCCATGATCGAACCTTACAAACCCTACGAACCGAACCTCGACCGCATCAACGATGCCGAGCAAATGCGCCGCGAGCGTGAAGAACAGCTTCGCGCCGAACAGGAGCGCATCCGCCAGCAGGAGCAGGAACGCCTGCGCCTGCTGCAACAGCAACAACGGGGCCAATCCATGCGCCCCTGAAACCCGTCGTCACGAAACTCGAACTCACTTCAAAACCATGAAACGAATCATCCTCATCGCCGGGCTGGCCGTCATCGGTCTCGCCCCTCATAAAACGAACGCCCAAGTCGTCGTCGAAGATCCGATTGCCATTGCGCAAAGCGCCACCCAGCACGCCATCGACCTCGCCAAGTATGTCGAAATGATTTCCAAGCAGGTCGAGCAGATCAATCTGCTGACCTCGCAGTTGCAGCAGGTCACGGCCTACGTGGAAGCCTTTGGCGATCCCTCCGCCTTGCTGCAAATCACCGGGGCGGACAACATCATCAGCCAGCTTCAGCAGCAGCCCATCGGCCAGCTTTTGGAGCAGCTTCAGGAAACCGCCTCCGGCGTGCAGTCCCTGCAAAACAACGCCAACGGACTTTACCGCAGCATCGAAAACATCTCGATTTCCGGCGTCGAAGTCCCGCGTGCCGAATCCCTCTATCGAAAGTTCGGCGCACTGGAAAACACCGTGGACAACTTTCAAACCGTCCACGAGCAGGCGCAGGGCCGCATCCAGTCCCTCAAGCGCGAAATCAGTTCCACCACCACTTCGTTGCAGGCGGCAACCACCGACGCACAAGTGCAAAAGCTCCAAGGCGTGCTGGCCAGCCAGCGGGCGGAACTCGCCGCTCTACAAGCTGAAGTGCAGCAGGCGGCTTCCCAGGTCACGGTGCAGGACACGCTCAACCGTAACGACGAGGAGAAGCAGGCGCAGGCCCAGCGCGAAAAGGACGCCGCCGAATGGGGCATCACCACCCAGGAGTTCGATAAGCTGATGACGCTGCCCGAAACAAAACGCTGATCCAAAGCCATGAATGAGTTCTACACCAGACTCTATGAGAAGGCGGAGCTGCTGTTCGACACTCTGGCTCCCATCGCCTTCGTGCTCGTCGTCTTCTCACTGTGGAGCAGCGTCAGCAACGGCAACCGCTCCGGCACGATGTATCTGCGGGCCATCGTTCACGCCATCATCATCGTGCTGATGTTGTCGCAGTTCAATACGTGGCTGAAGACGGGCGAAACCGTGGTGCATTCACTGGTTCACGATACCCTGGAAGCCGACCCCGGCGCGGTCTATGAGAAATACAAGGCCATGACGGCCTCCTCCGAAGATGACGCCGAAGGCGGCTTCTGGTACACCATCTTCAACTCCGAGAAGCAGTTATTCAAGGCGCTCATCGCCGCGATGCTGTGGATACTTCAGTTCTTCGCCAAGACGGTCGTCTTCATCGCCTACATCATCTACAAGCTGGTGCTGGCGTTTGCGATAGCCGCAGCGCCCATCTTCATCGGCTTCCTCAGTGTCAGAACGCTGTCCTCCGTAGGAGTGCGTTTCCTGCTCGGCACGGTGGGCATCCTGATGTGGCCGCTCGGCTGGGGCTTCGCCTCGATGGTCACGGACACGCTTCTGGAGATCATGTCGCAGGACAGCTTCGTGTCTGCGACGGGACTGGAGGAACTCAAAAACCTTCTTGCCGTCGCCGCCGCAGGTCTGTGGATCGTCTTCAGCACCATTGCCGCTCCGCTCGTGATCCAGAAGATGATTTCCGAAGGAGCCAACGCGGGAGCCGCCTTCCTAAGCGGTGGCTGGCGAGCCGCCAGAGCAGGAATACAAAGCGCCGCCACCACGGGGGCCTCCATGGCTGCCACGGGTGCTGGCGCACCGCTCGCCCTCGCAGGAGCGGCGGGAGCGGGTGCGCTGGCCTTCGGGTCATCGGCACTGACCGGCTCCAATTATTCCAGCATCGGTGAAGTCGCCGGCAATGCCGCGCGGTGGAAGAAATCGAACTCGTCCTATGACTCGTCCGATCCGGCCAATGACAAAAAGGCCGCCGCCGCCATCGGCAAATCCCGCAAATCCAAAAGCTAACCATCATGACATCATCATCCACTGAATCCCTCCGCGAAACGTCCGTCCCACTCAAAACGAACCGGCCCGCGAAGCCCCGCTTTTCCCCGACCCGCATCTTTGTGGACAAGGACCGCACGGCCTTGCTCTGGTTCGCGGTGGCGGGATTAGCGGTCGCCGTCGCGCTGGTGCAGCCTCACTTGCTCATCCGGCAACTGAAGGAGCGCGAGCGCGTCGTCATCCTCGATCCGGCAGGCACTTATCATGTCTCGCCCCTTCTCAGCTTTCAGGAAGCCAAGGAGTTCCACGCGCAGCAAAGCACGTTGGTCGTCATGGCCCTTCTCGAACGCAGCCCTTCGGGTGTCGATCATCCCGAACTGCTGAAACAACTGCTCCTCAAGGGAGCTTATGAAAAAGCCCTGCGCCAGCTTTCGGCTGAAGCTCCCGAGTTCAAAGCCAAGCGGCAGCACCAAAAACCGGAGGTCGCCAAAATCGACATTCTGGAAACCCGTCAGGACTTCGTGCTGACCCAGGTCACGGGGCAGTTGCTCCGCACCGGCGTCTTTGAAGGCAAGGTCTTCAACGAAGTCGTTCCGTTCAAGCTCGCGCTGAAAATGCGCCGCAATCCCGACCTAGTGCAAAACGGGCGGTTTCCCACCGCCGTCTCCGACTACAAATATGAACCCGCTCTCTAACATACTGCTTCATCACGGTCTCGTCGTCCTTCTTGCCCTGTCAACAGGTGTCAATGCCGCCGAAGACCCGCCCAAAGCCATCCACTCGCTGGCTCTCGACGAGCACCGCGTTTATGCGGTGCCGGTTTCCGTCGCCCGTGTCACCACGGTTTCGTTCCCCTCATCCATCGCCGCCATCGACGCGGCGCTGGTGTCCACCGACGACAAGACGCAAGGTTTGTTCCAACTGGCCCACCAGCCAGGCACGGCGTTCTTCTCCGTGCGCAGTCTCATCAAGGACGCCACGACCAACGTCAACGTCCGCTGGAACAACAAGACCTATGTGCTGGAATTGAAGGACAGCGCCGCGCCGGTCTTGTCGCTCATTTTCCAGACGCCACCCGACCCGCGACTGGAGGCCGCCAAGCGGCAGCAGCCGGTGACACCCGTTGCCTTGCTGGCTCTACTGGACACCGCCAAAGCCTATCCGGTGCTGAAGGCAAGTCAGCCGCTCACAGTCAAGCAAGTCATCTTCAAGGATTACCGGCCCAAGCCGCCCATCATGGATCATGGGCACATGCAGATCCTGCTGGAAGAAGCCTTCCGCTTCGATGTGCAGGACACGCTGGTTTTCCGTGTCACGATCCGCAACACCACGGAAAAGGAACTCCGCTACGATCCGGGCGCTTTCGTGCTGAAGGTGGGTGAGCGGCGGTTCAACGCCTCCATCAGCGACGCCTCCGGCACCATCCCACCCAAGAAGGATGCCGTGGCCTACTTCGCCGTCACCGGCACGCCGGACGGCGGACGCAACGACCTCTCCGTCGAAAACGACTTCGTGATCGTTCTCGACTCGATGGCTTCGCCGGGTGTCCTGCCCGAACTCAAACTCCCAAGCAAAGGAGGCTCGAAATGAACCCGCGCGATGCCGTCCAATTCATGAAGTCGCGCACGGGCGCATTCCTCATCTTCCTCGTCCTGTGCGTGATCGGTTACTTTATCGTTCGCGGTTTCCGGCCGCCCGGCTCCAAGGAACCGCCGCTCGAACCTCCCGCGAAGCAAACCCCGCAGGTCGTGCAGTCCGTCACCAAGGACATGACGCCTTTCCGCCCTCCACGGGAGGAAACCAAACCCGCTCCTCCGCCAGCGGCCAAGCCCGAAGCCAAGCCGAAACCGCTTCCACCGTTGAGCCTGTTCGCCCAGCCGCCCGCGTTGCCTGATACGCGAAGCGAGTTGAGCAAGGACTACGCGCCCTTTGGTCGCCTCATCTCCTGCCAGCTCATCATCACGGTGGATTCCTCCGCGCTCGACACGCCGATTATCGGCCTCATTACCGAGGACGTATGGCACGACGGACGCCTGATTGTCCCCGTTGGCACCGAGGTTCACGGAACCGCCCGCGTGGATCGGATGCGCGAACGCATCGCCAGCCAGGGCCAATGGACATTGGTCTGGCAGGACGGAAAGGAAATGCGCCTTTCCGGCATTGCCCTCGACCGCGAGAAGGAAGCCAACGGAGAAGGCTGGGCCATCACCGATGGCAGCGCCGGACTGCGCGGCCAGCTTCTCAAAAGCGACGATTACGCGGAGGTGAAATTGTTCGTCGCTTCGTTTTTGAGCGGAGCCGCCGGAGCCTTCACCGAACGCGAAAGCACGCTGCTTGGCTCACAGGCCACGGCCACCGTTGGCAACGCCGGGTTGGGAGGCATCCAGCAGGTGCTCAATACCTACGCCCGCCAGATCATGGATACCATCGAACGGGAGGGGTTCTACGTCCGCGTTCCCGCTGGCAAACAGTTCTACCTCTACGTCACCGAAACGATGGACGCCTCCAATGCTTCCGTTGGTGGCACCCGCATCCCACTCACCACCACCGCCAAACCATGAAACCGTTCCTTTTTGCCATCCCCCTCGTCGTGCTGCTGGCGTCATGCGCCAGCAAGCCCGCCCAGCGCATCGTTCCCGTCACGCCGGAAATGTCGGGCCGGGTCTTGAAGCGCGGAGAAACCGCCAGCGTCCGCCACCCCGAGGTCATCAAAGCCTATCCCGTGGGCCGTTACGTGGAACCGCGCAAGCGGGGCGTGATGCACGAGGCGCACACCCTCTATAGGGTGGAATCTTCGCCCAAGTGGAACCTCACGCGCCCGTCAGGACCACCGACCATTCCCACACCTGTCGCCACGGCTTCCAGACCTTCAGGGAATGAACTCACCGTGGAACTGAACCGGCAGCGCCAAGCCACGCAGGCGGTCATTCAGGGTGGACAGATCGTTTCCGGAAAACTCACCGAAATGACGGAAGCCTTGCAGCAAAACCGCGTCCTTGCCGAGCAAAACGCCGCCATGCGCAAGGAGCTTCAGGACACCCGCCAGCGCTTGGAATCGCTGGAGGACGAGATGCGCTCCCGCCTTCCAGACGCCTCCAAAAGCGCACCAGCAACCGACGACATCCCTTGGTGAGCCATCTCCGAAACCTACTTCACCGCGCCCCCCATAACCCCAAACCGTTCCATCAAGGAACCACCTACTATGATAAAGAGAACCAAATCCAACGGTGCCGACAGCGCACCTCAAGCCGGGGAATCCACCCCTACGTTCCGCGACAATGCGGAAGTCAACGCCAAGATCGACGCCTACATCCAGCAGAACCCGAAGTATTGGCAGTACGTCCAGAGTATGCCACGCGAACGGATGGAGCGGGCGATGGTCCTGACGAAAGTCCAGCAGCAGGAGCGCCAGCAGAAGCTCGACCAGGGCGTGCTGCGCAAGATCGAAGGCGATCCCGAGTTGAAGCAAAGCCTTCAGGCGCTCGTCAAAGACTTGCCGGAGGAACAACAGCAAAACGCCCTCGTGCGCATGGGCAGCAAAGTGCTGCGGGACATCGGGTTTTTCAAATCCCGCACGCAGCAACAGGGCGGCGTGAAAGTCTGACCGCCCCACCGCATCAGGACTGCGGCCCCGTCCGCTTCCGGCTTCCGCTCCGCACGCCCTCCGCTCCCGGCACCGCAGACCTGATTGCCCGCCGCCCTCCACTCTCACGCCAACGCCCGGAAGACCTCCGGGCGGTCGCGTGTCAGGGGTTCATGCTCCAAATCGGGAGCATCCCGTCTCCCATGCAAAACGGGCTGGCATTGCTCCCACGAGGGAGCGGGCATTTTTAGAGAGCCGTTTACGCTTGCCCCAAAAACGGCTATGATTAAGCGCAAAGGCAAGGTCTCCGCTCAACCGGATGCCGAACAACTCAACTTCTTCGACCTTTTTCAAAACCATGAACGCGACGAAGACCGCATTTCCGATCAGCGCCTACGGACTGATGGCCGAGAAACATTGGCGCGAGTTCCGTCCCAAAATGGTGCGCGAACTGGAGGAAACGAGCAGACTGGAGGAAGCTCTCTACGAAGCGCAGGAGCGGACACTGGACGAATTGCTGCCCTTGGAGGACAAGCTGGTGGCGGACGGACTGACGATGGATCAGGCCAGCCGTCAGGCTTGGGAAATGGTGCGGGAGAGATACATCCTCCTGCCGCCCGAGGACGACCAGGAGGACTAAGCCGCCCTGTCGGCTATCGCATCGGCCCCGGCGATCACTTGGGGGCTGGCTCGCTCAAGGAAAAGTGCCACGGCAATTTCCGGGCCATTGAGAGTCTCCGCACCGTCGAGAGCGAACGCCGCAAGGCCACGCCCGAGGAGCAGCAAACGCTGGTGCGTTATGTCGGGTGGGCGCATGGTTCGTGCAGGGCAGTCCGCAGGCCAAGGTTTCCGTGGCCAATACCACCGAGTGGGGCACGGCGCGATATGCCGCCCTCGATCTGATTCAGGATTGCCTTAACCTGAAAACGCCCACCGTCTATGACCGGGACGAAAACGGGAATCCCTACGTCAACGCCACCGAGACAGAAGGCGCGCGCGACCGGCAGGAGAAGATCAAAGAGCGGTTCAAGACGTGGGTATGGGAGGACGACGATCGCCGGGAAAGGCTCTGCCGCCTCTACAACGACCAATACAATTCCGAGCGTCTTCGTGTCTTCAACGGCGCTCACTTGACCCTGCCCGCCAGCAGTCGCCAGGTCACGCTGCGCCCTCACCAGAAAGATGCCGTCTGGCGCATTATCCAGAGCAGGAACACGCTTCTGGCCCATGCCGTGGGCGCGGGCAAAACCTACACGATGGTGGCCGCCGCCATCGAAATGAAGCGTCTCGGGCTGGCCCGCAAACCCTTGTTCGCCGTGCCCAATCACATGCTTTCGCAGTTTTCCACGGAGCTTCTCACCCTTTACCCCAACGCCACCATTCTCGCGGCGGGTAAGGATGACTTTGCGAAGGATCGCCGCGCCCAGCTTTTCAGCCGCATCGCCACCGGGAATTGGGACGCTGTGATCGTCACCCATTCCAGCTTTGAGAAAATCCCGCTCTCCGCCAGCGCCCGGAAGGAGTTCATTGAAGCGCAGATTGAGGAAATCGAGGATGTCATCCGCGAACAAAAGTCTGAGACGCGCGGAACGCGCTTGGTCAAGGAACTGGAGCGCGTGCGCAAACGGCTTGAGTTCAAATTGGATTCCCTCTCTGCCGAGGAAAAGAAAGACCAGACGCTGACCTTTGAGGAATTGGGCGTGGATCGCCTGTTTGTCGATGAGGCCCACAAGTTCAAAAATTTGTTCTACACCACCAAAATGACCCGTGTGGCCGGATTGCCGCAAACGGCGTCGGAGCGGGCTTTCGATTTGTTCCTGAAGGTGGGGCACATTCAGCAACGCAACGGCGGCGGGGGCGTCGTTTTCGCCACCGGGACACCCATCTCCAACACGATGGCGGAGATGTTCACCATGCAGCGCTATCTGCAAATGGCGTCGCTTCGTCGTCTCGGGCTTCAGCACTTCGATTCATGGGCCGGGACATTCGGGGAAACGGTGACGGCGATGGAACTCAGTCCCGATGGAGCAGGCTACCGTCTGCAACACCGCTTCGCGCGTTTCGTCAACGTGCCGGAACTCATGCAGCAGTTCCGCCAGACGGCAGACGTGCAGACAGCCGACATGCTCAAGCTGCCGATTCCCAAACTGGAAACCGGGCGGCCCATCATCGCCAGCGCCCCGTGCAGTTCACGTCTCCAGAAATTTGTCGAAACACTGGTCAAGCGATCGGAGCAGATCAAAGGCGGAAAGGTGAATCCGAAGGATGACAACATGCTGAAAATTACCTCGGAGGGGAGATTGGCCGCTCTGGACTTTCGTCTGATTGCGCCTGCCGCTCCAGACGCCCCGGATTCCAAGGTGAATCTTGCGGTGGAGAAAATTCATCGCATCTGGCTCGATTCCTCGCCTCAGAAAAGCGCCCAGCTTGTTTTCTGCGACCTCTCCACTCCGAAGAAGGGGCAGCGGGAATTTTCCGTGTATGACGACATCCGCGCCAAGCTGATTGCCCACGGCGTTCCTGAAAAAGAAATCGCCTTCATTCAGGATCACGACACCGACACGGGAAAAGCCGCGCTGTTCAGAGCGGTGCGAGAGGGAGACGTGCGCATCCTCTTGGGCAGCACCCTGAAAATGGGCGAAGGAACCAACGTGCAACACCGTCTTATCGCGCTGCATCATTTGGATGCTCCGTGGCGTCCCTCCGACATCGAACAGCGCGAGGGCCGCATTCTCCGGCAGGGCAATACCAACGAGTTTGTCAGCGTTTTCCGTTATGTCACCGAGGGCAGCTTCGACGCTTATATGTGGCAGACCTTGGAGACAAAGGCGCGCTTCATCGCTCAGGTGATGATCGGGGACGCCACCATGCGCAAGGCGGAGGACGTGGACGCCACCGCTCTCAGTTACGCCGAGGTGAAGGCGATTGCCTCCGGCAATCCGATGGTCATTGAAAAGGCCCAGGTGGATGCCGAAGTCATCCGTTTCAACCGCCTGCGCCGTCAGCACATGGACAGCCAGCATTCCATTCGTCTGCGGATCAAGAGCGCCGAGCATAACGTGACCGTGGAAGAAAAATTCGTCGCCAACCTTCAGCAAGACCTCGCGACCCGCACGCCGACACGTGGCGACAACTTCACCATGACCATTAACGGCAACCATTACGACGAACGGGTCGAGGCCGGCCGTCAGTTGGTCTTCATCGGGGCCGCGCTCAAACCCATGCAGTCCAGCCGCAAAATCGGCTCCGTCGCCGGGTTTCCCATCTCACTTCATCGGCTGGATGCCCGTATCGAACTGCGTATTCACGGGAAGAACACCTATCAGGCGACGGTTAGCGACAGCCCGCAAGGAACCATCGGTTCACTGGAGCACGCCCTTGGCGAAATGGAATCCCAGCAGGCCGACTCGGAGGAGAATCTGAAGCGCCTTGGAAAACGCATCGGGGAATTGAAGACCCAGCTCGATGTTCCGTTTGAACATCAGGAAAAGCTGGAAAGCGCCGAGAAGCGTCAGCAGGAAATCATCGCCGCTTTGGATCTCTCCAAGAATCAGGCCAGCACCCAGGTGGACGAGCAAGCCGAGACCGAAACCGAATCACTGACTACGGCCCGTTCGATGCGGCAGGGTGTGAAAGTGTGACCGCTGGCGTGGTCCGGTGCTCGCTCCGGGACAAGTGGAAATCCGGCATAACTCCGCTTCGCTCCGGCCCTGCGGGCACTTATTCCGTTTTCCCCTTGCCCTGCGCTGTGCTCCGTAAAAGAGGCTTGTATGGGCTTTTTCCGAAGGAAAAAGCTCTTTGGCTTTTCCCCTTTAGAACCGGCGTGTCATGAGCCGGTCTATCGTCTCGTGCAGGTCCGGGTCTCGCGGGTCGATGGGAGGAAAGAGTGCGGACACGGGCATCAGGGTGAAACGGCCGACGGGGTCTGGACCTGCCGCTCGCATAAAAAAGTGAAAGCCGGCGATCGCTTTTTGATGCTGCGTCAAGGTCGTGCCCCACGAGGCATCGTGGGCAGCGGCTGGATCCGCAGTTTTGGCTGGGAGGCAGAGGAAGGTGGCCACTGCGTTGACATCCTTTGGAGGGCACTGACGGATCTAAATCTTCCGCTGGATCCCGGCACCATTGCAGGTGCCGAAGACTTCCACTGGACCCCGCAGGGCAGTGGGATCGAACTCGATCCGGCCATCCGCGATGCCGTGTGGGCGGCCTGGGAGCGCCATCTCCAGGAAGATCCCTACTATGCCAGTGGGGAAGGGGCGGCGGCCACCGA
Source organism: Prosthecobacter algae (assembly GCF_039542385.1). NCBI lineage: Bacteria > Pseudomonadati > Verrucomicrobiota > Verrucomicrobiia > Verrucomicrobiales > Verrucomicrobiaceae > Prosthecobacter > Prosthecobacter algae. The sequence continues at coordinate 321,198 of NZ_BAABIA010000006.1, read as the reverse complement.
TCTCTCCGAAACGAGCGAAGAGATTTTCGATGACGAGACGTTCGCTCACAGGGAGGAAGACCCTGCCTCCAGCCTGGAGGGGCGTTTGATCGAAACATGGAGCACTCGCCGCGAACGTGATCCGCGCAACCGTGCCCTCTGCCTCGCCCTCCACGAGCCACGCTGCACCGTGTGCGAGATGAATTTCCTCGATGAGTATGGGGAGATCGGTCGCGACTTCATTCACGTCCATCACGAGCGCCCGCTGGGCAGCATGGATCCTGCTGGTGAATTTCATGATCCCGCAAAAGACCTTAAACCCGTATGCCCGAACTGCCACGCCATGCTCCATCGTGGCCTCAACTCAGCTAAAGGTGAGGTGCGCACGATCAATGATCTGCGTGAGATCCGTGCACGAGCGAAAGGCTTGAATCATTCACCCGCGCAACTCCTACCGACAGCCTAGCGCCAGATCTCTCCTCTGGCTGGGTCCCCAGTTACATCCAGCATCTGCACTTTGTTGATGCTGGTGAAACGGGCGTGGTCCGTGAACTGGCGGACGATTTTCTTCTGTTCGTCCAGCTCGAAAAACTGTGCCGTGGTGGCGAGGTAACCGTGCCCTAGCCAGTTGATGACGAGGGTGTGGCCGTCCGGCAGGCGCTGGAAGCCGCTGATAAGGCGGAGGGGATTGTTCGGCACTTCCTGGGTGCCCAGCTTCCACACCGTCTTGCCTTCACGATCCAATTCAATCAGGGCCTCACCCTCGCCGCAGGCAATGAGGAGATTTCCATTCGGAAGCTCACGGACCTCGTGTGGATCACCGGGTGTTTTGATTTCACGAAGAACATCTCCTTTCGCACTGAGTTCGAGGACGGCACGGTCACCTTTCGCGCTGATAAGGTAGCGCCCATCTGCAGTGCGGCGGCAACCCCGCATCTGATCATGCGCTTTCTTCGTCTTCACCGGCACGGGAATTTCGCGGGCGATTTTACCATCCCGCCCGATCTCGACGAGTCGCTTGGTACCGCCTTCCACGACCATCACGCTTCCCTCAGGCAGAGGCTGGCAGCCGTGGACCTCCGTTCCCTTCGGGCTGGTGTATTCCCAGACGATCTTTTTTTCCATTGTCACTTCACGCGCACCGCGAAGATGGCTAAAGAGGATGTTGCCGTTGGCGAGCATCCACACATCCTGAGGCTTCTCCGCTGGGTGCTCCCACTCCACGCGTCCGTCCGCAGCGATGATGGCGATCTTGTCGCCACCGTAATCGCTGACGAGCACCCGGCGTCCGAAGGGCGGCACGCTGGTTGGCTCTGCCTGCGCGGCATCGCTGAGGTGGTTGCGATTGTTGCGCATGAGAGGTGGCTCAGGTTTTTCCCAGCCTGCCGGCGCACCGAAAATGATGACCGGTTTTTTCGTGTTATCGTGGATGCGGAGATTGTCCCGGATGATGCCATTCTTCGAGTGCCGCCAGCAGTGAATGGCATTGCCCCCACTTTTGATGACATTCCCGATCACTTCATAACCATCGAGATTGAAGTTGGGCTCGATGGCTGTCACGGCCGTCTCCATGTAGTTGTGGTTGCACTTCACGTTACGCAAGTGACCTCGAAAGGAAGGGTGCCCCAGCAGGTAGGCCGCCCCGTTGGGATTCAGGGTGCGAGTGTGCTGGATGGTGATGTTTTCGGCATCGAAGGACTCTCCTGGCGTCACCGCACCCCCTGGAAGAAAGCGTCCACTGTGCTCGCCATAGCACATCACGGAGCGGTTTGTTTCAGTCATGGTGATGCCTTCGACGACCACGCCGCGCACGCGCCCGTGAATGAGAACGCAGGCGTTGATGTCCTTCACCAGGAAACCTGGCTGCACGTTGTGCGTAGCGTTCATGTCGATGGTGCCCTTGCCTGTGATGCGCACGTTTTCAATGTATTCAGGCTGCCTGCCATGACCGATACGGATGCCGTAGGCCTCCGGTCCATCATAGGTCACAAACCAGCGGCTCCCCTTGTTGTGGCCCGTCTGGCTGCCAAAGCGAATCTTCACCCCGTGCTCCAGCTCCTGCCATTCTCCGGTGATGGGCACTTTCTTGTGCGGTGTTTCACCGAACTTGCTTTCTGACGCCGCAAGCTTTGCGGTGCCTTCTGGATTGTCCACGTTGTGAAACACTCCCCACGCGAACGTGTCTGGCTGCCCATCACGGCCTTCGGAGTCGGTCACAATCGTAAAGATGGATGGACGTTTGAGATCGAATTCGCCCCCCACTTCCATATCATCGAGCTTCTTCCCGGCGTCCTGATCCGTGGTGATTTCGGGCGCGGCTTCGAGCTTCGTCGCGTTATCAGCGAGCTTGAGCGTTGCGCCCTCCTTCAGCTCGATCTCGACGGATTTGTCCACATACAGCAGCGCACGATGTTTGGCTGGGGCATGCCGATGCTCGCCAGGGAGAAACACAAGGCGGTCACCGGGCACGGCGCGGTCCATGATGGCTTGAGGATTGTCGCCGGGTTGGATCGAGTGCTCGGCCGCATGAACGAACGGCGAAAGGAGGAGCAAGCTGAGGAATGTGCGCATGGTGGGTTGTTTGGAATTAAAGTTGAGTCATCGGCTGCACCATTGGCCAGAGCTTGATCTCCTCCGCGATGAGGTGCGGCGGCAGACAAGCGGTCTGCACGATGAGCTGGCCCAGGTCAGCAGGGGAGATGCACTGCGTGAGGATGGCTGGATCACGTGGAGGCAGGTTTGCGGCCTCGGTGAACTCCGTCTGCCCCCACGATGGCATAACGGAGGTGACCCGCACGCCATGAGGCCGCAGCTCTGTGAGCAGACAGCGTGTGAACATGAGCAGCCCCGCCTTGGCGGCCGAATAGATGCTCCACCCTGGCCAAGCGTGGGTGGAGCAGGCGCTGCCAATGTTCACGATGAGGCCGCTTCTTTGTGACTGCATGATCGCCGCTGCACGTCGGCATCCCAGCATCGCACCTGTGAGATTGCTGGCCAGGCTGCGGACGATGGCTTCGTCCGTCTGCTCGCTAGTCTGGCAGACTTTGACTCCCTCTCCCGCGTTATTCACCAGCACATCCAGCCTGCCGCTGTTGTTCAGCACTTCTTCGATCAGCCTGTCCCAGGCCTGCCCATCGGCCACATCTGCAGAAAAAGGAATAGCCCCGATTTTGTGTGCGGTCGTTTGCAGTCTTTCTGCATCACGACCGGTGATCCAGACACGAGCTCCAGCTTTCACAAACGCCTCGGCAATACCCGCTCCATAACCGCGTGAGCCTCCGGTGACGATGACGGTGGCGTTTTCTAAAGTTGATATGAGAGACTGCATTTGAAATGGAAGACAGCATTCAAACGGTCGAAACCTGCGTTTGCAATCAAGAATCTTGTTTGATATAAAAAACACATGCCCGCAAAACGCCGAGAACCCACCAGTCCACTGAACCGATACCGGGTTCCGATTCTGGATCGTACCCTCGATCTGTTGGAGCGGCTCTCGCAGCATCCGGAAGGACTCACCTTGACCGCGATGACCGAGGGGCTGGCCATGCCGAAGAACTCCGTCTTCCGCATTCTCACCACGCTCACCCTGCGCGGCTACGCGGAGCGTGATGAGTCCACGAAGGTCTATCGCCTGAGCCGTAAGCTCCTCTCCGTGAGCCATGGTGCCATCGGTGGTCAGCGCCTGCTGCAGGCTGCCAGTGCCGTGCTCACCGCGCTACGAGATGCCACGGGAGAAACCGCGCTTCTTGGAACCCTATCGGGTTCGCAGGGGGTCGTGCTTGATCAAGTCGCGTCTTCTCATCCCGTGAAGGTCGTGGTGGAGGTAGGTCACGCTTTCCCGCTCCACACGGCCGCACCTGCAAAGGCGATGCTGGCCTTCCTTTCGGAAGACATGCGGAAAGCCCTGATCCAGGGCATTCACTTCACCAAACACACCAAGACCACCCTCACCTCCGCCAAAGCCTTCGCGGCTGAACTCGCCGAGGTGCGTGACAAAGGCTATGCCCTTGACCGCTGTGAGGAGAGCGAGACCTACGCCTGTGCTGCGGCACCTGTGTTTGATGCTAGAGATGAGGTCATCGCCGCGATATGGATCAGCGGACCGAGTGATCGTCTGCCTCTCTCCAAACTGCCCGCTGCTGCAAAAGTCGTTGCCGATCATGCAGCGAAACTTTCGGCATCCATGGGTCGTCCAGCCACTCATCGAAAATAATGTCCGAGTATCGCGGGCGATAATCCCGCCCTGATTACCGATCCTCCACCAATCTCTCTGCCACCGCTTTGGAAACGGCAGCAGTTGCGCAGTTGACGTGGAGCTTGCGGTAAATGCTGCGGGTCACGTAGTCTGCGGTGTGAGGATTCAGGCTCGTGGCTTCGGCGATTTGTTTGCGCGGCATTCCGGCGACCATGCATTTCAAAACCGCCTGCTCACGCTCATCCAGGCCGTAGTCCTTCTTCGCTGGGGCGAGCTGCGCGAACATGGCAAGCACTCGCGTGGCGATGCGTGGATTCATGGGCGAGCCACCGGCGATCGCTTGATCAATCGAGGTGATAACCTGGGCCATGGGCTCGGATTTCAAAAGGTAACCGGAGGCACCAGCGCAAATGGCGCGGAAGATTTTGTCATCATCTTCGAAGACCGTGAGAATCAGAATGCTGGCGGCGGGAGCACGGCTTTTCAGATGCGTGATGCCTTCAATGCCATCCATGCCGGGCAGTCCCACATCCAGCAGGATCACGTCCGGCAAGTGGGGGCAATGCAGCGCCTCAATCGCATCTTCGCAGCTCATGAACGCCCGCACCTCATGTGCATGGGGCTTCATCGTCAGCGCACGTTCTGTGCCCCGGCGAAAGGCGGCGTTGTCTTCGATGATCCAGATGTGTGGCATAGCCTTGTCAGATCAATCTGCACAAAAGGAGACTCCGGCGGAGGCTCCGCCAGCATGATGTGCTGAATGCCAAACTCAGCGACCGTATTCCCGATCATCGGCTCTCCAAAGCCAGCCAATTCCTTCACCACTCCATTCCGCAAGCCCAGGGCCTTGCGCAGATCACCGCTTAAACCCTCCAGCCAGGTAGCCTGGGCTCCCTCGGCAAAGGAGAGCAGGCAAACGGTGAAAACAAAGTGCGAAACATGGTCCCGCACGATGCACCTTTCACGATACTTGGCATCTTCAGGATGCTTCCTTGGACGAAATCGCGAAAGCCCTTTTGAGACGTGCCGGCCACTCAGTGAGCAGTGAGGGTTGTCTGGTCCAAATTTCCGCTCACCCCTATGACGAATGGGCCCGCAGCGGCAGGACATTCCATCACTTTTTCATCAACAAACCTGCCTGCTTTAGCAATTTTTAACATAGCTCTAGCCAAACTAAAACCGCCACAGAAAGCTGGTGTGCAGGGTAAAGTCCGGGCTGCTCTTCGTCAAACCACCGCCGATCCCGAGCCGAAGTGACAGATGATTTGGCAAACCCATCATCGTGGTCAACAAGACCTCGTGCGAGCTGCCATAGCTGCGGAAGTCTCCGAGGGTTTCGATCCCCATCGATAGGTCGTGATTGAACTCATACCGCAGACCCAGCGCATAACCAAATCCGGGGCCGCCACCAGCGCCGGAGACAAAGCTGATGAGATTCAATACAGCGCGTGTGCGCTCCGTGAGGTCGCTCTCTAAAATAAGGCGGGAGTAAAGACCGCTCTCTCCATGGCGGTGGATGCCCCCATGGGAATGGGAGCCGTGATCGTGACCGGAACCGCCGTGGCTGTGCGGCACCTGCGGGCCTGCATCCGGGCCCGAACCGGTATTATGGGAGTGTGCGCCTACGGCATGACTGTGAGAATCGTCCTGCGCTTCAGCAAATTCATAACCTGTCCAAAGTCCGACACGAAAATTCGTCGGCCCAGTGGGCGGCAACAGGGAAATGACAAACTGGGGCGTGATGCCGGTGTAGTTCCAGTCACCACTTTCATCTGAAAAACCTGCGGACAGTCCGAAGGCGAGTGCGGGGGCCAGGCCGATAAAAAAGCCGGGCTCGGTGGAGAAGGAGTCCGTGTCTCCATCACGCTGCCATTCATAGCCGGCGATGGCGACGCCGCTGAACCGTGCGGGGATCGCACTGTCCTGGATGAGGATGAAATCGCGCCCGTGATGAGCGGTGGCGATGGAGGAAATAAAGTGTGAGAGGGCGAGGAAAATAGAAATGACGAAGGCCCGGCGGCGGAGGCCGAGGCTCCCGGGCCGGGGATCGATGAAGGCTGTTGCACGGTCGGTCTTCATGGATGGCTCCTTCGTCATTTCTAAAGGTTTTTCAGGCTGTTACTATTCGGTCGGGATAGCTTCCAGCAGGACAGCACCCGAGAGAATCGGCGAGGTCTTCGCGGTCGTTTTCGGGCTGGCGGTCGGCATTTGCGGCAGCATGAAGAAGCCGTAACCTTTCACGCTTTCACCATCGTCCACGATCATGCCCTGGAAATTGGCAGAGCGTTTCAGTGGCTTCGCGGGTGTCACACTGGTGTCATTGTCTGTCAGCTCAAAGCTGCCCTTGAAACTGCCGCTGGTGCCAGGCGTGAATTTGCCTGGGGCACCTGCGACCACCGTCAGTTTGACCTTGGCGGGGTTCGGCTCAGTGATCTTGGTCGTTTTCAGACCGAGCTCAATGGTGTCCAGATTCAGGCGTGTTTCAGGATCAGGCGCACCACCCTCGGTGAAGGTGATCTTGGCATTGCCTGGGCTGGACTGAGCGCCCAGGGCGAGTTCATCACTGGCGGGTGTGCTGTATTTGCGGCCAATGACTTGGAGGTCAAGGGGACCAAAACCCTCTGCATAGGCACGGTCTTTGGCGACCTCGCCTTTGAACCAGGAGAATTCAGAAACGGCTAGATTTCCAGTCGTTGTGCTGTTTTCACCCGCGGTTGTAGGAGCTTCGATGTCGAAGGCTCCGAGTAGTGAACCCACGCCTTTGGAGAGGACGCCGAAGACGGTCAAATGACCATTTTGTTCCAGGGGCCCCCCGAAGGTCAGCTTGGTGCTGTCTGCCAGGATGATCACACCCGTCGCGGCCCCAGTAGGGGCGATTTTGAAAGCGCCGATACTGGCTCCCTGAGGTAGGGACACGTCCCCTACGTCAAGCTCATCCAGCCGCATGGCCAAGGTGTAGTCGCCAGCATAGGCACCTGCCGGGGTCAGCGGCTGACGCGCGATAAAGGGCAGCACGGTCGTGCCGTCTGTGATCTCACCATAGATGGCTTTGGCTGCGGCATAGACATGCAGAGACACAGTCAACGCGGGCTGTCCAGGGCGTGGCAAGCTGAAGCTGGCCTCCGGTGATTCCAGCGAGGTGTCTAGAAGTGCGGCTACTTTGTGTGACTTGCCACCCAGTGTAACGGTGCCTGTTAATGCACCCGTGCCAGTGACTTGGAGTTTAATCAAGCCGCCAAGAATCCCATTGATAGAAGCATCACGGCCCAGCGGTCCTGTGAAGCTGCCTCCCACGCCTGTGGCCAGGGAAGTGACCGCAAAGGTGTCCGTGGTCTTCTCACTCTTGCCTGCTTTGTTCGAGGCGATGATTTCAACCGTCACCAGAGGACTGACCACCTGTGGGCGACCACTGATGAGAAGTGTCTTGGAATCAAAGGTCAGCCCGCGTGGAAGCCCCTTCACAGCAAAGGCCGTGGGGCTGTTGATCGCCGTGAGCTGGATCTGATAGGGCTGCCCAACGATGAGATCAGGGATGTCGAAACCAACCACGACGGGAACTGCGACAACCGCCACGGATGCGGCCGTGCTAGTAACCCAACCTGCTGCGTTACGCACCTCCACCGTGTAGCTGCCAGCATCACTCAGGGTGGTCTCTTCGATCACCAAAGTGTCGGAGGTGCCGTCCTCAATGGCTTTCCCATTACGGCTCCATTGATAGGAAAGGGCTGGGCCGCTGGCTTTGACGCTGAGAGCGGCTTTCTTTCCTTCCACCAATTCGACTCCCTTGGGCTGCTGCGTAATCACCGGGGAAATCACGACGGGATTTCCAGTCGTCCAGGTGAAGCTGAATCCTTGACGGTTCGTATCCCGCTCATCGGCTGGCGCATTGCTGCCGAGAGCGAAGGTGTAATAGCCGGGAGCGAGGGTGTAAGAGCGAGTGATGACCCCCAATGAACTGTTACCGTAGTGGTCCACATAGCTAATATCTTCCGCCCAGGCAACGTTGCCACTATTGCTGTAAATGTGGCTGTCAGAGCCGTCATTGTCCCAGCCACGATAGAGTGTGAAGCTCGGATTCATTTTATCGACGGGGGCCAAGCGGCCAGGATTTTCGGTGCTCGGCCATGAAACATTGGCATCACGAGCCATCGTGATGTTCAGCGTCAGAGGATCTTTGATGTGCACGGCAAGCCAGCGACTCTGGTGTGTCCAGCCGACAGGTTCATCCGCATCGAGGCCTTGATCTTCCCAGCTCCATGAACCGACATGATCTGAAAAGGTGCCGCTGTCTCCGCGGCCCACATTGATGACACGGGAGTAGCCGATGCCGCCTGCGGCGGGATCTCCTGTGACGACAGCACCTGCCGTGAGCGCCTGGTAAGAAACCTTGTAGCCTTGTTCCAGCAGGGTGTCTGCCGTGGCATTGCTGCCCAGGGCGAGAGTGTATTCCCCGGGCGGCAGACGCCAGGTGCGGGTGACTTTGCTCGCGGTGGAGTTGTCCACATGGTCCAGGTAGCGGATGTCTTCCGCCCACAGCACGTTACCTTTGTTGCTGTAGGTGTGATTGTCAGAGCCGTCGTTGTCCCAGCCGCGGTAGAGGGTGAAGCTGGGCTTCATGTGGCTTGTATCCGCCTTACGGTCAGGGTTTTCGGTGCTCGGCCAGGGGACGTTGTCGTCGCTCTCCATGGTGAGTGAGAAATAGGCCTCCTCTTCAAGCTTCAGTGCGAGCCAGTTGCTCGTATGGGTCCAGCCCAAAGATTTCTGTCCAGGAGAAGAAGGCAAAGAACTGTCTTCCCAGCTCCAGGCTCCCACGCGGTTGCTGAAGCTGCCAGCATCACCAACCTTGGCGATGACAGTGTGAGCATAACCAATGCCTCCGGTGCCAATGTATTCAGGCGGCAGGTAAGTATTGGGCACAGGATCGACAGCTCCCGAGGACTGTGTAGAGAATGAAATGCTGTACCCCTGCTTTTTGAGGTTGTCTGCCGTGGCATTGCTGCCCAGCGCGAAGGTGTAGTCTCCGGCACGAAGGAACCAGGAACGGGTGATGGTTTCCTCGGTGGAGTTCTCCACATGGTCCACGTATTGGATGTCTTCCGCCCAGGCAATGTTGCCACGGTTGTTATAGGTATGGAAATCGTCCCCATCATTGTCCAGTCCGCGAAACAACGTCATGGAGGGATTCATGGATGAGGTGTCCGCTTTGGCGTCCGGATTTTCCTCCGTGGGGTCCGGCACGTTGGCATCACGTGCCATGGTGACGGTCAAGACCGTATCTTTTTGCAGATGCAGCGCTGCCCAGTTGGAGGTGTGTGTCCAACCTACCGGGTCGGTGCCCTGGCCGTCGCCGCCGAACAATTTATTGTCTTCCCAACTCCAGGCACCCACAAGGCCGCTGAAGCTGCCAGAGCTGTTTTCCCCCAAGGTAACCTGATGCTGATAGCCGATGCCACCTTCCACCGGATCACCGGCAGCATAGGTAAAGGCTGAGGCAGAAATTGTGCCAGTCAGGCCGTAGGAGGTCGCATCTGGGGTGGGAAACTGGCCCGTATAGTTCGCGCCCCCCACAAAGATCGAATAGTCTCCTGCGGGGAGGAACAATGACTTGGTCACCGTCCCATCGGCATTGTTGTCTCCCACGACTCCAGGTGCTGAACCAAAGAGGCTGGCATTGCCATCCACGGCATAGCCTTTGAACACGAACGTGCTCAGGCCATCGGCAGCATCGAAGTCAAAAACAGGTCCAGGCTGGTTCTCTCCACCCACTCGCCAGTCCGCGAGCGCACGGAAAGCGCCTTCCTTTGCCACCCCGCCCAGGCTGGCCAGATAGGCCAAGGTGATCGGAGCACCGTCATGGTCTGCACTGCCCGGCGCATTGGTGATGGGGGCAAGGTGAGCAAGGCCCTGGAAGACAGAAAATCCAGGCTTGATGCTGCCGTTCTTGGTACCGCCATTGGTGGAGCCGCTGAAGCTGATGGTGACATAGGCCGGTGCCGCAAGGTTGAAGCGGTAGTAGCGCAGCTTGTGGCCATCGCCGAAGTCGGCGTCGGTGCCATCAGCCCAGCCATAATTGCTGGTGACGGCTTGATTGGCAATGGTGACGGGGGCCGCGTTAGGCACAACCGTGCCGAAGTCACGGCCAGTATAACCGATGTGCGCTGATGCGGACAGAGTGCCCAGGAGGAGCACCGTGCCGGTCAGAAGCCGGTTCAGGGAGTATCGTTTAGTTTTCATGTGAATGAGGTAGGCGTATCAGGTGTCTGGGTCTTGGTTGTGGGTGTGTTGTTTGCTTGGTTTTCCGCTAGAAAGTCAGGGCACGGAGGCCTCTAAGAGGACGCTGCCGGAAAGCTGGGGGCTGGTGGAGGTCGTCGTCTTCGGCTCTGCAGTCGGCATCTGGGCCAGGATGAAAAAGCCGTAGCCTTTGACCGAAGTGCCATCGTCCACGAGGGCGCCACTGAAGGTCGCCGTCCGTTTCAAAAGCTTGTTAGGCGTCAGGCTGTTATCCATGTCTGAAAGACTGAAGCTGCCTTTGAACACGCCCGTTCCTCCAGCCGTAAAGGCCGCTCCTTTACCTGGTGTCACGGTGAGTTTAACCAGGCCAGGGTTACTCGCTGGGAACACCAGCTTGGCTGGGCTGCCAGGCTGGATCTCCAGGGCCTCCAGGTTCAGCCGCGTCGCAGGATCAGGTGCTCCACCTCGGGCAAAAGCCAGGCGTGCATTGCCCGCGCCTGCTTCCAGATTCATCGCAATCTCAGTGGAGGAGGGGACGGTGTAAACCCCGCCGATGACGCCTAGATTCAGCGGACCAAAAGTCTGCGGATACAGCCGCGAGAAACGTGCCTGAGTTTCTTTAAACCAAGACACCTCACTGCCCACTGCGAGCCTATGCATCGCATCGGAACCCAATTTTAAAAGCCCCTGCGCGGAACCTGTCTTGGCATACAGCAGACTGTGAAAGGGTAAGTGTCCGCCCTCAGCGATGGGGGCCGCGAAGGTCATCTTCGTACCATCAGCCAGAAAAATCACCCCCGAGGCCGCCCCCTTTGTGGATACCTTAAAGGCCCCGTGGCTATGACCTTGGGGAATGTGCGGTTGCCCCTGATCCCCCAGGCTCAGTTTCAGAGCCAGGGTGTAGTTCCCTGTGTAACGGCTGAGTTCCACATCCGGCAGACGTGCAGCCAAAGCCAAGGTAGAGCCCTCCTCCTCAATCTCTCCCGTCACCATGCGGCTTTGACGCCCCAGGGTGAGTGTGACCTTAAGGTCCGACTTCCCTTTGCGCTTCACGAACATTTCGTGAGTGGGATCCTCATCCGGCAGCACCTTCAAAGCCCCCTTCAAGGCATGCGTCACCGAGCCCAAGCTTAGCGTGCCCGAATAAGCACCCGTCTTGGCAACGGTGAGTTTTAACCGACCTCCCAGAAGGCCGTTCATGCCCAAGTTTCGTGGCATGATGCCATCGTAAGTGCCGATCAACTGAGCCGGAAAAGGCTCCACCGTCAGCTCTTGCGAAACCTGTGGCCCAGTGCCTGCCCCATTCGTGGCCGTGGCCTTGACTAAGTACGTTTTACTCACCGTGGGTCGTCCACTGATGACCCCAGTGCTAGCATCGTATTTCAGGCCCGGGGGCAATCCTGTAATGGTAAAACGAGTGGGCTCATGAGTAGCGCTCACTGCGTCTGAATAGTCCTGTCCGATGATGGCCCCTCGAAGATTCAGGGGATTCATCACGGGTTTCAACTGCACACTTAACTGCGCCTCTCCACTGGTATCGCTACCGGCTCCGTTGCTGACGACCACATTGTAGCTGCCGATGTCAGCCGCACTTACACCATTGAGCGTTAGAGTGCGTGCCGTCGCACCGCCAACCTGGGCGCTGCCACGCCTCCACTGGTAGGTGATCCCGCTGCCAGTTGCTGTGACGCTAAAGGTGGCGCTCTGCCCCTCTTTGACGCTCAGCGACACTGGATGCACCGTGATTACCGGGGCAGGATACACCTCCAGCTTCATCACTCGGCTGGTTCGGCTGCCGGAGGCATTCTGCACCTGGACGCTGTAGTTGCCTGCATCCGCTGTCGTCACCTCCTTCAGGGTGAGCGTCGCTTCCGTGCCTGTGATGATGGGCTGCGTTCCCTTATACCATTGGAAGCTCAGCCCCAGCCCTTCCGCTTGAACGGTTAGACTCACATCCGCTCCGGGCGGCACTGCACGGTCCACCGGCTCCTGGGTGATTGTTGGCGGGCCATCCTTGAGGCCGGGATTGGGGTCATCACCATTGAGGAAACCATCTTCATCTTCATCCACGCTCAAGCGTGGGCCCGCTCCTGGCAATGTCCCCAAAAACGAAACCGAATCACTGCCCTCGATCAAGGAAAGAAGCGCACTTCTAGTTAGGCTTCCTTCGCTCGCCTTTTCACTTCGGTAAGTTTTAGGGCCGGGGCTGAACTGGTAGCGTTTTTCCTGGCCTCCCACCTTGCCTCGCACGATCAGGTCACAGTCACCAGGATCCACCGCCGCACGGGCTTCGAGCAGATTCAGCACCGTGCTGACACTGGCATCGGCGCGATTGGCAACATTCACGGTGGCGCTCATGCCCACCGCAGGTGCCACCCCCGAGTCAAAGCACTGAAGGAAAGCCGTGACGTGCTTCAGCTCAGCCAGGTCCAGATTGTCCAGCACGTAGGGATGAACGATGGGCAGAACAAAGCCGGTGCCATCATGCAGCATTCCAAAGCCGCTCAGGGATTCCGCCCCTGCTCGTGGATTATAAAACATACGCTGATAAACCGTGCGCAGCGGAGGCGTCTTCAGTGGCTGGGCAGACCCCACCTCCTGTGGCAGATCAATGTTGTTGTCCGTTCCCTTGGGCAAAAGATGGCAGACCGCACAATGGGACTTGTTGTGATTGTTATACAGATCACGACCCGTAACAGGATTCCCGTTGCCAAAGGAAGTGGGCAAACTGCGATCGTTGTTGCGGTTTGGGTTAGGATGATTGACGATGCTTAGCAAATAGCTGGTTAGGTCAGCCATGTCTTCTTCGTCGATTTGCTGTCCACCCATCAGGAGATCGAAAGTCGGATTGAACGCAGCGATGGTGGCCCGGTCACCCCGCCAATGAAAGGGGGCACCATCCTGCATGCCCCGCAGCGTTTGCGTCGTCATCGGCCCCTTCATCGGGTGCATCACACGTGGACGCGGCGTATTATCATGAACGGAAAGATTGGCCCCCAGCACGGTCATCATCTCCCCCGCAGGGTCACCCAGATCCCATGCCAGCCCATCCCGGTCCGCATCGAAATGGCAGGTGCCGCAAGACACCGTGCCATTGCCAGACAAACGGGCATCGAAGAGATAGCCTTGCCCCGCTTTGACGGATGCTGGCATCGGATTGAAGGCAGAAATCGGGATCTCATGCGCAATGGCCAGTGAGTCTGTGGATATCACGCTGAGAGTGTGTGACAGCTTGTTCAGCACAAACAACCGCCCGCTTGCCTCATCCAGCACCAGCCCACGCGGTCCCCGCATCGCGGCGGCACTGGCATCTGCACCTGTGCGCAGATCCACACGAGCCTGCACCGCTGCATCCTCTGCGTTCACCTTGGCAATGCGATCCGAGGCAAAAGCGGCGATCCATAACGTGCCGCCATCGCCACTGAAGGCTAGGGCCGTCGGCTGTGCCAGCGCAGTGGCCTGGGCGGCAGCGTTGGGCAGCGTCTGGTAGTCAATGCCCGGATTGAGATCAAAGGCCGTTACCTGCCCCGTGCCTGCGGCGATGCGCGTCAGCCGGTTCGCTGCGAAGCGACCCCGGAGATTCGGCTCATGGCGGATCAGGTTAAAGGCCTCCGTATTGCCCACCCAAAGGTCTCCCGATCCGGGGCGAAAAGCGAGGTCAAAGAGCGTCGTGCCAACACCACTGGCATAACCAAGGATGCTGTGATTGCTCGCATCGATCTCCACCACATCATGATCCAGCGTGAAATGGCTGACCCGTGAATCATCGGATGGAACAATGAGCGCAGTCTGCGGCGGCGCAGGCAGGCTTGGGTTCGATGGCGTAGGTTGTGCTGGTGCCGCACTCTTCGGCAGAATGGTCGTGCGGTTACCAGAGTCCATGAACGCCGCATACACTTTGGCACCGTCGGCACTGACCGTGAGCACTCGCGGATACAGTCCCTCCAGAGGAATCGTCGCGACCAGATTGCGCGTGGTCACATCAAAGATGCGCAGGCTGTTGTTTCGGGCGCAGGTGACGAAGGCCTTACCTTGGGCAAAGACCACATCCGCTGGCTCATCCTCCGCACTCAGAGTAGCCAGCACCACCCCCTGACTCAGCGAGATGACCGAGACACTGTCACTCAATTCATTGACCACCCACACCTCATCATTCGTGCGCGCCCTCACGGAAACGGGCTCCAGCCCCGTGGGGATCTCCGTCACCCGCACCGGGGCACCGGAACCCGTCACATCAAAAACACTCAACCGAGCATTGATGGAATCCACCGCCAACAGCCGCGTGCCGTCAGGAGTCAGGCCGACGGGATGCGTATGGCGTGCCTCAGCATGCTCAAAAGCAGCGTGCGCCGCCTCTGTCGTGCCCAGATAGGTCGCCAAAAGAACGAGGAATGGAAGGAAGGTAAATTTCATCAGCGTGTAGGGGTTGCGCTTGAAGGCTGAACCAGTTTGAGAGAGCGAATGTCGAAGTCCTTGGCCTTGTCTCCCAAGGCCTTGACCGCATCCTCACGGGTCAGCCGGTCCGTCGTGGCCGTGAGGGTCAGCTTAGGAAGCTGCCCTTCCGGCGCGATTTTGATCTTCACATCCTGCACACCCTGGATCGTCATCAGCGCTGCTTTGACATGGCTGGAGCACACGCTGCAAAACACCCCGGACACCTCGCCTTGATAAACAAAGGTGGGGTCCGCCGCATGGCAGGGAATAACAAACAATAGAATCGTAAACAATAGATTTTTCATGGCTTTAAAGTTCCGGGTCTTCGAGCAGGCGCTGCACATCCTGAGGCAGGCGTTCACACATCACGGCAGCGATTTCCGGCTGCGGATGAAAGACCGAGTAATAGCGGCGCACGCGGCCCTGGCGGTCGATCAGCACCATGCGCAGATCATGCTCATAGTGGTCCATCGGGTTTATCCGCTCATCTTCAGGGATGGGCTTCGCCTCCTCCAGGTGCAGTTCCTTCGTCATGAAGTCCCACAGTCCTTTCTGCTCGCCTGTGACAAACCACCACGGTGAATCCCCCTGGGCCCCCACAGCCTCAGCATAGCTGCTCAAAAGGGCGGGCGTGTCCCGGTCTGGATGAATGGCGACCGAGAGCAACTGGAAGTCCGCACGGTCACCAAACCGCTTGAGCAACTGCTGCATCTGCGCCGTGATCGCCGCGCACCCATGCGGGCAAACCGTGTAAAGATAAGCACACACCACCACCTTCCCCTTAAGGTCGGAAAACTTCACCGTGCGGCCAGATCTCTCCGTCGCCACAAGGTCGCCCTTCACCGTGGTGATGATGGGGATCGGCATCGAAGGACGGGTGTTTTCAAACAGCGCATTGGCACCCACGATCACCCCAAAGACGAGGCAGCCGCCGATGCCATAGGCAAGCAAACGGGTCACCCAAGAGGGCCATCCGGCATGAGATGATCGCGAGTCGGCCATGGCTCAGTTCACAGGGATTTTTTCCAACTCGGCCTGCGTCCACATCGCCGTGCGCGCTTTCTCTGCCTCACGGATGGCCTTCACTTCGGCAGCGGTAACGGCACCGGCCTTGTTGCCAAAATTCGTCCGCACATACGTCAGCACATTGGCGATCTGCTCATCACTCAAGGTGCCCTGTGTCGGCATGATCGGCGCAGGTGAATTGAAAGGCTGACCATTGAGTTGGATCGGCCCCGTGATGCCATGCAGCACGATGCGGATCAGGCGATCCGGCTTGGCCGCAGCGACCCAGTCCGAACCCGCCAAGGGCGGAAACATATTGGGCAATCCCAGCCCGGTCGGCTGATGACAGGCAAAGCAGACCTGCATGTAAACCGTCTGACCTGCCGTAGAATCTTGAGCGTGAACTTGATGAAGGGCGACCGCACAGGCCGCCGTGAAAATGAAACGAAAAGATGAAAACATGAAACGAGAGTGTGATGAAAAGCCGAGGACATGGACCGTCCATCCAGCGCGAGGGCGGATGGCGGCTGTCGTTTAAGAATGAGATGAAAAGTCAGAATGGCGGGAGTCGTGTCCCGATCCTTTTCATGCCCATCGCGGCGGAGGCAAAAGCGGTGTCGCAGCCCTCCGATCACATCGAAAGTCTAACCAAGAATACTCCTGCGGCGGAAGCTTCGGCCGCCATAACGAAGGTGGATTCAGAGGCAGCATCTCCAGCTTCTTTTTCGGGCTGCCGCCCTGGTCCTGTTCCTGTTTCTTTTCCTTCTCTTGCCCGTCGGAAACCGCATGGCAGAGAGCACAAGGGTGCGCCCCGTCAAACGTGTCGCTCAATCCCTCCACCACCGATCCCTTTTCCACCGTGTAAGTCACGGCCATGCCGATCCAGGCCACCGACTGCAAAGCCGCCCATGGCAGCCCGATGGAGACCATCAGGGCAGCCACGATGAAAAGGCGGGCAATGCGTTTCATGAAGAAGGGAAGGCGGGGAACACTCCCCACCGTGGGAGTGTCCATATCAGTGAATTTTAAGGGTCCTGGGGGATCTTGTGACAGGTCTGGCAGTGGTCCTCAGCCGAAGGAACTCCGGCCGAGATAGATGGATCGCCCCTGCCTGGAAACGGCCAGACAGGGGCATCCCGGAACATGGCAACTAGCGGAAACCATGCTCTGTTCTCCGGGAAAGGAGCGCGTGCGAATCGCGAAAAGACAGGATGGCAAAGCAGGCATGACCCCGCCTCAAAGAAGCCTCATTGAAAGGAACAAACGTCGATCCCCGCATTGAGGCCCGGACCTCAAAAGGTCTTTGTTCGGCCATGCATCGCCTCCCCGCTGCAAGCAGGGACCACGAGGCACGACAGCCCTTTGAGACAGGATCAGTTAGGCCAAAAGACCGCTTCGTGGCGGCAGTGGCTCAGGCGTCAAAGCGCGAATGTCACCCGTCTGGGATGTCGTCATCCACTCAGGTGCAGCAGGCTTCTCAAAAACAAAAACAGGCGCAGTAGTCACCGCCAGATGCAACTTCAGATCCTTCAGGATCTTGGAGGGGGCGGGATCTTTCTCAGAAGAAGATTTTTGGGTGCCTTCTTCGACTGCATGGCAGAGAGGGCAGGCATGTTCACCATCGAAGGTATCGCTCAGACCTTGAACCACCGACCCCGTTTTCACCGAATAGGTCACCGCCATCCCCACCCAAGCCACCGACTGCACAACCGCCCAGTGCAGCCCGATGGAAATCATCAGGGCGGCAACGAGCAATAGGCGCGAGGCAGCTTTCATGGTCACAGATTAAACGCCTGATTTCTTCTGTCGGCAACGCCTTTTATCAACGCCCTGTTTCGCTCCTTCGTTTCCGCTTCATCCTCAGCTTGCACGGCTGGGTGCCATCATCAGCCGATACTGCTTCACATCGCGCAGGGGGGGCATGCAGCGGCCCTGTCATTAAAATGGCGCGGCCATTCACGGGCCGGGGCACGTCCTCTGCCACGCCCCCTCTCCGCATCCGCCCGCTACTTCTTCGCCCCAGCCGGGGCAGGGGACTTCGCCTTCTTTTCCACCCCCGTCGGCGCAGGCAGCTCCGCCACCAGCACCGCCGTATCGGGCGCCTTGCCAGAGTAAAAAGAAACGTAGTGCTTGCCGCCCATCACCGTCGCATTCGCATTCCCCGCATCCCACATCACCTTACTCCCCGTGCCCACCACCTCGGAGGCCGGCCACTCCTGCGGATGGTCAAACACTTGGTTAGGCTCCACCACACGCCGCCGCAGCACCCCCTTGCCACGGTGGTAATAGTAATTGCTCACCAGCCCCGTCTTCGCATCCAGCACCAGGCTCGGGGTCGATCCCGCCACATCACCAATGTTCGTTGGCTTGCGCACCCACGTCTTCCCGTAGTCCGTGGACACGATCTGGAACTGCGCCGGCCCCGTCTCCGTGCGGGCGATCACCAAAATCCGCCCCTCACCCACATACACCGCCGCAGCCTCCGTCGGCCACTCCGGCTTCGTCAGCCCCGTCTCCACGGGCGTCTGCGTCCACGTCGCACCATCATCGCTACTCGTCACCATGCCCCACCCATTCGTCGGCTTGTCCCCATAGTCCCCGGAGAACCACAGCGCCATCAGCCCCACCGTCGGCACCGCAAAAACATCCGTGATCTGCATCGGCTGCACCGCCAGCTTCGGCGTCGCCAAAAGCGTAAACGTCACCCCATCCGTGCTGCGGTACAGATCATGGTTCCACTCCTTCCCGATCCTCCGCACCCACAGCAGCATCGCCCCCGTCGAGTCCAGGCCCTTGCCCACCTCCACCTCACCGTAGTTCGGCGTATTCGCCACCACCGTCTCCGGCGTCCACGTCTGGCCACCGTCTGTCGAGGTCCGCGCATACACCGCCCGCTCATCATCGTTGATCGTGTGCGCCTTGCCCCGGCTGTACACGCACACCAGCTTATCACCCAGGGCCTGGATCATCGGCCAGGAATTGTAGCCGCCCCCATCCTGCACCACGTGCGTCTTCGCCGGCGCATCCACCGGCGTCACCTTCACCATCACCAGCCCCGTCGGGCGCGTAAAAGTATCCCCCGCCTCACCCGGCTCCCGCTGGATCCTCACCCACAGCGGCGCATCCTCCACCACCTCGTAGTACGACTCCAGCAGGATCGTCCGGACCTGAAACGGCCCCGTAGGCAGCGCCGTCCGCACCGGAGTCCCCAGCACATACCGCGACATCAAAGGCGCACCCTCCACCAACTGCGACAGGTGCACCCGATACACATCCGCAAACTCCGCACTCGTCGCCGCGTCCGAAGTCGTCACCACGATCTCCACCTTCACCGCCTGGCACCCCCTCGGCAGCCCGCCCACCACCCCCGCCACCGACTGCCCCACCGTGCCCCCAGACAGCGACCACACCGGCACATGCATCGATCCACTCGACATCAGCACCCGCGAAGGCTCCCCCGTCGCGATGGATAAATCATTCGCCGTTAGGTAAACCGAGTCCCTCCCACCCATCCCCTCCGCAGGCAGAGCAACATCACTCGCCCCAAAGCAGGACAGGGCGCAGGCAAAAAAGGCAAGAGAGAGGCGATGAACAGGCATGGTTTCGAAAAGACCTACTTCGCCAAACCCCCGATTCAATCAGCCATCTTCCGCTTCACCTCGAAATGAACTCTTGGACCAAAAAAGCAGGAACCGAAAAATCATCGCCGATCACCACCCTCGACCGAATAGGCCAAGAATTCACGACGGCATTGCATCAGGATAAGGGCCAAGGAATTTATCCCCATTGAAATGAATCATGTGAGCCGGGTCCTCGGCAATCCAAACTTCGGACTCCCAGGCGATGGAAGCCAGGAATGATTGCATCACACGGCGTGTGTCGAACGCCGTGACAAAAACTAGGCCCGCTTTGCTTCCGGCAAATAGCTCTTTGAGCTCCTTTCGCCGCTTTCCATCTACAGGCCCGGCACTCGTAACGGCTTCAATCAAAAGAAGCCAGTTTCGCTTTGTGCAGTGAATGATCACGTCCGGCATCTTGGCCGCGCTATCCAGTGCCACACCAAGCCCAGCGAGGTAATCTGCTTCAAGATGAGCAAATTTGTTTTCCGTGTCTCCGATATAGGCCACCACGCCACCCGGCGCAAAGTGAGGGCAGAAGTCTTCGATGATGGCCTTGATAAGCGGGTTCTGTCCGCCCGGTGAAAGGGCTACGGTCTTGCCATCTGGCAGCGTGACAGGAACGCGGGCCAACTCCCTATGTCGGGCAATCTCTCGCTTTATCGTCTCCACGTTGGCAAGGTAAGCCTTGAGTTTATGCGCCCATTCCAGTGTTCCAAAAGTGCGGAGCAAGGCAAGAGCCGATGGTTCCACCTGATAAACAGTTTTTCCGCTGTTTGTAGGGCGGTTGGGATTGTCAGGGTTCCGTAGCAGCAAGCCCGCTTCCGCGAAGAACTTCACAGATTCATCACGGATCGTTTCCCGAGTGTTGGGGGCGTAGCGAAGACTATATTTCTCCGCGATGAAATTAATGATGGGCGTGATGCCTCGCAAAGGACTTTCAGCCTCCTCCCAAGACTTTTCAGGGGCTAGATCAAGAAGCGCCAGGAGGGTATGTGCGGCACCTTCATTTCGCTGCCTCGGCCCAAATTGCAAAGCTGTGAGAACTTCAATCGCTTCAGCAAGCCTCTGCTTTCTAGCGGCGCTTTTGCGGTCGGGTTTATTGGATGCCATGAAGGTGATGCTCTACAAGTTGGTCTAGTTCTTCTTGGGAAATGTCGGGCCGTGGAAGGGCTTTTCCCATTGCTTCTAGTGTAGCTCGGTCTGGGTAAGCCAGCTTGCGTAAATCGGTAGCGTTTACCTGTGTGTGACCACTGAAACAGCGGAAATATTGGTCAACCAAGGTGGAGTTCAGATAAACGAACAGGCCAAGAGCCAATGGTCTTTCCAAGCCCTTGCCGCTGGCATGGAAGTAATTCAAATGATTCTCAAAGCCCAGCCATTCCGCTTCAACGTCGGAAGGGTCAAGGAGACAGGCCACCAAACGGCGCCGTTCTTCCTTGGACGTGAACCGCTTCGTGAGAAGATAAATGCCCGATGGAACGAGCCAAGGGCGTGTTTCTTCGTTGTCCAAGATGGCGTTAGGCTTGCGGGCATCCAGCTTCGGCCAATGCACGGTTCCGCCGTTGAAGTGACAGGGATAAAGCAAAGGCACAGTGCCCGGTACTGGCGCGGGCCGGAGCGCGTCTTTGAGACGAAAATCCACCACGCGACCCGTGGAGACGGTAATACCTAAAGACGCCAGCGTAGCGGGCAGTTCTGACAGTCTGTCTCGTGCGCTGGCATGGCCTGAATCGGCGGGGATGTGAATGAACCGCGCGGGATCGTTAGGATGAACGATTTCCGCGAAGGGGAAATCCTTGGCCGTGACAGATGCGCCAGTTTCCCCACTACTAGATGACACCGTAACGACTGATGGCTGTTTCCTGCCTTTAGTGGCGTGAAAGATGATGTTCTCTTGCAACACTCCATCTCCACGGAAAGCAGCTTCCCGTGAATCGAAGACGTGAAGCCGTTGAAGCGCCGTCAGTTCCAAAAAGTATTCCCGGAAAGGCTGGAAATAGGGGCCGTTGCAGAAACTACGAGGGGTAATGGCTACAAGTTGCCCCCCGGCTTCCAGAAGACACGCTAGAAGCCCCACAAAAGCCGTGTAAAGGTTGCTCGTTTCCAAACCCACAGACCTTAGCGCTAGCCGTTCCGGCGAGTTCGTGTTGATCTTCTTGTATGGAGGATTGGCGATTGCCACGTTGAAGGACGGGGGTGAAGCGCTGAACAAATCACCCGATACCTTTCCGGCCATTTCCTGAATGAAATCTTCATGATGAACCGAAGCCGTGAAGGCAATTCCTTGTGCCTGGCAAGCGGCTTCACACTCCGCTAGAGTCTCCTGCAATGCGGGAATAATCATCAGGTCTAGCTCATAGGCCGTGGCGTGAATAGACTTCACTCCGGAACCCGGCAAGCATGCCCGCCGCACAAAGGCCAATGTCAAGGCCCCGGCCCCAGCACCCGCGTCAATCAGGCGCACGGCTGGCGGCAGGACATCAAAGAGCGAGGCCATGAAATCACCCGTAGGCGAGGGCGTAAGGAACTGCCCAAGGGCTTCCTGCCGCTCTCTGCCTTCTCGCATTGGGAACGAGGGGCTTACATCTGAAATCATGCTTCCACCATGACTCTAGCAAGCCCTCCCCGTCAACGCATAGCTTCCTTCTCTCGTTCGCTCTTTCGAGCTGAGATTCTTATTTTTAAGGCGTTGTGATTTTTTCATTTTGTCGCCCTGCGCATGTCCCCTTTGAACAGGCGTCGTTTCCTTCTCTTAATCTCTCGGCCAGGAGAACGGATGATGTTTTCATTCTACCTAAATGCTGTATTTCGACGCGGCTCTCGATATACAATTTTGAATATATACAAATGTGTATCTACGGCTATGGGGGCCTTACGTGATAAATCTTTGTATGAGTGATTAGAGGGCTGCGATATCACCTCACAACTCGAACCCTTTGGGCCTAAAAAAGGAGCAAACCGCACGGTTTCAAGAGACATCTTTAACCCATATTAGAAACTCTGAGTCCGCTCTCATACAACACAAAATACGTTCCACACAGATGTTTGCTCAGTCGGTTAACGATGAAGAAAAAAGCCCTGTGTGGGCACAGTCCAGAGGGCTCCAATTGCCCAAAGAGGTGACGCCACACAAGACCAGAAAGGTTTTGCCTGACTCTGAAGAAGTTGTCAAGTTGACACACCCCCACCCAACCCACTTGAAACAACCCGCCATCCGTGCTACTCTATTGAACAACAATACCGTGGCCAGATTCTCCCCATCGCGATCCCCATTTCCCCAGATTCTCCCCATCCTTTCCCCAAGAAATCCCCATCGCAAGCCGTTGAAAATCAATCGTTAGCAGCCGAAAATCCCCAAATGGGGATAAATTTGAATCTCCCCATTTCCCCATCCGCTCGCGCCTGCGTTCTCTCCTGAAACAAACGGCCCGTTGCTGACGTATTGAATGCACCCCTTATGAACCGTCGTCGTTTCCTTCTCCAATCCCTCAGCACCTCGCTTGCGTTGCCAGGGCTGCCTTCGCTCATGGCCAAGTCCGTGGGCGGGAATTCGGCGGTGCAGGCGGCAAAGGGGGCCGGGGCAGGGGCGCAGCGGTTTGTCGCCATCGGCAACCTGCTCGGTTATCAGACGAAATCCCTTTTCCCCACCACCACGGGCCGCAACTACGAGAAGACCACGCTGCTAGAGCCGCTGTGGGAAAATCGCAACCACATGACGGTGTTCAAGGGCCTGGACCACGGCGTCAAAGGCGGGCACTTCGCCGTTCATTCCTTCCTTTCCGGCGTGCTGAATTCCGAGGCGCAAAACCGCCCCGATGGCAACGTCAGCATTGACCAATACCTCGCCGACGAAGTGGGCTTTGAGACCCGTTTTCCCTCCCTCACGGTCGGCTCCGAAGGCGGCATCCACGGCGGTTGCCAGATCGCCTGGACCAAGTCCGGCGTGCGCGTTCCCCCCATCACCGGCCCGGCAGAATTGTTCGAGCGCCTGTTCATCAGCGACTCCCAGGAACGCCAGGCGCGCCGCGTGCAGGAAAACCAGGTGCAGGCCTCCATCCTCGACTCCGTGCTGGAAGATGCCAACCGTCTCTCCCGTCAGGTGAACAAGGAGGACAAGGACAAGCTGGACGAATACCTGACCTCCGTGCGCGATGTGGAAAAGCGCCTGGAACTGCGCAAACGCTGGGCCAGCCAGCCGAAGCCCAAAGCCCCCTTTGAAAAACCGGCGAACCGCAACCCGGTGCAGGATCTGCCCATGCTGTATGAGCTGATCGCCCTCGCCCTCCAGACCGACTC
This sequence comes from Prosthecobacter algae, assembly GCF_039542385.1. Classification (NCBI taxonomy): domain Bacteria; kingdom Pseudomonadati; phylum Verrucomicrobiota; class Verrucomicrobiia; order Verrucomicrobiales; family Verrucomicrobiaceae; genus Prosthecobacter; species Prosthecobacter algae. The sequence goes on along the minus strand of NZ_BAABIA010000006.1, from coordinate 297,438 downwards.
CACCCGCATCGCCACCCTGGAGATCGGCGGCGACTTCCTGCCGCAGGATCTGGGCATTGATAAGTCTTACCACGGCCTCTCCCACCACAGCAATGATGCGGAGGCCATCGCCCACCTCATCACGCTGGAGAAATACCAGATCGAGCACTTCGGCAAATTCCTCACCCGCCTTTCCAAGATGCAGGATGGCGACCGCACCCTGCTCGACTCCACCGCCGTGCTTTTCGGCAGCGGCATGAGCGATGCGAACTCGCACAAAAACACCGATCTGCCCATCATCCTCGCAGGGGGCGGCTACAAGCATGGAGAATTCCGCGAAGTGCCGCGTGACGGCATCAACAAGGTGCCGCTGTGCAATCTCTTTGTGGACATCGCCCAGCGCATGGGTGTGGAGACCGATTCCTTCGGCAGCAGCACAGGCCGCTTTTCCTGATGCGCACACCTGCTTTCCCCCCGGCCCGTCTCGTCGCCAGCTTGGCCACGATGCTTTTCACCGTGGCCCCTTCTCACGCCGAGGAGGCCCTGCCGCCGCCCAAGATCGTGCAGCAGTTCCTCGGCAAGTACTGCCTGGAGTGCCACGATGCCGATGCGCAGAAGGGGGATCGCGAGTTTGAAAACTTCGCCCTCCCACTGAAGTCGGAGGCAGACCTCATCTCGGCCAAGGAGATCATTGATCAGGTCACCCTGAAGGAGATGCCGCCGAAGAAGTCCGACCAGCCGACGGATGAAGAACGCCTCGCCGTGCTGCGTGCGCTACGCGAAGGCACCGTGGCCGCCCGTGGCAAGATCGAAAGCTCCGGTGCACGCACCATCATGCGCCGCTTGTCCAGCCGCGAGTATGAAAACACCCTGGCCACCCTCTTTGGTCGCCGTGTGGATACCCTCGGCCTCACCGGCGATTTCCCGAAGGAGAAGACCAGCCAGCACATGGACACCATCGGCAAGTCCCTGGTGACTTCTGGATTCCTGGTGGACCAATACTTCCAGGCCGCGAATCGCCTTGTGGAAACGCGCCTGGGCAAGCCCGCCATGGAACCCAAGAACTGGCGCTTCAACGGCCACTTCGTCCAATACGAAGAACTGCAAGGGCCGCACAAATCCGCCTTCAACTACCGTTACCTCAACCTCTACGAGCAGCCCAACACAGACACCCGCCAGGGCGGCTACGGCCACATCGAGGACTTCCTCAAAGGCGTGCCCGTCTCCGGTCTGTACGACATCGAGGTGGAGGCCCAGGCCCTGCATCGCGATACCCATTACGACCCCGCCATCTTCGGCATAGATTTCTCCGAGCCCTTCGTCCTCGGAGTTGTGCCGGGCGATGTCACCAAAGGTCACATCCACTACCCGCAGCCCATCGAGCCCCTATTGGCCAGCAGCGTGGTGCCCGATGAAAAGCCCACCTGGCTGAAATTCCGCGTCTGGCTGGAGGCCGGGCAGACCCCCCGCTTCATCTTCCCCAACGGCCCCTTTGAATCCCGCGCCTCCGTGCTCGCGGTCAACAAACGCTACAAGGACGAGTTCAAAGGCAAGGTCAACGACTCCGGCGTGGGCCGTGCACACCTTTTGTTAGAGGGCAAGCTGCCCCACATCCGCATCAGCGAGATCAAGATCCAGGGCCCCATGCCCGAAGCCGGCGGCAGCGCCGAGGAACAGGCCGTGTTTGGCAAGGAAGGCTTCCAGCCCGAACGCGCGCTCGATCAGCTCCAGGCCTTCGCTGAGAAAGCCTACCGCCGCCCGCTCACCGATGCTGACCGCCAGCCCATCCGCACGTTTTATGAAAAGCGCCTCGCGGAAAAAGCCACCCCGCGCCAGGCCGCTCTGGATTCGCTGAAGCTCATCCTTTGCTCGCCGTCCTTCCTCTACTTCACCGAGATCACGGAAGACTCCGCCAAGGCCCTCACCGCCTACGATCTCGCCACCCGCCTCTCCTATGCCCTTTGGGCCGCCCCGCCCGATGCCGAGCTCCTCGCCTCTGCCAAGTCCGGCAAGCTCACGCAAAAGGCCGAGCTGAAAAAGCAGATTCAGCGCCTCATCGCCGATGACCGCAGCAGCGGCTTCACCAACGGCTTTCTCGATAGTTGGTTAAACCTTCGCGACCTCGGCAGCATGCCGCCGCCCCGCGAAACCAACCGCGGCTACTATGCCGAGGACCTGCCCACCTCCATGAAGACCGAGGCACGCCTGTTCTTCCGCGACCTGCTGAAGAACAATGGTTCTGTGGCCCGCTTTCTCCACGCCGACTACACGTTTGCCGACAAGAAGCTGGCCAAGCTCTACGACCTGCCCGAGCAGAAGACCCTGCGCCTAGCCGATGGCTTTCAAAAAGTCAGCTTCAAGGACAACCCACGTCGCGGTGGTCTGCTCGGCATGGCCGGCGTCCTCACAGTCAGCGCCAACGGTGTGGAAACCTCGCCCGTCACCCGTGGCGTGTGGGTCAGCGAAAACATCCTCGGCATCCAGCCACCTCCCCCCCCCGATGAAGTGCCCGCCATCGAGGCCGACATCTCCGGTGCCACCACCATCCGCGAGCGCCTCGCCAAACACAGCACCGACAAGACCTGCGCCGAATGCCATCGCAAGATCGACCCTCTCGGCTTCAGCCTGGAGTCCTTCGACCCCATTGGCCGCTGGCGCAGCAGCTACCCCAAGCCCAAAAACAGCAAGGTCCCCGCACCTAAGGTGGACTCCTCCGGCGAATTCCCCTCCGGCGAAACCTACACAGACTTTGCCGGCTTCAAAAAAATCATCCGCGAAACTCGCGAAGACCTCTTCGCCCGCCACCTCATCCGCCAAGTCCTCTCTTATACCACTGGCCGCCACATGGAGCCCGCCGACGACTTCGAGATCAACGAGATCCACACTACCGTCAAAGAAAACCGCCTTGGTCTCCAGACCCTTATCGTCGAATGCCTAACCAGTGATATCTTTCGTTCCAGGTAAGGGGGGCATGCATCACATCTCATAAAAAAGGCCGAAGGCAGTCTGCCTTCGGCCCAGGCCGGATGATCTCCGGTGTTGGTATGAATTACTTCGTGCGGACCACCAGCACGCGACGGTCCATCTGCATCTGCTCTTCGTTGCCGTTCGGATACATGGGAAAGGTTTCACCATAACCATGGGCGCTCAGCGCAGCAGGAGGCACGCCATAGGTCAGTGTCAACTCATCGTAGATGCGCTTGGCACGGGCTGCGGAAAGCTCAATGTTGAACGTGTCCGTGCCGTCGGTGCTGGTGTGCCCTTCGATGTCGAACAGCGTGCCAGCCTCCGTCTTGGTGATGGCGAGGATCACCCCGGCGATCTGTTCCAGGGCCTTGCGCGACTGGTCATCCAGCAGCTCGGCGGTCTCCTTCACGAACAACACCGGCAGGGTCACGTAGGGCAGTTCGCGGCTCTGGCCCTGCTCCTGCACCACCACCACGCTGCGCTCGGAATTGTAAACACGGGTCGGTTTGCCATCCGTGGTGATGACCGTGGTCGTCTTGGTCGTCTTCAACGTCGGTGCAGGGGACGTCACCGTCACACTGCCGGGCGTGGCAGGCACCACAATGACCTGGGGCGAGACCGAAAGCTGGCGCTGCGCCTGCACCGGATCAATCACCCGGATTCCCGGGCGCACGACCTCCACCACAGGCTCGACCGGGACGGCCTGGACCGGAGGAGCGGGCACGACGGTGACCTGGGCCTGAAGGGGGAGGGCGGCGAGGCCCAGCAAACAGAAAGAAGCAAAGTTGGATTTCATAGGGGTAGGAATAGCGGGTCTGAAACCCGGCGTTCATGTGGGAATCGTCTCCGCCTCTCCTTTCAGCCCTGCCAATCGCTCCGGCCGCCGCCTGCACCCACGCGGAGAGATGCCAAAAACATTCCTTTGAACCTGCGCCTTCATCCGCTGGTCAAACACTATCGTTATGAATGAATGGGCTCTCTCGCCTAACCAAAAGAGAGATCATGCCTGCAAGCCTTTCCCCCGGTTCCCATGAACCCCGACCCCAAAGCCCCCCTGGACAAAGCCACGCCTGATGAGCTGTGGCAGATGCTCACCGTGCCCGGTGGTGACGCCGGCGATCTGGCCCGCATCCGCGAAAAGCTGACCCGTCATGCCCAGGCAGACACGCAGCGGAAGCTGGATGCCCTCTCCCGCCAGATGCAAACCCTGGCACAGACCACGCAAACTTCCACCCTGGCCACGCCTACCTTTTGGCTGGCGCTGCTGGCCGCTGCCTTCTCCTCCTTCGCCGTGCCCTGGGACACGGTGGGCGAGACCTTGGAACGATGGCAGGAGCGTGCGAGCCAGACCGCCCAGACCTCCCTCCGCCCCCAGCGCCTTCCTTCCACGGACACTCCACCCGCCGGGTATCGCCCCACGCCTGAACCCGCCCTGCCCACGCAGCCCTCATCCGCACCACTCCCTGCCTCGCCCCTCTTTCCTCAGTAAGGCGAAAGAAAGCACTTTAAGGCCTAACTAAAAGGAGTGATGCGATGCGCCATCACTTCAGCTCTTCTTCTGTCCAGAGGCCGCTGCGTTCGCTGGTGGCCGCGCGGACCTTCTTCACTTCATCGGGGGTGACGGCGGGGGCTTGGTTGCCGAACTGGCTGCGCACGTAGGTCAGCACATCGGCCATTTGCTGGTCATCCAGGCCCATGGGCGGCATGGGCAGGGGAGCCACCTGTTTGAACTCCGCGCCATCCACATGAATCGGGCCGCTGAGGCCGTGCAGTACGATCTTGATCAGCCGTGCGGCATCGCCGTTCACCCAGTCGGTGCCTGCGATGCTCGGGTACACTCCTGGCAGGCCCTTGCCTTCGGGCTGATGGCAGTTCAGGCACAGCGCGTCATAGACGGCCTTGCCAGGGTGCGCCACCACCGGTGCCGCTTGGGCGATCTTCCGCACGTAGTCCGCCTGGGCTGCCTGCCCATGAAAAGTCAGCTTGGCCAGCACCGGCTGCCACTCGGGCTGCAGCGCCCGCACGGCCTGCCGCAGCGCATAGTCCAGAAACTTGTCCGTAGGCTTCTCCAGGACCAGCGTGGCTACTTCCACCGACTCCGGTTTCGGGATGCGGGCACAGGCCACCACGGCCTCCAGGCGCACGCGGGGGTGCTCATCGCGCGCCGCCTGTGTCAGCAGCGTCAGCGCATCGGGAAGGTGGTCTGCCCAGGCACCGGCCACACGGGCACCGTAGGCGCGCACGCGGGCATCCTTGGCTGTCAGCAGCCGCTTCAGCAGCACCGGGTTGGGCGACTGATGCGCCTCATACACGCCGCAAACCTCCATGAGCTGGTGCTCATCCTGGGTCTTTGCCACGAAGGCCTCCGCCGCAGGGATCACATCTTTGGTTAGGCCGTCAAACAGCAGGCGCTTGGCCTGGTAACGGGTCCAGCGTTCGGGGGAGGCCAGTTGCTCCAGCAGTTGCGCGGGCTTCATGTCCGCCAAGGCCGGTTGTTTCACCAGGGCGCGACCTTTGGCCGTGATGCGCCAGATGCGGCCATGCACCCGGTCGCGGCGCGGGTCCGCATAGCTCGCCTGGTAATGACCGATCACCGGATTGAACCAGTCGCACAGGTACATCGCGCCATCGGGGCCCACGCTCACATCTACCGGGCGGAAGGAGGGGTCCGAGGACTTCACCAGCTTGGGCAACTGCGTTGTCTGATAGCCGGATCCCGCATCGGCAAAACGATGCAGCTCCACCACGCTGCCAAAGTAACCGCCGATGAGGGCCGTGCCCTGGATGTCATCCGGCAGCGCGCGGGTGCCGATGATCTCGATGGAGTTCGTTTTCGGGCTGGTGTCAAAAAGCATGCCGGTGGGGTGATACTCATCCGGGTCTTTCATGGCGATGAGACCGGGGGTGCTGAAGTAACCCGCCGGGCGGTCGCCGCTTTTGTGAAACACTTGGTTGTAGTCATCAAAGGCCACTCCCCAGCAGTTGTGCCCGGCTTTGCCACCGTTGAAAAACGCATCCATCTTCTCGGTGCGTTTGTTGTAGCGCCAGACGCCTGCCTTTTCGAGCACGGCCAGACCGTGCGAGGTCTCCACCCGCGAGTAGGCATGCAGCCCCTGGGTGAACCACAGCGTGCCGTCGGGTCCGTGGCAGATGGAGTTCACGAGCTGGTGCGTATCGCCAATGCCAAAGCCCGAATAGAGCACAGTCTTCACGTCGGCCTTGCCGTCACCGTCTGTGTCCTTCAGGTGCAGGATCTGGTCGAAATCACACACATACACGCCGCCATCGCCCGGCTCCACACCCTGCACCATCGTCAGACCTTCGGCGAAGCGGGTGGACTTGTCCGCTTGGCCATCGCCGTCGCTGTCTTCCAGGATCAGGATGTAGTCGCTGGGCTTCACCCCAGGCAGCGTGTGTGGGTAGGTGGGGGAACAGGCCACATACAGCCTGCCGCGCTCATCCCAGGAGAACTGGGTGGGCTTCGCCACGTCCTGCGCCTCAGAGGCAAACAGATTGATCTCATAACCCTCGGCCACGGTGAATGCGGCCATCTGCTGGGTGGGAGTCAGCACCGGGGCAGGGGCTGCCTTGGGCGGCTCAGGGATCGCGGTTTCTTCACTTTCCGGCTGGCCCTTGGCGATGGCGGCAATGCGCGCATCCATCTTCGCCACCAGTGGCTTGTAGCTCTCAAAGCTTTCGCGCAGGGAAGGGGCCGCCTCGGCCGGTTTGCCAAACATCTGAGTCACCCGGTCCCCATACACAAAGGACCAGTTCGCCGGACGCCAGCAGTCGAACCACAAGCGGTTCTTTTCCACGATGGCGGCCTTCAATTTTGTCAGGTCATCCGCCTCGCTGGTGGAGATGCCCAGTTGCCCGGCCACCAGTCTAGCCACCACCTTCAGGCCCTCTTCATTGAGGTGTAGGCCGTTGTCCGTCAGCCGTGGGGCGCTGCTGTTGCGCTCAGACAGCGGGGTGTAAAGATCCACATAGATGGCCCCGCGCTGTTTGGCGATGTCCCGCACCGCATTGGCATAGAGGGCCACGTCGTCATTGCGCAGCGTGAGGTCCGGCGCGTGAGGGGCGTCGGTCTTTTCAAAGGGCATCGGGCCGATGAGAATCAGTCGGGGGGTGACGGCGCTGAACTGGTCTAACAAACGATGGTAAGCCGACTGGAACTCCGCCAGCCGAGCCTTGCCGTCAAAGGACTCCACCTGGCCAAACTGGGCGATCACAGTGCCTGCGCCCACCGCCTGAAGCTGGCCCTTCCAGTCGCCGAAGTTCAGGTCGCGCCACTGCTCATACACGGTATCGCCCTCCCAGGCCATGCTGCGAAAGCGCAGGGCCTTCTCTGCCAGGCCTTGTGTCATGGCGGCCTCCAGCTCGCCGGACTTCTGCTCGCGCACTAGGTTGGTCTGGCCTGCCATCACCAGGATCTCGCCCGGCTGGACCGCAAACTTGCCGTCCTTGAAAGGCTGGGCAGGGGCCTGTGCCGCATCAGGATCACCAAAGCGGTTGAGGATCTCCTTTTGCCCTGGCACCAGCGCATCTGGCATTTCATCGATCACGATGTTGCGGAAGGCGATCTCCGCCTTGCAGTTGCCATGGATCTGCAGCGCGATGAGGCCCTTGGGCGCGATGTCCGGCGCACGTTCGGTATAGTCCACCGTGCGGACCCCGTTCACCAGGATGCGGATGCGCTCAGCCTCGGCGATGATTTCATAGGTGTTCCACTCACCGGGTTTCTCGGCCTTTTCGATGATCTCCTTCACCGCCTTGGCCAGCATCACCTTGCGGCGGGATTCATCGTAAAGGCAGCCGCTGTAGCCAGCCCCGATGTCTGCCTGGTAGCCGAACATTTCGTTAGGCGGATTGGCAATGCGCACGCTGCGGAACTGCACGCCGCCATTCACAAAACCCTCGGTGCCGGTCAGCTTGTACTCCAGCTTCAGGTGGAAATTCCGGTAAGGCTTTTTTGTCGCCAAAAACTCGTTCTGCGGATTCCCCGCCAGGGATCCACCCACAATGGTGCCATCCACAATGCGCCATACCTTGGAGGTCTCGCCCTCCCAGCCTTGGAAGGTCTTGCCATCAAACAGGGACACAGGGGCCGCCAGGGCCGGGGAGGCCAGCAGGCAGGTGAGGGAGAGGAGAAAACGCAACGTCATGGGAAAAGGGAGGGAAGGAACGCGATAAACGGGCTGATGCTTGCGGGCAACCCCCGAAGATTCGGGTTCTGCACGAGCTGCCTCCCCATGAGACCCAGGGGGATAGTGCTGGTCTGGCGTGGACAGCAAGATGTTGGGATACCACGCCCTTGCCCCCAGGCCATCGCAGGGGCATAAAAAAACCGCGCCCAGTGAAGGTGCGCGGCTTTTTGGGGTTTTTAAAGGGATGCTTATTCAGCAACTTCTTCGGTGTCACCAGCAGCGGCGTCGGAATCGGCGACCACGGTCAGCTTCAAGAAGCAGCTCACGTCAGCGTGCAGCTTCACCGGGATTTCGAAGACGCCCGTGCTCTTGATCGGCTTCTCGAGCTGGATCAGGTGACGGTCGAGTTCCACCTTGGCAGAGCTTTCGGCCACGGCCTTGGCGATGTCCATGTTGGTGATGGAACCAAAGGCTTTGCCGCCCTGGCCCGTCTGAAGGGTGAGCTTCAGCTTCAGTTTCTTCAGCTTGGAGGCGGTCTTCTCCGCTTCCTGCAGTTCCTTGGCTTCACGCTCAGCGCGTGCGGCCTTCAGATGGTTGATGTTGCGAAGATTGCCTGCCGTAGCTTCGTATGCCTTGCCCTGTGGGACGAGGAAATTGCGTGCAAAACCACGCTTTACATGCACGACATCAGCCTCGGCACCGAGGTTTTTGATCTTCTCTTTGAGTATTACTTGAACGTTTGCCATAAAGTCTGCCCTCCCAGGGAAAGGGGGGCGATTGTACATGCAGGTGAGTGCGTGTCAAACGGTGAGCAAAGTTTTTCACAATGATTCTCGTTTGACAAATTCCGGCATGACCTTGGTATCGCCCCTCGCGCCGGGCTGTCGCACCAGGCGAAAGATGCGTTTGGCGAAGGTCCCCGCCGTGATGCTGTAGCGGGCAATCTGCGGCAGGGTCTCATCCAGAAAGACATCGTCATCCCGGCAGATCAGCGCCACATCCTGCGGAATCCGCAGCCCGCGCTGCAGCAGGGCGGTGCACACCGTCAGGGCGCTGGAGGTGCGGGCGATCAGCAGGGCATGTGGCCGCTGGCGGGCGGAGACCAGCCGGTCCAGAGCCTTCAGGAGGCCTTCGCGGCTGCCATCGTGGCGCTGGATGTGCCCGGTCACGCCCCGTGCCGCCGCTGCCTGCAATCCCTCTTCAAAACCCGCCTCGCTCTCGCGGTCCCCCGCATACTGCGGTTCCTGGATCAGCAGGGCCAGCCGCTGGTGCCCGCGTGCCGCCATGAGGCCGACCGCATGGCGGCACACCGCCCGGTGATCCCGGTCCACCGAGGGCAGGGACAGGCCCTTGAAGACGGACCCCACCACCACGCAGGGAATCTGCCGCTGCTCAAACCACTGCTGCATGGCCTCCGTGCTGCGATACAGCACCCAGGCGGCCGCTGGCACGGTGGCCGTCAGCGATTGCAGCGCCCGTGCCGGATTCTTGCCACCAGACCAGGCGCGGCCCACATGCACCTGCAGCAGGTGGCCTTCGCTGGCCAATTGGCTGCGCAGTTCATCCACCCACAGTAGAACAAAGGGCGGCATCGCATGCAGCGGCTCCGGGCTCAGCAGGCAGACCGTCAAAGGTTGCGGCTGTCCTGCTACCGTGGCCGCCGGGCTCGGCTGCGCACAGACACGAGTGGGCTTGCCCTGCGCGATGATCACCCGGCCTTCCGCGGCCAGGGCTGTCAGCGCCGCACGCAGCGTCGGCCGGCTGATGTGCCACTCCTCACACAGGCGGCGTTCTCCTGGCAGTTCATCCTTCCAGCGACCGCTGGTGATGGCCTCCCGCAGCACACGCAGGGTTTCAGCCACGAGGGAGGATCGTTGGGGGATGCTGGGAGTCATGGCGGTCAGCAAATGTAACCAGTGGGTGCCGCTGGCCTGCAAGCCCTATCCTTGCCCGCTGAGCAGTTTTCCTGCCCGGCATTGGTTTGATCTTGGAAAGGCGAGGTGGCGATTTTGCTTCAGCCTCCCACCGATATCTGCTAGACCCTACAGGATGCCCAAGCGTCCTTTCTGCCCCGTCAGCTTCAGGTGGTGCTTCCTAGTCGCGGCGTGCCTGGGGCCGGTGTTTGCGGGACTGGCTGCGGAGGTGACGGGGGCTCCCAGGCCAGTCGTCCCAACTGCCGTGTCAGCAGATGGTCGGTATCGGCTGTCCCTGGCCAATGCGGAGCAAGGGCCCTCCCCCTGGGATGAGAAAGTAGCCGCGATCACGGCCACCTTTCGCCTGGAATCCCGCATGCCTGCGGAGGCCGATTTTTCATCTCAGGTACCCGCCGATGTGTTTCTGGAGAAGGTGGATCTGCAGGAAGCGGTGCTTTTGTCGGGCGAAGATGTGGCGGGCCAAAAGGGCTCAAAATGGACGGATTCATCGGCCCTTACGGTGACGATCCACACCCTCGAAGTGGGGAAGGAACAGCGGCAACTGCGCAAGCTGACGCTGGCAGTCACGGTGGTGAAGGTTACGGAATGGGAGCCGTTGGAATTTAAGAACATTCAGAAAGCTGACGAAACACCGCTTCACTGCGGTCCGTTTGAAATCGTGGTCAGTGAGGTGCAGCCGCAGCATCTCTTGTTAGCCGCCGCAGCCTTTTCGGATCACGCCAAGGAGCACGAGGCCTACCGTCAGCGCATGCCCTTGCAATTTCTCACGCACCGTTATGCCATGCAGGCCGTGCAGATCAGCGATGCGGCCGGCCAGAGACTCGGGCTGTCTATGGGCACCTATACCGGTGGGGGCAGCAGTGGCCGATACGCCGTTTCGCCTGGGCCGCTGCTGGTCTTCCCGCCCAAAGGTGAAGCTGGCCAAACCCCATCCTCCATCTTTTCTCCCGCAAAGGACATTCGCTATCCCGTCACCCTCAGCCTGAAGCTGCCCCGGAAGTATGAGAGCGAGCAGGTCATCTTCGAGTTTCAGGATGTGCCTCTCCCGGCCTTCAATCCACGGGGCTGAAAAAAGTGCAGAACTGAAAGCGGTCAGCAAATGTGACCAGTGACAGCTCGGCTGTCGCAAGCGTTAACTGCGCACTGCCTCTAACACCCACCTCATTCCCATGCCCATCTCCCACGCCGACATCCTGCAACTGAAACGCTGGAACACCCCCACGATCTACAATGGCTGGGAGCACATCACCCAGGCTGATGTCGCCGCCGATGCCTTCAATCTCGAAGAAACCCGCGACTTCATGCCGCAGATGGGGCCGATGGTGGGTTACGCCGTCACCGTCGTGATCCAGCCTTCAGACAAAAGCCACCGCGAGTCGAATCCCAATGCCTGGGCCGAATATCGTCGCTATGTGGCCAGCGTGCCCGGGCCCAAGATCGTGGTGGTGCAGGACCTGGACAAACCGCGCGTCATTGGCTCCTTTTGGGGCGAGGTGAACAGCAACGCCCACCGCGCCCTGGGCTGCGTGGGCAGCATTGTGGATGGGGCCATCCGCGATGTGGATGAGATGACCAATGCGGGCTTCAAGGCCCTGGCACGGCGCTTTTGTGTGGGCCATGCCCACGTGCATCCCATCCGCTGGGGCTGCGAGGTGGAGGTCTTTGGCCGCAAGATCCAGCCCGGCCAGCTCATCCATGCCGACAAGCACGGCTTTCTCGCCATTCCTTTCGGCGATGAGGACCGCCTGCTCGACGCCTCCCGTTTCATGGATGCCAATGAATGCGAGACCGTCATCCCCGCCGCGCGCGGCAGCGTGGGCCTGCCGCTGGAGCAGGTGATCGACAACCTCAGCGCTGCAGGCCAACAGTTCGGTGAAAACGTCCGCCGCAAATTCCAGCGGGAAGGGGAATGGTGAGTAAGAGGTTGAGCGGTGGTTGAGCGGTGGTTGACCGTCCTTGACTCACCTTGACCATTCCCCCACCCTTACCCTCCATGTTCCAATACATCGCCCTCGCGGAAGACAAGCCCTGGCAGCCCGGCCCCTATGCAGGGGTGGAGCTGAAGATCCTGCATAAAAACGAAGCGACGGGCGGAGTGGTGGTGCTGCGCAAATTCCACGCGGGCATGACCATCCCGGCCCACACCCACCCCGCTGCCAATGAATGGGCCTGGGTGCTTTCCGGTGAGTGGGAGGAGGATGGCGTCACTTACACAGCGGGGACTCTGTTTCATGCCCCCAAAGGCCAGCCACATGGGCCACACATCGCGAAGACGGAAGTCATCAGTCTGACGATGTTCGACGGTCCGCTGACTGTGGCCTGAGTCGTGGGATTTTCTCATTAAACATACTTTATGTTAGTCCGATTCGTGTGTCTCTTCACTGTCGCCCTGTTACTGGGCTGCATCCTCCCTGGTCATGCCCAGGAGGCCGGACGTGCCGCACGAAAGTTCCCGGACGGGGAGGTGTCTTCTCGTTCCTTTGTGGACCAGGCCGCCCTCATCAGCCAGTTCACGGTGGAGCAGTACGCACACCAGTCCTCCCTGCGCATCGTGCAGGGCATCGGTTACGCGGTTTACCAGTGCAATGAAAAGACCCCGGATGAAAACAAGGCCGGGCAGGTGGCGCGCATGGCCGTCTTTAACATCCTGAATCCCACTGCCACCGCCCGCTGGGTGGATATCGCCGCTGCGGAGGAAGCCTCCAATGGCATCACCCTCGGCGGCACCTTTGTCTCTGCACCGATGCTGCATGCGAGGGATGACAAGACGCTGCGCATCTTTTTCACGGCGCGGTTGGCGGAGGACAAGGTGCCCGCCTATCGCGCCTTCTACAAAGATTACGACATCGCCACGGGCAAGCTCTCCGGCCTGCACGCCCTGCGCTGCACCATCGCCAAAGACCCCGCGCAGATGATGGACCTGGCCGTGCCCGCGATCCAAAAGCATCTCGATTTCCTCCACGGTCCAGGCTTCGGAGCCCAGTTCGCCAAGGGCATCAGCACTGCCGGGGATTTTCTCGAGTTCGACGGCCAGCTCTACAGCACCATCCAGATCAAAAACTCCACCGAGGGAGTCACCCGCCTGCTCACCAACGTGCTCATGCGCAGCGCCGATGGCGGGGCCACGTGGGAACTCCTGGGCGCACCGGACCCGCGCCTGCTGACCACGGAGGTCAAAATCCTGGCCGAGCCTGCCATGACGCAGGATAGCAAGCATGTGTATCTGCACCTCCGCACCAATGTTGTGGAGGGTGGCTACGTCCTCTGCAAAGCCAAAAAGTCCGATCTCTACAGCTTCGATGCCCCGGTGAAAAAATGGACCTATGGCATCGGCCGTCCTACCATCGTGGATTATGGCAAGCCCATCGGCACCGTGGCGATGTTCACCGCCCCCAGCGTGAGCATGGGCGGCACGCAGATGTCCCGGAACAAGTGCGATGTGGTGCTCATTGATCCCAGCTACAGCCGCTACACCCGCGCCTTTTCCATCGTGGATTACAATGCCGTCAACACCCCCTTCCTCTGCCTTTACCGGGATGAAGTCTATGTCACCTACTCCACAGGGCGGCGTCGTCTCTTGCCGAAGTTTGGCACCTCGGAAATCGTCTTTAGCAAACTGCGGCGGGAGTTCTTCGTGCCGGGGCAGTGAGCCATCTCTGCAAGGCGCTGACCGAATTGATAAAGCGCGGAGTCGCCCACAGTATGCCCTCTATGCCGCCACCCATCTCCGACTATGAACGGCAGGAGACCTACCGCCACAAGCGGGGTTGCCTGATTACCTTGGGGCTTTGGATTTTATCCCTGGTCTGGATCTTCGGGTTTTCCAGGCAGCCAGGTGTCGAAGAGGGAGCCTGGAAATGGCTGACGATGCTGGCCTGGGTGCTACTTATTTTTGTGGTGCCCAGCCTTGGGTTTTTGCAGGGGATCGAGCTCAAGCACTACCTGGACTGGAAAAACGAACGGACAGCAGGCTCGTGGTTCTTTCGCACCCTCATTTGGCTGGGCTGCTGGTTGCTGGCCCTGGTCTCGGGTTTCGTGGGGGCTTTCATGAGTGCCGCGACCCTGAAAGCTTCTGGGGGCAGCAATGCACCTTCATGGATGGAATCCGCGGGAATGTGGGGCTTTGGTCTGGGCTTTTTGGTCCTGGCAGTCATTCTTTTGTGGCTGCCTTTCAGGCGTCTTTCCACCCCCACCGAAGCGGAGGAGCAGGCCCTGGAAAATCTGCGGGCCGAGCAACTGGCGCAGCCGGATTTTGATGTCATCGAGCAGCAGACCGGCAAAAAAGTGCCTGAGGATTATCGCAACCTGTTCCGCCCTGGTTCCATCTGGATGGACCGTTCTTGGACGCTGTATCCCCGGGGATTGGAGGACGATGAGACGGTGCATGAGTTCACCCGGCTGATGCCGGCAGGAGCCAGTGCCCTGCGGAAGCATCCGGCGCAGACGGGCGAGTGGGTGTGCTTTGCCGAGGGCGATGAAACGGAGTTTTGGTTCCAACTGGGGGCGGAAGATCCTGCGGTCTTCGAATGCCTCGGGGATGCCGGTTCGCCGTCGCTGGTTCAGATCAGCCCACACCTGTCGGAATTTTTGGCCTGGCCCCGGGAGGAGTCATGAGCTTTGCGGCTTAGGCCGTGGCCACAATCTGCGGCTTGATCACGGCCACATTCATGGGCTCGAGGGCTGCTTGCAGGCGCTGAAACATGGCCTCGTCCTCGTAGGTGCCCACGATGGCTCCGCCACTGCCGGTGAACTTGGCACTGGCGCCGCAGTCGCGGGCGGCCTCCACCATGTCCAGATTGCCCTGGCCCAGTTTGTACAGGCGGCGGCGCAGGTCGAAGTTCTCATTCAGCAGTGGGCCGATCTCATGGCCGCGTTTTGCCAGCAGCATGTCGCGCACCCGCTGGGCGAGATTGGCCCACTGGTACATAGCGCTCACGATTTCCCGCTCGCCCCGGTTCCAGCGGCCGCGGATGTCATTGTGAAAGACCTCCGTGCCCTCGCTCAGCTTGGCCGTGTAGGCCACATACACGGGTGGTAGCAGGGCGGGATCGATCTCTTCATAGATGCCGTAGCCAAGTTTTTCGATGGAGGCCCGGTTGAAGTCCATGTACACCACGCCCTCATAGGCCTGGATCACGCGGTCCTGCAGGCCCGCCGGGATGCACAGCTCATCATTTTCCACGCTCAGGACTAGGCTGGGCAGCACGTGCTTCGGGATCTCCACATTATAAAAGGCCATCAGTGCCCGCCAGCAGGCCGTGATGATGGCGCTGCTGCCCGCCATGCCCACCTGCGGTGGCACGTTGCTGTGGTAGCGCAGGGTAAAGTTCCGCCCATGCAGCGGCAGGCCCTGCTTGGTGCAGTAGTCAAAAAAACGCTTCACGCTCGCCTTCAGCAGGCGGATACCACCGTAGTAGCCGTTTTGGCGCACATCGCGGGCCAGTTCCTCGATGCTGCCAAACACGGAATGGTCCCGCTGGTTCGGCTCGATGGTCAGCTCCGGCGTCTCGAACAAGGTGATCTCCGCCGCAAAATTGCGGATGATGAAGGAGATGGTCTTGCCAAAGTAGCCGTCCGAAGGGTTGCCCACCAAACCGGCGCGGGCATAGGCTTTCGTGGTGATGAGCATGAGGTCGGGAGAAAAAAGAAGGTCTGAAAGCTAAGAGGCGGCAGCGAAACTGGCAACCTGAATGGCATTCTTTCCGTAAACGACCCGGTATTTTGGTCCAAAGCACTTTCTGGCAGCCCGGTCCTTTGGGGGGCCCTTTTGCCAATGGGGTGGGGTTTTGAGGGCGGCGAAGCCGGAATGTTCCTGGAAATCGCCTAAATCTGCGCCCTTATTCACATCTCGGCTAAAAAAACCTTGCCGTTTGTGCATTTGCCGCCACCTTCGCGGCCCCTATGTCCAAAAACGCTGGTATAGCAAAAACGAGAAAAGCTTACTCTAAACGGTTCAAAGTAACTGCAACAGGTAAGGTGCTCCGCCGTAAACAAGGCAAGCGCCACATCTTGCAGAACAAGAGCCGCAAACGTAAGCGCAACCTCGGTAAAGTCGCCCTCGTGGCAGAAGTGGATAAAGCAGGTGTGCTGGCAAATATGCCATTCTCACATCGCGGTTAATCCACGGTCCCCTAGCGGGACCACGATGCTCCGGTCTGGTTTCACGCGTGTGAAAGCCTCAGATCAGGTGAGGCCGGTCATCGAATCCATAACAACAGCCTGTTCAGAGAAATAGAAAATGCCAAGAGCCACAAACGCCCCCGCTAGCCGCAAACGCCGCAAGCGCACACTCGCGAAAGCCAAAGGCTTCCGCGGTTTCCGTTCCACCCACTTCCGTTATGCCAAGGACGCTGTCCGCAAGGCCATGACGTATTCCTACCGTGACCGTAAGGTGCGTAAGCGTACCTTCCGCAACCTGTGGATCCAGCGTATCAACGCCGCTGCGCGTAACGTTGGCATCACCTACAGCCGTCTCATGGAAGGTCTGAAGTTTGCCGGAATCGAAATCGACCGCAAAGTGCTGTCCGACATCGCCATCAAGGATGAGGCCGCCTTTGTCGCCCTCGCCAACCAGGCGAAAGCAGCGATCGAGAAGAAGAACGAGCAGGTCAAAGCTGCCGCTTAATTCTCAATCCACGATTCTTTAACCAACGCAGCCGGAGCTCACGCTCCGGCTGTTTTGTTTTGGTGGGGCACAAGTGGCGCAGTGCACCCCTCGATGGGCAGCCATGCTCCGCAAGCTCTGCTGGTGTCTAGCCTTTAGGCGACTCTGGAAACATCGAAGCTACCCAAGCCTCGCCTAAAGGCTAGACACCAGCAGAGCGAATCAGGCGCTGGGATTTCCCGAAATCTATTTTGAGATTCGCTATAAAAAAGCCACGCCCTTTCAGGCGTGGCTGGGGAGGAGCCAAAGCTCCTGACTCACTTCACGGGAAACGGGTTCCGCTCTTCAAAGCCGACCTGGTGCCAGTAGGGGTAGGTCTTGGGTTTGTCGCTGGCGGCGTCCAGTTTCGCCACCTGCTCGGTGGTGAGGTTCCAACCGACGGCACCCAGGTTCTGGCGCAGTTGTTCCTCATTGCGGGCACCGATGATGACGGTGGAGACGGTGGGGCGCTGCAGCAGCCAGTTCAGCGCCACCTGGGGCACTGACTTGCCGGTTTCCTCGGCCACTTCGTCCAGTGCATCCACCACTTTGTAAAGGTACTCATCATCCACCTGCGGACCATACTGGTTGCTCAGCGTGTGGTTCAGGCGGCTCGTCTCAGGCCGTGGCTGGTTGCGGCGGATCTTGCCTGTCAGGCGTCCCCAGCCTAGGGGACTCCAGACAACGGCGCCGATCTTCTGGTCCAGGCCCAGGGGCATCAACTCCCACTCGTAATCGCGGCCGATCAGCGAGTAGTAGGTCTGGTTTGCCACATGGCGGGAAAGGTTGAACTTCTCCGCATAAGCCTGCGCCTTCATGAGCTGCCAGCCGGAGAAATTGGAGGCCCCGATGTAGCGGATCTTGCCCGCGCGCACCAGATCATCCAGCGTGTTCATCACCTCTTCCACCGGAGTCATGGCATCAAAGCCGTGGAGCTGGTAGAGGTCGATGTAGTCGGTGCCCAGGCGCTTCAGGCTGTTTTCCACGGAGCGGATTAGGTGCCAGCGGGAGGAGCCGACGTTGTTTGGCCCTTCGCCCAGGCGGAAGGTACCTTTGGTGGAGATCAGCACTTGGTCTCGTCGTCCCTTGATGGCGGCCCCCAGGATCTCTTCTGCCATGCCGTCGGAGTAGATGTCCGCCGTGTCAAACATGGTTAGGCCGTTTTCCAGGCTGATGTCAATGAGGCGGGAGGCTTCGGCCACATCGGAGGCACCCCACTCCTTGAAGAATTCCGTGCCGCCGCCGAAGGTGCCTGTGCCGAGGGTAAGGGCGGGGACTTTGAAGCCGGAGCCGCCGAGTTGTCTGTATTCCATAATTGTCTTGTTGTGTTTTTAGTTAGGGGAAAGTCAGGCGCGTGCTTTTTGCAGATCTTGGAAGACCTGGGCCGCGATTTCAAACGAACGCAGCCGGGCCTGCGGATCGTGAATGTGGGCCGTTGCTACGATTTCATCGGCTCCGGTTTCGTCCAGCAGGGATTCGATTTGCGCGCGCAGGGATTTCGGGCTGCCCACGGCGGAGCAGCGGGTCATCCGGCTCACCTGCGCCTCCTCCACCGGATTCCACAGGGCATCAATGTCATCCACCGGCGGTTGCAGTTGCTTCGGCCAGCCCCGGATCAGGTGCAGAAAGACCTGTTGCAGGGAGCTGAACAGCCGGGTAGCCTCCTCATCCGTATCGGCGGCAAAGACATTCAGCCCCACCATCACATGCGGTTTGGCCAGGGCGGCCGAGGGGCGAAAATGGGTGCGATAGATGCCAATGGCCTGGTGCAGCATCTCGGGTGCGAAGTGGGAGGCAAAGGCAAACGGCAGGCCCAGCTCTGCCGCCAAACTGGCGCTGAAGGTGCTGCTGCCTAACAAATAAAGCGGCACGTTCAATCCCTGGCCCGGAATGGCCCGCACCTTTTGTCCAGGCAGGGCAGGGGAGAAGAAGCCTTGCAGCTCCTGCACATCTCCAGGGAACGTATCGCCACTGCTACCCAGGCCCCGGCGCAGGGCGCGGGCGGTGGTCTGGTCCCCACCGGGCGCACGGCCCAGCCCCAGGTCAATGCGCCCCGGATACAGCGACTCCAGCGTGCCAAACTGCTCGGCAATCACCAGCGGCGCATGGTTCGGCAGCATGATGCCGCCGGAGCCCACCCGGATGGTGGATGTGCCGCCTGCGATGAAGCCAATAACCACCGAGGTGGCCGCGCTGGCCACGCCGGGGATGTTGTGATGCTCCGCCAACCAAAAGCGGTGATAGCCCCATTTTTCCACCTGCTGCGCCAGCTCCAGCGAATGGCGGAACGAGTCTGCCGCTGTCTCGCCCTGCAAAATGGGGGCGAGATCCAGAACGGAGTAAAGCAGGCGGGAAGGAGTCTTCATAACGCAGGGTAATCGGTGTAGCCCACCGGACCGTCCGCATAGAACGTCGTCGGGTCGGCGGGATTCAGGGCGGTTCCTTGGGCAAAACGTTCCGGCAGGTCTGGATTGGCAATATAGGGGACTCCGTAGGCCACGGCATCCGCATCACCTGTGGTCAGGATCGCATTGCCGGATTCCAGGGTGAACTTTTCATTCGCCACATAGAGGCCGCCAAAGGCCTTCTTCAGCTCCGGCCCGATGCTGTCTGGGCCCTGACGCTCGCGCGCACAGATGAAGGCGATTTTCCGCCGTCCCAGCTCCCGGGCGACATAACCAAAAGTTTCGAGCGGATTCGCATCGCCCATGTCATGCGCATCGCAGCGCGGGGCCAGGTGCATGCCCACACGGTCTGCGCCCCATACCGAGATCACCGCATCGGTCACTTCCAGCATCAGCCGCGCCCGGTTTTCCAACGGACCGCCATACTCGTCCGTGCGCTGGTTGGTGCTGGTTTGTAGAAACTGGTCGAGAAGGTAGCCATTGGCCCCGTGAATCTCCACGCCGTCAAAACCGGCCTCCAGGGCATTTTGTGCGCCTTTGCGATAGGCTTCGATGATGCCTGGCAGCTCGGCCAGCTCCAGCGCACGCGGCGTTACAAAGGGCTTTTCAGGACGTACCAAGCTCACGTGGCCTGCAGGGCGCACAGCGCTCGGGGCCACAGGCAGCGCCCCGTCCAGAAAGAGCGGGTCCGAGACACGGCCCACATGCCAGAGCTGCAAAAAGATGCGGCCACCTGCCTCATGCACCGCCTGGGTCACCAGCTTCCATCCAGCCACCTGGGCTGCGGACCAGATGCCCGGTGTGTTGGCATAGCCCACGCCCATCGGCGTCACCGAGGTGGCCTCGCTGAGGATCAGGCCGGCAGTAGCACGCTGGCGGTAATATTTGGCCATCAGCGCATTCGGCACACGCTGGCTTCCAGCCCGGCTGCGGGTGAGGGGAGCCATAAAAATGCGATTGGGCAGGAGCAGGGGACCGACTTGGAGCGAATCAAAAAGTGTGGGCATGAGGTTTGTTCCTTTGTTCATAAATACGGAACTAAAGAATCATTGAACTGCAAGCAAAATTGTGTAGAATGTTTTTATCAGACCGCTCCACCATCCTCCCGTCGAAAGCATCACCGTCGCAGGCGTCCTTCATGCCCTGTCGGATCCGGTGCGTCTCAGCATCGTGGCGGAGCTTCGCAAAGCCGAGGACGGCCTGAACTGTGTAGAGACCACCAGCCGTCTGAAGTGCCCCATGCCCAAGTCCACCTGCTCCCAGCACTATCGCATCCTGCGGGAATCGGGCGTGATCCACAGCGAGCGGCGCGGGGTGGAACTGACCAGCCGTGTGCGGCGTAAGGAACTCGACAGCCGCTTTCCTGGCCTGCTGGACTCCATCCTGAAGGCTTGGAAAAAAGAGAACGAAGTCTGACGCCCCATGACACCCGAGACCGCGCCTCCTGCTGCCTCACCGGCCGCTCCTTCGCCGTCTCTGGCCATTCTGCCCTGGCTCGTCGCCGTGGCCCTGTTCATGGAAAACCTGGATGCCACCATCCTGAACACGGCCGTGCCCACCATGTCCGCCAGCCTCGGGGTGGAACCGTTGAGCCTGAAGTCCGTCCTCACCAGCTACACCCTCAGCCTCGCCGTCTTCATTCCCGTCAGCGGCTGGATGGCGGACCGTTTTGGCACCAAACGGGTTTTCTCCCTGGCCATCGTCCTCTTCACCATCGGCTCACTGCTGTGCGCCGTGGCCTACAATCCGCCCATGCTGGTGGTCTCCCGCATCATCCAGGGCATGGGCGGTGCCATGATGATGCCGGTGGGCCGCATCGCCCTCGTGCGCTCCTTTCCTCGGTCGGAGATGCTGCGCATCACCACCTACGTCATCATTCCTGCGCTCATCGGTCCCTTGATTGGTCCCTCGCTCGGTGGGGCCATCATCCACTGGTTTTCCTGGCGCATCATCTTCCTGCTGAATGTGCCCTTTGCCATCATCGGCCTCTGGCTGGCCCATCGCCACATGCCGGATTTCAAGGACACCCAGGCCCCGCCCTTGGACCGTGCCGGCTTCCTGCTCTTCGGCGCAGGCATCGCCCTGCTTTCCTATGTGCTGGAGGTCTTTGGCGAGCACTCGCAGCCGCCCCTGGTGCTCGCAGGTATGACGCTCGTCTCGGTCATCCTTCTCACGGCCTACTGCCGTCATTCCCGCCATGTGGCCCGGCCCCTCTTGGCCGTGCATCTTTTTGCTATCCGCACCTTTCGCCTCTCCGTGCTCGGCGGATTCATCACCCGCCTGGGCGTGGGCGGCATGCCGTTTTTACTGCCCTTGCTCTACCAAATCGGCCTCGGCTTTCCTCCCTGGCAGGCCGGTTTGCTCACCATCCCTCTGGCCCTGGCTGCCATTGGCATGAAGGTCATCAGCCGCCCGCTGCTGGCCCGTTTTGGCCATCGCACCGTGCTCATCGTGAACACCGTTTTGTTAGGTCTCACGATCACTATTTTTACCCAGGTGGGCCCTGGCACTTCCATCGCGATGATCATCCCGCTCAGCTTCGCCCAGGGCTTCTTTTCCTCGCTCCAGTTCACCAGCATGAACACCCTCATCTTTGCGGATGTGGATGACCGCGAAGCCAGCAAGGCCAGCAGCCTCGCCAGCACCGGCCAGCAAATGTCCGCCAGCTTTGGTGTTGCCCTCGCCTCCATGCTCACCGCCTGGTTCCTCGGCGGGCTGAATCAGACCGACCCTGCGCAAACGGTGCCCGCCCTCCATCATGCGTTCCTGACCATGGGCATCCTCACGGTGCTCTCCTCATTCACCTTCTGGGGGCTGAAGAGCAGCGACGGCGATAACGTCAGCCTGCATCATTCCCCCTCTCAGCCTGAGGCCTAACAGGAGGTGTTGTTAAGCGCAGTCCACCATCACCCCAAGGAGCGGGACTTGGGTCTCTTCATCATCCCAATCTTTTTATTCCCCTTCCTGTCAATCCTGCCAATTATGGAATCCTGTCTAAAATCCCAGCATTTGCTGAACCGCGTCCCGTTCTCGCCTAACAAAAAAGGCAGGAAAGGCCTGGGCCCTTCCTGCCTTTGTGGGATCAGTCTTTCGCTCAGCCCAGGTCGGCGATCGTCACCGGCTTGCCGCCTTGTTCCGCGCTCTTGTCGGAGGCAAAGATCACCTCAAAGGTGCGCAGGGATTCGGTGAAGCTTGTCAGCGGCATGTCCTTGCCCTCATCCAGCGCATCAAAGAAGGCCTGGAACTGCGTCTGGTACGGATGGTCGTTCACATCGCCGGAGTCCAGCATGTGCATGGAAAGATTTCCCCAGGCCTTCTTGTCAGACTTCAGCTTGTTTGAGTGCAGCTTGTTGTCCAGCAGGCTGCCTTCGCTGCCCACCAGATGCGTGTGGAAGTAGTAGGGCTGCAGGCAGTCAACCACGGCCGCCGTTTTGCCCACGGCACCGTTCTTGAACTTCACCAGTGTCACGCTCGTGGTGTCATACTCATAGGGGGCAAAGATCTCGCTCTTCGACTTCGTGCTGAAGCTCGTCACGCTCTCCACCTCGCCTGGCATCACCATCAGCAGGGCATCCAGCGCATGGCAGCCCGCCGTCAGCAGCGCACTGCCGCCATCCTTTTTGCCGATGTTCCAGCGGAACTGGCCGTACCAGGGCCCGATGCCGTGATAGTAGTCCACCTCACCGTAGTGTACCTCCCCCAGCAGACCCTCGTCCAGGATCGCCTTGGTGGACTGGAACTGGCCGGAGAAGCGGCACTCAAAGCACACGCAGCCCTTCACGCCATTGGCCTTCGCCGCCGCCACGATTTCCCGTACTTCCTGCAGGGAATTCGCCATCGGCTTTTCCAAAATCACATGCTTCTTTGCATTCGCCGCCGCCACCGCCTGGTTGCGGTGCTGGCTCGGGTAGCTGGTGATGTCCACCACGTGGATGTCCGGGTTGGCCAGCATCGCATCCAGATCCTGATAGGCCGTGATGGTGCCGCCGTGCTTTGCGCTCAGTTCCGCACTGTCCAGAGGGCGGGAGGAGTAGATGGCCGTCACTTGCGCCTGCTTGCTGGCATTGATCGCATCAATGTGCGCCGTCGCCGCCCAACCGTAACCGATGATACCAACATTGTATTTTTTCATGGGGAAGAAGTCACATAGCTCCAAAAGACCGGAGCCGTGTCAAATCAATACCCACGCTGGTGAGGAAGACTTTCACCCACGCATGTCAGAAACACGTACTTCTGTGGTGTTTGGGGGGCAGGGGAGGGGGAAGTCAAGCGGTCAACAGTCAAGAGGGTCAATGGTCAAGAGGGGGACACCGAGCTGCCCTCACGCCCTTGACTCTTTCAGCGTTGACCTTTGACTCCTTGACCCTGTGACTCCTGCCCCCAACGCCAGCAGCAGACATCCCGCAGAAAACACATCTCCATAGCGGGCATACAGCGTCATTTCGCCGACCTTGGGCACCTTCACCTCGCCCGGCAGGCAGCCTTCGATGAAGGTGTTGCCCGTTTCCGGCGCATCCAGTCGTGACTTCACCTGGCCGTTGCTGTCAATGAAGCAGCTCACCCCCGTATTCGCCGCACGCACCATGGGCCGGCGCAGCTCCACCGCGCGGAATTTTGCATTCGCCAGGTGCACCTCTGTCTCCACACTGTCGAGGAACCAGCCGTCGTTCGTGATGTTCACCAGGATCTGCGGCCCCGGCCTTACAAAGCGCCGCACCAGCCGCCCCACCGTGTCCTCAAAGCAGATCATCGGGATCAGGTCCACCTCGGGCTTGGCCAGCCGCAGTGGCTCCGTCGCCACCCCCGGCTGAAAGTCCCCCTGAAGCACCCCTTGCAGGAAGGAAAACGGCGGCACATTCCGGTAGGGCAGGTACTCGCCAAAGGGCACCAGATGCACCTTGTGGTACTCCTGCCGCTGCTCATACCCGCCGCGAAATAGCACGGCGGAGACATGCCCCACCCGTGGTGTCTCGTAGATTTCCGTCCCCGTCAGCAGGCTGTAGTCGCCCGCGCCTAACAAATCATTGAAAAAATCCGGGTGCCCCGGCAGCCCATTCACCGCCTCCGGCAGCCCGTGCAGATGAACTGGCAGCGCGCTCTCCGGCCAGATGACGAGGTCCGTGTGCGACACCCCGTCGCGGGCCTCCGCGTAGAGCCGGGTAAAGTCATGCAGCCGCTTGTAAACCTGCGGCCCCAGCGCGCCAGACCACGCATCCACCTGCGCCACATTCGGCTGGACCAGCACCGTGCGCACCGTCACCAGGTCCGCTTCGGCTTTCGGCACCAGCCGCATCATCCCGTAGCCCGCAACCCCTAGCAGAAGCACCATCGCCAACGTGAAGTCCAGGCGGGACCGGCACGTGCCCTCACCGCGATACACCCACACCACCCGCGTCACCGCATTCCACGCCGCGCACACCACAAAGACCGGCAGGAAGGACAGCCCCATCACCCCCACCACATCCGCCACCTGCATCAGCACCGCGTTCTGGTGCAGCCCCACGCCCAGCCCATTCCAGCCAAAGCCAGAGAACAGCAAAAAGCTACGCACCCACTCCAGCCCCGCCCACGCCGCCGCCGCCATCAGCGCACAGCGCAGCGAATGCAGCGTGCTCGCCTGCCACGTCCCCGTTGCCAGCAGTCGCGCATCGGGCCGGGCAAACCGGGCCACAAACCAGGCCCACACGCCAAAGTACAGTGCGCAATACAGCGCCAGCCCCACCACCGCTGCCACGCCCAGCAGCTCCGCCTCCCAGCCGCACCACGTCCCGTCCCGCGCCCCTGCCCGCACGCGCGACGAATGCCGCAACCAGCTCAGGTTAGGCACCCAAAAGGCCACACCCGCCAGATAGCCCCACAGGAAAGGCCGCCGCCGTCCCTCCGTCCCTGGGCGTGCCACGGGCCAAAGCAAAAACAGCAGCGGCAGCAGCCAGGCCCACACCATCACCTCCAGGTTCCACCCCGGATACGCCAGCGACAACGCCGCACCGCTGAGCAGCGGCAAAACAACAGAAAGAACACGCGAAAAAGCAGCCATGAAAAGATACCTGCAAGACATGTCCACCCCCGCGCCCCTGTCCACGCCTTATTCCTGACAAAGCAGCCTTCCTGGTCAGCAACTATTCTGCTAAAAAGGCTATCTAAAATCCTTCTTGTCTGCGGTAGCTGCGCCCGCCAGTGCGTGGGGTTTGGGGGCGGACGAAGGTGGATAAGCTGTCGAAAAACTCTATTGTCCACGCTGGCCAGCCCAAGGAGCGGGACTTGGCAAGTCCCGTGGTTTGGGGGGGAGGCGGATGCAGATCAGACGAAAAGTGCGGACTTTTTTACAGGATTAACAATCCCGCAGTCGCGGGAAGGATTTACAAGAACTGAGGCAAAGGAGCGAACGAAGGCGGGTGAGCTTTCGGCCCCTCCACCCGCTGGCGCGGGCAGCTACAGACTGTGGCTGCGCCCGCCAGGGCGTGGGGTTTGGGAGCTAGCGAAGGCGGATGAGCCTACGCAAAGCTCTGTCGCCCCGCAGGCCAACCCAAGGAGCGGGACTTGCCAAGTCCCGTGGTTTGGGAAGCCCGATGCGGTCATGAATGCGGCATGATGAGACTACACACCTTTTTGTTAGGCTGAATGCCCCGTCTTTTACCTGACATCTTTTTGCCATCCTCTGGGAAGGCTGCTCTTGAAGGCATTCGCAGGTCCAGAGACCGGGACTTGGCAAGTCCCGCTCCTTGGAAAAACTTGATGCTCGCGACCTCCCTCGCGATTACTGGGTATCCTGGCGCGCCCTACTTCTGCGAAGCGGAGCGGATGAACTTGGCGAGGTCTTCCTTCTGCTTTTTCAGGTCGGGGAGGTTCAGGTACATCATGTGCCCGGCAGTGTAGTCATCCTGGGTGATGTTCTTCATCAGCTCGGGGTGGATGTTGAGGTGGGAGAAGGTGTAACGGGCCGCGTAGTAGGGCGTGGCCATGTCGTAGAAGCCGTTGGAAACATGGACCTTCAGGAAGGGGTTGGCGGTCATGCTTTCAGCCAGGATTTCGGAGACGTTGGCAAACTGGTTCTCGGCATCCCAGTTCCATTTGCCCACACCGCCGAGGATGTTGTAGGGGCGGTCGTCTTCGAATTTCAGGTCGTGGCGGACATAGTGATTGAAGGTGGAGGCGAAGGCGCTGAAGACAGCATCCGCGCTCGGGTCGCGCTCGGCCTCATTGCCCAGGCGGTCGCGCATGTAGCTGGTGTAGCGGCTGTCGAAACGGCCGGTGACGAGGCGCTGATCCCGCAGCAGTTCGGCATTGAAGCGGCTGAGGGTCACGCGCAGGTCTGAGGCGGCCACGAAGGCGTCCGAAAGGCCAGTGAGACGGGCCATCTGCTTCACCACAGCGGCGCGCTGCGGGGCTGGCAGGGCGGCTCCCAGGAGGAGCGCCTGGTTGTAATCGCCACTGGTGAATTTCTCGGATTCCTTCAGGACCTCGACCAACGGTTTCTTCTGCAGGTCGGCAGGCAGTTTTTGATGATACCAGGCAGTGGCGGTGAAGCTGGGCAGGAAGAGGACGAAGGGCAGGTCATTGCCCTCCGCGCCCCAGATGGTTTGGAAGTTCAGCACGGTGGAGACCAGCATGATGCCATTGAGGTTCATGCGATGGCTGCGCAGCAGCTCACCGCTGAGGGCGGCGGCGCGGGTGGTGCCGTAGCTTTCGCCGATGAGAAACTTGGGCGAGGGCCAGCGGGTGTTCTTGGTGATGTAGAGGCGAATGAATTCGGCGATGCTGCGCGCATCTTCATTCACGCCGTAAAAGTTTTTGGCCTCGTCCGGCTTGCTGGCGCGGCTGTAGCCGGTGCCCACAGGGTCAATGAAAACGAGGTCGGTTTCATCGAGCAGGGAGAACTCATTCTCGACGAGCTGGTAGGGCGGCGGTACCGCAAAGCCATCGTCGCGCAGTTTCACGCGCTTCGGTCCCAGCAGGCCCAGGTGCATCCAGACCGAGGAGGAACCAGGGCCGCCATTGAAGGAAAAGGTGAGCGGACGGCTGGCGGGATCGGCGACGTCTTTCTTGGTGTAGGCGATGTAAAAGATGTCGGCGGTGACCTTGCCTTCCGCATCCTTCAGGCTCAGCATCCCCGCCGTGGCGGTGAAGTCCACCTTCTGGCCGTTGATCACCAGGCTGTGGTCCGTGCTGGTCTTTTTCTCGGACTTGTCCTCCGGCTTATCACCCTTGGGCTTCTCCTCCTTACCGGCCTCAGGCTTGCTAGCGGCCTCCTTTTTGTCAGCCTTCTCCTCCTTGGCGGACTTGCCGCCAGGAGCTTCGTCGCTCTTGGCTTCTGGGGCCGCAGCCTTGGCCGGATCTGCATGGGGCTGAGCTGCCTGGGCCAGGGCCGAGGCAGTGGTGAGAGCGATGAGGGAAAGGATCCGCAGAGAGGTGGGCATCTGGAACATGGTCAAAGCATAGACGGATACGTGAGGGACTCCTTTGAAACCTTCATTTCTTGAAAAAAAGAACTGGCAAAGGTTTCATATCATGATTAACTCCGCGTCCCCCACCACAACGCGCGGTTAGCTCAGTGGTAGAGCATTGCCTTCACACGGCAAGGGTCGCAGGTTCGAACCCTGCACCGCGCACCATTTGCCTCTTTCGCCACGTCGCGACATTCTGAGACAAACGGTTCACTTTCAAGGTGTTGAGTCGAATTACCTGCATCACCCCTCGGGACATCTCGCGACACGTTTTGACAGCTTTCGCCGACTTTTTGACACGTATTTTGACCGGGTGATTTCAGGCCTGGAAGCCCAGGCAATGAGGCCACGGTTTCAGCAAGAGGAAGCTGGCCCGCATCGGTGTAAACCTTCGCGGTCAATCGCATGTCGCTATGCCTCATCAGCTCCATGATTTCACGCTGAGGCTTGCCGTTGAGAGTCAGGATCGTGGCAAAGGTATTGCGCAGCGAATGAAAGTCCACCACACGGCCCTGGGCATCTTCTGGGGCGATGCCGGCTGCCTTCAAGTCTGCATTGAACCGCGGCATGCGAGGAAGCAGGCCCTTAAACACCTTGTCCCCTTTAGCGACGGCTGCAGGCCGGATGGATTGCAGCACCTGGACCACGTTTGGATGTAGGGGCAGCAACGCCTCCTTTCCGTTCTTCGTGGTCGAAGCTCGGGCGCGAATCAGAGGGTTCACGGCATCAAGCTCGATGTCTCGCCATTCGAGCTTCTGCAATTCACCCCGACGCAGGCCCGTGAAGGCCGCAGCCACATAGACCACCCCACGGTTGCCGGATACGTGCCGGAGCCGTTCCAACTCATCCAGGGTGAAGGCACGACGCTTTCTCGATTCGGCGCCCTTGGTGGTCACCTTCGAAATATAGGCCAGAGGATTCACAGAGATGCGGCCACTACGCAGCAGCCAATTCACAAAGGCCGAGAGCGACCAAAGATATTCGTTCAACGTCTTCGGGTGATGGCTTTGCCGCCCGCGCCAGGCTTCGAAATCATCGCGGCGAATGTCCCGGATCAACTGCCACCCACAATCGAGAAACAACGTCTTGAGCTGCTTTTCCAGGCCTTTCACATACTTCAAGGCCCGCCCCTCTTTCTCGCGTGAATCCAAGAATTCATTGAGGTGCAGCAGGAGCCCTTTCTTGCTGGCCTCTCGCTCTGCCTTGGATGGCCCCATGCCATCACGTTCAAGCAAGGCCTCGTCAAAGAGCTGCTTGGCCACCTTCAAAGCGGCTTCCTTCGTGGTCCTTCGGGTTGATCCCCGGACACGGTCAGAGGAGTCGTCGAAGTAGTAATAGAAACGGAAATACCGTTCTCCCTTTGGGCGATGGACTGAGAAAGGCATGGCTCAAAAATTGGAAGGGAGTTTCTTCAAAAAACGGTCCAGGTTTTCAGGTGTCACCACCCACCGCCCGCGCAACTGATGTGCCTTCAGTTGATGGTCATGGATCAGACGGAGAACGGTGCGGCTGCTGCGGTCAATGACGGCACCAACTTCATGGAGATTGAGGAATGATTTGTTAGGCGATTGCATGTTATCACGATTCTAGGTGACGCATGCCCCGAGCACATTCGAACGATGTGGGCATGCATAGCCCCACTTCGTTTCCGTGCTCTGGGGTATGCTGTGCATCACACCAGTTGCTCTGGGTCGCAGACTACTCACTGCTCATCACAGCTTCGACGTTCGAATTTCCCAGATGTCCTACAACCGTGCTCAGAGACTTTTCCTTTTCAGGATCGGCGAGTGATAACTGCAACCGTGACACTATCCCGTAAGAGTCGTGTTTCTCCGCTGGTCAAAGAAAGCCATATTCACCTGAACACGTCAAACAAAAAATCACCTGAAAGAATTTCGGGCGTTCAGGGAGGTCAGGAGGTGGGGGGCGGATGGCCTAGCTAGCAGGCGAAACGAAAACGCCCCATGTAAATCATGGGGCGTCGAAACGGGAGGGCGCTGCGCTTGGCAAGTCCCGGTATCCCCTCTGGCCGGGGAGGGCCTGATACTTTACGGAGCATCTCTTTTCGCAATCGCTGCGTGGGTAGAGGGAGCAAGCGATGAATAAATGCCGCTCACGCGTTTTGGCAGAGCGATCATGTATTCAATAATGATGTTCACCAAATCAAACAACTGAGCCACTACCTGCTGATTGTCGGTGTCAATTAAACCAGGGTGCACTGCATCGTTACCTGTTACGCGGACAATATCCAAAGATTGCTGCACCACCTCCGGCAGGCCTTTTGATACCAGCGATTTGATATCGTCATTAATGTTTTTCCCCTTCTCACCAAGATCTACACAAAGGACTTGGACAGAAAGTCTCAAAAGAGCAGCAGCACCTCTTGGCGACTGGGTCATAATGGAAGCTGCCTCATGATACAGTTTCAGGACGTTATCTGGCATTTCACTGTTTGGAGTTGGCGCTGTCCCTGTAGAGGGATAAAGCATCTGCTCCTCGAGCCACAAAGTGAATTTTTTGCAATGATAGCATTTACCTATCCTGAGATCATTGTTGGCTAAGTTGCCGTAACATCCGTCATCCCAAGTGCGTCCCCACCACTCTTGTTGGGATATTGCTGCGCAGTGAGGACAAGTGAAGCTTCGTGCAAGTGCGGAGGGTGGAATGTGTTTCATTTGAATCGTTATACTTTATATTATATTTCGGATCAGACAAATCCCGAAGCCCCTTAATCTGTCAAGTTAGGATGCGCCCGCCTCTCAGTCGTGCTACAAAAGCTGAGGCCTCACACATAATGCGAACTCGAGCATTATTTTTGGCCTTCCACCGCTTCGGCAATTTTCGCACATCGCTCCTGAGAAGATCGACCGAAAAAGGCAGGCTTACCCAAGAGTAATCAGGCTTGTATTTGACGCCGTCAACCTCGATGGCGGTTTCGTCCTTGAACATCCAGCTAAGACACCTTGGAGCTGGGTAGCCCTCGCTATCAATCCGAGGTTTTAATCCGTGGCGCGCTGATTTGAGAGTTTCCCAAAAAAAGCGCCCTCCCACGCGCCAATACTGCTCATTTTCCATCTTCAAAAAACGCTGCCATCGGCTGTGCTCTACGTCCTTCTGCACCTTTTTGCGGGCTATGCGCCGAAGCTGGTTCGCTGTCTTTTCGTCCAGTTCTTCCGTTTCTGGCTCCACTGTGGGTAGGAGCTCCTGATTGTGCTTTCCCCAGTAGCGACCGCTGAAATTGCCGGGTAAGGTCTGGTCCCCTTTATTCAAGTACTTTACCAGATAGGACATGGCACCGCCTGCATGCTTGATGGCGTCCACCTGCGTTCCCGCAACGCCGAGATGCTTGTCCCCATTATGGGCGATTCGGTACCAGGTTTCCCTTACCCAGGTGCGCACAGCTTCCAGTTCCACGCCAGCCAGGCCAAAAAGCATCAAATGATAATGGGCCGCTCCCCGGCTCTGAAATTCCAATTTCCAGACGCCGGAGCACTCCGACCATTTCCGCCGAAGGTAGATTCGGAACTTGTGCAGGTGTCCCTTGTAAACTTCGTGGTCATCGGGGGCGGGAAACTCGTTGGGATAGGTCAAGGTGACGACCAGGGCACGGGCCAATTCCTCGCGTTCTATGGTGGCAAGAAAGCGTTTGAGGCGTCCCCGACTGGTAGCACTCCATTCCGTGATTTTGCCGCGTGGCTGGGCGTCTTTCTCGGGCTGCGGCGGGCGTTCCCGTGGTACATGGATTTCGACTAAAGAAGCCCCAGGATACCAAGTGATTGAAGGTTTGGGCTTCTGGCACGCCCCTCCTGTTCTAATATGCGGCTTAGACAAGCCCGCCGCATCTGGCGTGCCGCCACCGGGGCAGGCGGTCGGGCACGCCCGTTCCGCCTGTCCCGGTAGCTGGCCCGCTTTGGGTGCCCACGTTTTGTATCCAGGCGCAGCACGGCCCTGGAGGGTGTATTCCTTGCCCATGATTTTGAAGGGCTAGGATTGGGCGCCTTGATGGCTACGGATGAGAGCCAGGACCGCAGAACGCAGCGGCTGAGGCAATGACGGCCACGCCGCGACGACCTCCGCCAAATCCGTCAATTCTACGCAAGGGCACGTATTTTGACCGGGTAAATCGCTCCCGGCCTTATGGGATAAGGGAAGGCTTCCAGTTCGAACCCTGCACCGCGCACCATTTAAGGTTTGGAGAGGCAGTCAGATTTGATTGCTACATAGATCAAAACCTTCGCTCAAGGCGATGTCGTGGTTTGAGAACAGACTGCGCTTTTTGTCTGTGGATGCTGTGCCTCCTGCCGAACCGATTAAGTTAGCGCATATCGGGATTTCCAGCTGGCCGGGATGGTCAACTTTAAGGCGTAGAGGTAGCGGATGAGCTGGCCGTGGTGGGCGGCTTCGTGTTCCAGGAGATCAATGATGAGGCGGTTCTGCACATCGGTGTAGGTCTCGATGGATTTCAGGGCATCTGAAACTGCCTGGGCGGAACGGACGAGGGCCTCGGCGACGGGAGATTTGACGGAGGCTGTCTCCAGCGAGCAGGTGAAGCCGGACCATTGATTGGCCTGGATGGCCCGGCTGTAGCTTTCCCGTGCGCCGACCACGCACCAGAGCTGAAGGCCCAGCGTGTTGGAGGGGATCTGGGGCAACTTGGAACTCAGCGTCGTCTCCTCCAGCGACTCGATGAGATCCCGATAAAGGGTGAATGACCGATCCAGGCTGTCGGCAATGATGTGGGTGATGGGCATTGTGGAGCTTTCTACCTCATGGGTGATGTTTAACTGGAAAGACCATGCCAGGTCCTTGGCTCAGCCATTCATGGAGCGGGTGGTATTCGATGCCGTATGTATGGCAATGGATATCACCCAACACTTCAATTTTCAAGGTGCAGCCTAACGTGTTATGCGTTTAAAGGTGGGCTTTGATGGCCTAATCGCCGATTAGGCTTCATTCAGGCAGGTCACCCCAACCCCTTCATGACACCACGGTGGCTCCCCAGCCGTTGTATTCGAGGCCGAGCTGGGCGCATTCGTCTTTGTGGGCGAGGCTTTCACCAAAGATGGCGGAGACATCGAGGGGGAGGGATTTGGCCATGACGAGGCGGGACTGGTCGGGGGCGAATTCGTGGAGGCGGTAGCCGCGGGATTCCAGGCGGGGCTGGAGACTGGCCAGGGCGGTGGGATCACCGCAAAAGACGAATTCGAGGGAGTGCTCCTTCGCGGCATCGCTGCCGGAAGCGACCAGCTCATCCACCACGCGGCGGTCCATGATGAGGAGCCAGGAGTTCTCCGAAGGCCAGACGGACTCAAAGAAGAAGTCCCAGCCATCGTGCTCGGAGACGTCGATCTCATAACCGGGCTGGGCCTGCATCCAGCGGCCCACGGGCGGGCGGAAGGGGGCGTAATCGGCCACCTGGAAGATGAGTTCGCGGATGCCGCCGTGGGTGAGGCGACCGATCATGATGCAGGGCACCCGCGCGGCATCCAGGGCGGCCACCAGCGCATCCTCCATGGCCCACAGCGCCTGGACTTCATCCCCGGCCGGGCCGCCCTGGGGAGTGGGGGCCTGGATGGGAATGAGCACCCGTGCGCAGTAGGGATGGGCCGCGCGATCCAGCCGGGGAGCCTCGGTGTAAAAGCCGACGATGACGGGGCCTTCTTCGGTCTGGTAGGAGTAGGATTCCCAGGGGGCTTCGGGGCAGATGCTCATGATTCTTTCCGGGGGCGTGGGTAAATGGTTTTTTTCAGGCGGCGAAGCGGTGAAGAACCTTCCTGGGTGCCTGCCGCGTCGGGGGTTTGGGCACCCGCCCGTCCAGGCTACGCGGAGGCCTGGGGTCCGCAAGGGAGATTGGATCGGTGGGGGGCTGGTGGTGAAGTTTCGGGACTCCAACGCGGCCCTTGGCAGAGGGGCTGGGGATGGAATCCCAGCCCCCATCAGAAATGCCTGCACTTTTTTGGCGATTCTCATTCTTAATAAAATAGCCTCCATGAGGAGAAAGCTCTTGTTAGAGAGAGCACCCGACGCCAGCCTTACATCAATCCCGCATGCGATCCTCTTTTTTCGCCCTTCTGGCACCCCTTTTCCTGCTTGCCGCCTCAGCCTTGGGCAGCCCGTTTACTCTCGGGCCCACCACGAAAAGTGTGGTCCTGGCGCCTGGCTTTCATCATGCGGATCTCTCGCTGCCCATCGTGCCTAGTGGCGGTGGCTTCACCTACAATCAGGTGACGGTCACCTCCGATGCTTCCTGGGTGACGCCCGAGGTGGACAGTGCGGGGCAAAAAGTGGTGCTGAAATTCACCACCGCCGCCCTTGCCAATCCTAGCTACACGGCCACTATCCGGGCCACGCATGGTGGCAATACCGCCATGGTCAGCGTGAATGCCAGCTCCTCGGCGCTGAATGTCTTCAAGCTCATGGATGATCCGTATCGCTCGCGGATGTATGGCCTTCATTTCATCGGCGTGCAGGCAGGCTGTGTGCTGGTGATGGACCCGCTGACGGGCAGCGCCATCAGCAGCATCACCGTGGGCAAACGGCCCACCGGCATGGCCATCTCCAATGATGGCAGCGAGCTCTTTGTCATCAACAGCGTGGACAAGACGATCTCCGTCATTGACCTCCAGACACTGACGGTCACTCAAACCCTCACTTTGCCCGTCTTTGGCACCTGGGGCGATGGCAGCGAGACGACGGCCAACCTCCAGGTGGGTGCCGGAAACATCCTGTATTACACCGACACCTCCTGGGCACCTGTGCTGCATGTGTACAATCGCAGCACCGGCCTAGTGATACAGTCCGTGGTCATTGTAGCGGGTAGCTTCGGGTTCGGCGACTTTGCCCTCAATTCGAGCAAGACCCAACTTTTTGGTTGGGCGCAGTATGGATGGAGCGCAGGCAGCAGTGCCAGCTATCTGGCCCGTTTTGAGGTGAGCGGCACGGGCACGCTGACCGGCAGAGAGACCTCTTCGGGCACGATTAATTTGTCTCGCGATCCGTTGGAGACTCCCGTCCTGGTTGCCCATGGCGACGGCAAAGTCTTCGCGAAAACCGTGGCGGTTCCCACGGAGAATGTCGCCTCCGTCATCCGGTCCTTCCCGACGGATGTTTATTCCATCAGCCCCGGCGGAGAAATTGCTGTTACTGAGAGCGCCATTTTTCAACAATCGACGGGCAACCGGCTGATGACTCTGCCGGTCACCACCTCCATCCATGCCATCAGTTCAGACTACGCCCGGCTGGTGTATTTCAATCCAGGAACGCGGCAGATCGGGACGGTAGATCTTTTCACTCAGATCGGGAACGTGGTGCTGGATCGGGTGCTTTCCCCCGCCCATCAGTCCACGGTACTGCAGCCTGAGACGCTTTCGTGGTCCAGCCAGGCGGGGGCATCGTCTTACCAGCTCTATTTTGGCACTTCCTCAGCCCAGGTAGATGCGGCGACTTCTGAGTCCCCACTGTATCTCGGATCTTCCTTGTACCCCACCTTTGCAGCTCCCGGCGGCCTCATCCCCGGCACCACTTACCACTGGCGGGTGGATACCGTCATTGGCAGCCAGATCAGCAAAGGCAGCGTCTATTCCTTCACCGTTTCGCCCGTCTCCACCAGCGTCAGCAAGGTGGTGACCTCCACGGTGCAAAGCCACGCGGATCACCGAGTGAAAGTTCAGTTCAGTTCGGCCAGTCCGGTGTCCTGGTCTGCCGTGGCCGACCAGCCCTGGGTGACTTTTACCAGCAGCACTGGCAGCACCCCGGGAGAGCTGGAGCTGCGGCTCAATGCTGGCAGCCTCGCCGTCGGCACGCACCAGGCTATCATCACCCTCAGTGGTACTTCAGGCACGCTTTTGAGCCTTCCCGTTCAGTTTACCGTCGCTCCGCTGAAGATCACCCATCTCAAGTCGCAGCCCTCCAGCTCCCTCATCTACGGCATCAGTGAAGACACGGCCACGTTGGGTGCCAAAGCCTATTTGGTGGAAATGGATGCCACCACGGAATCCATCCTGCGAGTGGTGCCTGCGGGTATCTCGGTGACGGATCTGGCCATTCATGAGGCGGACAACCGCATCTACGTGCCTAACTGGAAGATTGGCGATCTCCTGGCCTTCAATAAAACCACCCTCGCACTGGAGCGCACCTATGCTTTCAGCGCCTTTCAGGGCACAGGATACGGCATGAACGACGTCTATCGTGTGGCCGCAGGAAAGTCGGGCCGCCTGGTGGTGGAGGAGGAGGATCAATGGATCGACATCTCGATTTTCGATACCGTCAATGGAGCTAAGAAGGGCAAAATCGGACTGCGGGAAGGCGGGGGTGCCTTTGAATCCACCGGCCAGTTTTACTACCATGGCGAGAACAACAGTTCCGGCGCCCAACTTTACAAACTGGACGTGACTGGCGACGTGTTTACCACCCTGGTAAAATCCCGCGTTATCGGCTACGGTTCCCGCGTGGTGGTGGTGTCTGAAAATGGGCAGGCCGTCTTTTGGAACGGCTCCCATTTCAATGCCAACCTCGTAGAGCAGGGGACCCTGGCAGATCAAATCTACAGCACGACCGGGGATGGAGGTCTGGCCTTTGGCGAAGCGAAAATCTATGACACCGCTTCCCGCCAGCAGGTGCTGACCATGCCCGTCAGCACCCGGGTGAGCGCCTACAACACGACCACCCGGAAGCTGGTCGTTCAAAACGGCACGAGCCTGCGTTTTTACCCCCTGGAGCTGCCGATCACCTTGCCAGCGCCCGTCCTTTCTGGTGGCGAGAGCACCGCGATCACCACCAGCCGGCTGCCTGTGAAATGGACGGAAGAGTCTCTGGAAGTGGGCTTTAACCTCCAGTATCGCCCCGTGGGGGATGAAAACTGGACGAATGCCAGCCCTGCCCCTGCGGCCAACCAGACCTCCGCCACCCTGGCCGGTCTGGCGATGAACACGCCTTATGAGATCCGCATCCAGGCCACCAGCCCTGCCGCCAGCTCCCCATGGAGCAACACCATCGTCATGCGGACGGTGGACCTGCCTGCGCCGACCATCTTTCTCAGCCAAGCTTATGTCGACGGTCTGGGCCTCCAACTGACATGGACCTCCACCAACAGCCCGGCCTCCCTCATTGTCGAGCGTGCCACAGATGCCGCAGGCCCCTGGACCCCCATCGCCACCCTGGCGGGCAGTGCCGCTAACTATAAAGATAACAACGCGCAAACCGATGTCGTCTATTACTATCGTGTGCAGGCCATTCGCGGCAGTATCACTGTTTACTCCGGAGTCAAAAATACGGTGCTTCCTAGCCCCACCCTTTTTCTCGCCACTCCCTATGAGCTGGATGAGTCGTTGAAAATTGCAGCCTCCAATGGCAACCCTGCATTCAGCACCGTGTTGCAGCGCAGCCTGGGCCAGTCTGGAATCTGGGAAGACCTTACGACTTTTAAGGCGTACTCATTGACTTACACGGATGCCCTTCCGGAGCCAAACGTGACGGTTCATTATCGGCTGAAGGCCCTGCCCGAGGTCATCACCAGCAAGCTGTCTAACGTCACCTCCTTCACGATGCCGCCAGCCACGGTCCCGGTCACTCCGGCCAATTTTGGCTTCAGTAGCATCAGTGCTTCTGAAATCGGTCTGGTCTGGAACAATGTGCGAAACGAGACTGGCTACCTGCTGGAGCGCCGTGCTGCCTCCGTGCTGTTGTGGAGCCCGCTGGCCACGCTGAATGCCAACGTCACCACTTACACGGATGCCACCCCCACTGCGGGCATCAGCTACTATTACCGCCTCAAGGCCTTCAATGACGAAGGCGAAAGCCCCGCCGCCCTCAGCGTTATGGTGACCGCCAGGGAACTGCCCGTGACGCTGGAGGATGACTTTGATCCCTCGCGGGATGCGGAGCAGTGGACCTACTCGTCCGTCACCACTTCCACGAACGGGGGCTCTGGCTTCAACGGCACCAAGTCGCTGTGGTTCGGCCATTCAGGGACACGCCTCACCCAGACTCGTGCTGTGGATACCAGCGGCGGCGGCATTATCGAGTTTTCTTTCCGGGCAGGGAACAGCCTTCAGGATGGCACGACCTACTGGGATAACTCAGAATCGGGGGAAGAGGTCGTCTTCGAATATTCCACGGACGGCAACCTTTGGAACACCCTTCAGACGCTCAACACGGTTTACCCATCTCTTTCAAGTTGGACCAATTTTGAGGTCGCAGTGCCCATGCAGGCCTGCACCCCGGCCTCGGTTTTCCGCTGGCGTCAAAAGTCACACTCCGGCAGCACCTTTGATACCTGGGCGCTCGACAATGTGCGGATCCGCTCGGCCTCTTCGGACACGCTCAAGATCAATACCCAGCCTGTGCCCCAATTGGTCATGGACGGATCTTCAGCTAGCTTCAGTGTCTCCGTCAGTCAGCCTTCGGCCACCTTCCAATGGTTCAAAGATACCACGGCAATTCCTGGCGCCACCCAGCCTTCTTACTCTGTGGCCGCCGCACGCCCCAGCCACAGTGGCCGCTATTTCTGCCAGATTCAATATGGCCAGATCATCCTGGAGACAGAATCCGTCCTCCTGGCCGTGTTCCGGAATACCGGTATTGCCGGGCCCATTGTGGTGCCCATGGGCGGCACCTTCGGGCTGGAGCTGGAGGTGCACCCGCCGGAACTGGCCAGTGAACTCACGTTCTCCTGGACGCGCAGCCCCGAGGCAAACCTCGCCGGGATTGGAACTGTCAGCGGTGCCGAAACCTCTGCACTCGCCGTTACCGGGGCGACCTCGGCCGCCCAGTCCACCTATTACTGTCGGGTGACCTACCAGACGGATTACGCCCTCAATGCGGGGCCGTTCCCGGTCAGGCTCCAGCAGCCTCCCTTCATCTTCCCCATTGGAGATGCCGAAGTCGTTTCTGGCAGCCCTGTGGATATTGCCGTCGTGACCACAGACTCCACGGCGGTGATCCGAGTGAGCGGCCTGCCCAAAGGACTGTACTATGATCCCACTGCACGGCGCATCCGGGGGAGCACGACCCTCGGCAAAATCCACACGATTTACATTGATGCCGCCAATGCCTATGGCTCGGCCACCTCGGTGCGTTTTCTGCTGGATGTGGTTGCCTTTCCCCAAGGGTTCGCAGGCACCTATCGCGGTGTCTTCCTGGAAACTGACCAGGCCTTTCATCATGGCGGTCAGGTCACCTGCCAGATCACCAACAAAGGTGCAGTCAGTGGATCGGTGCTGATCCGAGGCAAAAGCTACCGCTTTGTCTCCACCGCTTCAGCCGATCCTGACGGCTCCTGGGCTCGCGTCCAGGCCCCCTTTAAAGATGAGGACGGCAATCCACTCGTTGTGGGCATGGAAATCCTCGCAGGTGCAGACCTTCACGGAGCCTATGTGGGCCTGAAAATGGGTAGCACCATTCAGGTCCTGACTGAAGGAAACATCGTCCGCAATGAATGGACAGCGGCCAACCTCGCGCCCGGCGCTGGCTTGATCAATGCCGGTCTGTTCCCGGATGATTTGGGCACCTTTCCAGACCCTGCTGCGCCCCAGGGCACGGGTTTCCTGACGCTGACGCTGAGTCCGCGTGGGCTTGTCACCTGCAAGGGCCGCCTGGCCGATGGACAACTGGTGACGGGCTCCACCCATATGGGCCCAGGCGGGCACATCCCGGTCTACGTCAATCTCTATCGTGGTACGGGGGCCTTCGTCTCGCTCGTCTCTTACGAGTCCCAACTGGCCACCGGCACCGCCTACTGGAGCAAAGACGACCAGGGCAATGCCTCGAAGGATCGCATCCACAAAAACGGCTTTGCAAGGCATGCCTTGACGGTGGAAGGCGGGCGTTATGAGCGCCCGGCGGTGAACACACCTTTGTTGCCATCCATGCTAGGCCTGCCATCACAGGCCGTGCTGAACCTCACCGATGCGGGCCTGAATGCGGCAATCTTCCAATCCATCAACTTCAACGGCAAACATCAGGCGGTGCTGCCGCGTGAAATGGAGCCGAATCTCTACTTCGTCACCTTCAGCCTGAATGCCACCACCGGCGTCTTCACCGGCAACTTCAAACTTTATGATCCCAACCCGCTGAAACCTGCTGTGATGCTGCGCCGCATCGTCACCTTTCACGGCTGCCTGCTGCCCACCAGTGACCGTGGTTGTGGTTACTTCCTCCTCCCAGAATTGCCCTCGACGGAAGTCCCCGGAAGCAGCTTGAGCAATACTCCCACCTGGTCAGGCCGTCTGGATCTCACCCCCGCTGGCAACAACTGATTTCCACAGGCGTTGCAGGTGATGAGTGAAGGGGTCAAGGGGTCAAGGGGTCAAGGGGGCAAGGGGGCAAGGGGGCAAGGGGGCAAGGGGGCAAGATCGCGCGGAGCGTCCTGGAGTGCGCCAGTCCTCTGGCGCTTTCGAAAAGCTCACCCAGCCTGCACTTCCCCAACACCCCCAAGGAGCGGGACTTGCCAAGTCCCGGCCCCTGAACCTCCGCATGCCCTCAAGTACAGCCCTCCTAGAGGATGGTAAAAAGAGGTCGTGTCAAAGATGGGATATTCAGCCTAACCAAAAGGTGTGTGATATGATCATGCCGCATCCTCGACCCATCGGCATTCTTCCAAACCACGGGACTTGGAGCTGCTTATCGTGGCCGCAGGTCCGTCATGTAGCTGCCTGCGCCAGCAGGTGGCCGAATGGCCTAGTGTGCCGAGCTTTCCAACACCCAAGCCCTAGTAGCCGCAGCGACATTCGGGCTGTGAAGCACCATCCTGACCTCACACATTGTTAGGCATTCCGCATCCTCAGGGCATGCATCTCCTGTGAAGCTTCGATATCAAAAAAACGGCCCCCAAAAAGCGCCGTTCGCCCTCAGCTCTCCGGATACACGGCCACGGCCATCACGCCTTCGCTCGGCAGCCAGCCCACCACTTCCACGCGGCGCGGGGTCTTGGAGGTCTTGTTGCCCATGCCCTGGCTCACGGTATCCAGCAGTTGCTTCTGCGTGTCCGCATTCACATCGCTGCCAAAGAAATTCGCCAGATTCGTCAGGATCGGGGCCGGAGCATCCATGCCCACGATGGTCACCGGCGTGCGGTTTTGGCCGCTGGCCAGGATCTGCTCGCGCATCATTTCCGGGGACAGGCCACCCGGCATCAGGATGAGTTTGCGCAGGCGTGCGACGGTCGGGGCATGGATCTGCGGCTGGGCCATCGCAGCAGCCGGGCTGGTGGCAGCAACCGGCGGTTTGATGGACTTCGTGGGCTTCAGAAAGCGCGTCTCGGCGGGCACTTCTTGGACGGGAAATTCAGGGCCTCCCTCGGGCAGGGGCAGCAGACTGTCCTGCGCATAAACGCTGGCGCAGAGGAGGCTGAGGAGACTGGAAAAACGAACCGGGGAAATCACGAGGGCGCGGTTTTATCAGCCCACCCCTTTTTTAACAACAACTATTTTGACCCGATTTTCGAAAAATACGGCTTTTCCCCCGTGGTTAGCGCTCCGCAGTCCCTGCTACCACGTCCGCGCAGGCAGGGCAGGGGGGCAAACCAGTCTTTCCTCCCAGGCAACCTGACGGACCTCCCAGGCCGCACCAAAGCACAAAAAAGAACCCGCCGACTGGCGGGTTCTTGAAGCATCTTTGGTTAGGTGGCCCAGCACCGGGCCGTCCCAAAACACACCTCAGATCGTCATTGAGCTGTAGCCGCCATCCACCACCATTTCTTGGCCGGTGATGAAGCTGCCTGCGCCATTGGCCGCCAGCAGCAGTGCCGCGCCCACCAGTTCATTGGCCGTGCCAAAGCGGTTCATCGGCGTGTGGCCCATGATCTTCGCCACGCGGTCCGGTGTTAGCACCTTTTTATTCTGCTCGGCTGGGAAAAAGCCGGGCACCAGCGTGTTCACGCGGATGTTCAGCGGAGCCCACTCGCGGGCCAGGTTCTTGCTCAGATTGTGCACCGCCCCTTTGGACATGCTGTAGGTGAAGACACGGCTCAGCGGCAGGAGGCCGGACATGGAGCC
Source organism: Prosthecobacter algae (assembly GCF_039542385.1). NCBI lineage: Bacteria > Pseudomonadati > Verrucomicrobiota > Verrucomicrobiia > Verrucomicrobiales > Verrucomicrobiaceae > Prosthecobacter > Prosthecobacter algae. The sequence continues at coordinate 255,928 of NZ_BAABIA010000006.1, read as the reverse complement.
CAGATTGATGATGGAGGCAGGCACCTTCTGCTCCACAAAATATTTGCCGAAGACCTGACAGGCCAGGAACACACCCTTGGTGTTGATGCCCATGATGCGGTCATACTCTTCTTCCGGGATGTCCAGGAAAGGCGTGGCAGAGTTCACGCCCGCACCATTCACCAGGATTTGGCAGCCGCCGGAGCGCTCCAGCACCTGGTCCAGCAGCAGTTGCAGGTCCGATTTGCGCGAGGCATCCGCGCTGACGAAGTAGCCCTCGCCACCGGCGGCGTGGATGGCCTCCAGCCGCTTTTCAGCCTTGGCTGGGTCGCGCCCCACCAGCACCACCTCTGCACCGGCGCTGGCATAGCCTTCGGCGATGGCACCGCACAGCTCGCCAGTGCCGCCGATGATCACGGCAGTTTGATTCTGAAGGGAAAAAAGTTCAAAAATAGAGGACATGGGGAGAGAAGGAAGGGGAGAAGAATACGCCCGGAGTTAGAGCGAGGCTTCAGCCGATGTCGAATACAGAACGCCCGTCAAGGAAGAAGTGCGGATTGCAGAGTGCATAAAGATGGCACAGCACATGCTTAATTAATGGACGTGGAAGCAACCAGAATCATTCCCATCTCAGCCAACCGTCCCCAGCAAGGGCAGCAACCCGCCAATGTCATTCGCATGGAGCCAGACCCTGGTTTTATCAAAATGGATACCCAGCAGGGCCGTGAATCCCTCACCGGTGGGGATACGGAATCTGCCCAGCGCTTTGCCAGCGAGGTGAAATACGTCACCTACTTTGCCCAAAAGCTGGCCGATACCCTCGGCATGCACCAGCTCCAGCTCGGCATCGTCGAGGACCGCGAAGGCCAGACCGCCTTTCACCATTCCGCCAGCGGCTGGCATGGCGTCGTCAGCAGCAACCGCCGCTCTCTGAAGCAAGTGCGTGACTCCCTGGCCCGAAGCACTGCGCCATGACACTGAATTCCCTCATCGCCGCCGTGGCTGCCCTGCAACGGCTGGAAGGCGTGGCAGGAGTCATGCTCTTCAAAGGCCGCAACACCATCCACCGTCAGATGCCCTTTTCCGAAGGTCGCGCGCTGGACCTCACGGACATCCTCAGTCAGATGCTGGATGGCTATCGCCAGGTGCGCCGCAAGATGCGCCAGATCTACCTGGAATTCGATGGCGGTGTCCTCCTCGTCCTCATTCAGGAGGAGAGCGTGCTCGTCTTCCTGCTCACCGCCCGGGGCGATGCCGACCTCGCCGCCAGCGCCGCCACCGTCATGCTGACGGACTACGCCGCCCTCCTCACCAGCCTTTCTGCCGAACCCGGGGCCTCCACTCCGCGTAACGAAGACGGCATTGAGGAACTCGTCGTCACCAGTCCCCGCCGTCTTCAGGAAATGACGGACAAGGCCGAAGTCGTCGTCAACAACTGGGGCCAGGTGCGCAAGCAGGTCGAAAGCATCCTCGGCAAGGTCATGGGCCGTGCTCAGCTCACCCTGATGATCGACCGCGTCATGGCCCGCAATGGCATCCAGGACCCCTACCGCCTGCCCCCGGCCGAGGTGCGCAAACTCGCCGAAGCCCTCATCGGCCAAGTGCCCAACACCACCAAACGCCAGGCCCTCCTCAGCGAGCTGCACACCCTCCTGGCCGACTGACCCTCCTTCACCCTTTCTCCCACCGTTCATGATCCGCCTCCTCCGTCCGCTCCTCCTCCTGGCCGCTGCCCTCGCCGCCCCCCTCGTGCCCGCTCAGGATAGCCCTGCCGCGTCTCCCCCCATCGAGCAAAAGCTGGATGGCATCCTCGGCAGGCTGGAGGCCAATGAGCGCGTCAATACCCGCCTCGACACCATCTTGGAAAAGCTGGATGCCAATGACCGCGTCACTGGCCGCCTTGATGGCATTTTGGAAAAGCTCAGCCAGCATGAAAAGGCCCTGGAGACCCTCGCCACCGCCCCACCCGCCCCGGCACCTGCTGCTGCGCCCGCAGCCCCTGCATCCGCCGCCCCTGTGGCCACCGCCGTGCCCGCAGGCGCGCTCGAGGCCCTCCAGTCTAACATCAACTATGTCTGGATCGTCATTACCGCCGCCATGGTTTTCTTCATGCAGGCCGGATTCGTCATGCTGGAGATCGGTGCCTGCCGGGCGAAAAACACGATCAACATCGTGATGAAGAGCTTCCTCGACTTCTGCATCTGCGCCATCGTCTTCTTCTTCGTCGGCTTCGGCCTCATGTTCGGCAGCAGTTGGCAGGGACTCTTTGGCATGGATGGTTTCTGGCTCTCCGGCTTCGCCGCAGACCATCCCGTCTGGGTCTTCTGGTTCTTCCAGCTCGGCTTTGCCGGCGTCTCCTGCACCATCCTCTCCGGGGCCGTGGCAGAGCGCACCAAATTCATGGGCTACCTCCTCTACTGCGCCCTCTTCACCATCTTCATCTACCCCGTCGTCGGCCACTGGGCCTGGGGCAGCTTTGGCGGCAGCTTTGGCCTCGGCGGGGAAAAGGGCTGGCTAGAGGCCATCGGCTTTGTGGACTACGCAGGCTCCTCCGTCGTCCATGCCTGCGGCGGTGCCTGCTCCCTCGCGGGCATCCTCGCCGTCGGCCCGCGCGTTGGTCGTTTTGGGAAAGATGGCACCCCGCGCCTCATCGCCGGGCATAACATCCCCTTGGTCGCCCTTGGCGTCCTCCTCCTCTGGTTCGGCTGGTTCGGGTTCAATGCCGGCTCCTCCCTCAGCGGCAGCGGCGTTATCGGCCGCCTCGTCGTCAATACCACCATTTCACCCGCCGCCGCCGGTCTCGCCGCCATGGTGGCCATGTGGTTCATCCAGGGCCGGGCCGATGTCAGTATCGCCATGAATGGGGCCCTTGGCGGGGCCGTCGCCATCACCGCCTGCTGTGGCAATGTCACCCCCGCAGCCGCCGTCATCATCGGTCTTCTGGGCGGCATCATCACCACCATCGCCACCATCGCGCTGGAGCGCCTCCGCATCGACGATGCCGTCGGCGCTGTCCCCGTCCACCTCGCCTGCGGCTGGTGGGGCACCCTCTGCGTCGCCCTCTTTGATGAAAAAGGCTTCAGCATCGAGCGGCTCGGCATCCAGGCCCTGGGCACCTTCAGCATCAGCCTCTACGCCTTCATCACCTGCTCCATCATCTTCGCCTTCATCAAGCTCATCGTCCCCACCCGCGCCACCGAGGAGGAGCAGATCAACGGCCTCGACTTCTCCGAGCACGCTGCCAACGCCTACCCCGACTTCCAGACCACCGAGCAGGCCTAAGGTTGTCGTTTTCACCCTTTGCCCATGTCAGGCGGTGGGCGTGGGCCAGGAGATGTTTGGCACCGGCACCATCGCCAGATCGTGGGTTTGCCGTGCCAAAACGATCCCGTTTTCCACGAACGCACGGTCTCATAGAGCTTTCTCCACGCCTTCAAAACGTGGTCTGAGCATGTCCGCTGAACGATCCTTCGCCCTCGGGCCTACCTTTTCATAGTCTGGCAGCCCGGCAGTCCGGCAGTCCGTTTCATCATGGGCTCCATTTTTATCATTCGTTGTTAGGCCGTGCTTGTGCCCCTATAAAAGTGGGGAGGGCTCATTGCCGTCTCACTGACTTCCCATGCATTTTGCTCGCCCAAGTCTCCTGATAAAACATCCTCAATCCACACCCAAACCCGCCCGTTTCCTCCCCAAGCAACAATCCCGTCACTCATTCACCAACTACCGTCCCTGATTATGACCGCTATTGGTCCGTTTGAGACCCTTTCGTGGTGATTTGCCTAGATTGGCACGAATCTTGGTGCTTCATTAGGCTCCCCCCCCTATGACAGACACAGATCTTTCAACAAAGTACACCCGCGTCGTGAAAACCAGCCTTGGCCAATGGGTCCAGGCCATGGTGGTCAAGGAACCCTTGGCTGCCACTCCTCAGATTCACTGGAAAGGCGTCGGCCGCATGCTTCCCGTCCGTGCCCTGCCGGAAAACGTCGAGCAGGCCCGCCGGGCCGCCCTCAAAGACCGCCGCTTCTTCCGTCAGTGCGAGCGCTGCAACGAAGTGCGTCCCGTCTCTCTCATCCTCGAGGCCGGCGTCTGCATGGACTGCATCCACAAGATGCAGGCCGTCGCCGCCTGATCCCCATCGGCCCGTGCATTCCCTCACCGCTGGAAGCCCCACCCCGGGCTTCCAGTTTTTTGTGCCCAGGGGTTGCGGCGAGAGACAGGTCCCCGTGAGATGAGTATCTAGAAAGGCCGATAAGCCCGCGCCCCGAAGTTCAGCAAGGCAGGCCCCAGAACACGTGGCTGAAGGTGGGCCGTAGGCAAGTCATTGCGGCGTGCTGCAGTCGCGACGTGAAGAGTTAGGCCGCCCCTTCAGGGCTCTTGATCCTGAGTGGGGGCATGCACGCATTTTCCCAGGGCGTTGCCCTGGGCTACGATAGGTCGCGCCGATGGCGCTGATGCATGGGCGCGGCTTGGCTGTGTTCAGGATGTTTAGACCGCCCTTTCAGGGCTCTCGAATTACCTGAGCGGCATCGGCACGCATTTCCCGGGGCGTTGCCCTGGGCTACGATAGGCCGCGTCGGCACTGCAGGTGGGAGTTGATGAAGAGGATCGGTTTGAAGCCGTCGTATTCTTGAAGTCCCACGGTTTTGGTTTGGATGCGACTAGGGATAGTCAGGTAACGACGGCCTGGATAGGATGGGTTATTGTCCATCACTTGGGGGCATGTAAGACATCGTTTGTCTTTTGGATGTGACCGAGGTTCGGTGAATTAGGCCGCCCTTTCAGGGCTCTTGATCCTGGGGGGGCGCTGGCACACATTTTCCAGGGCGTTGCCCTGGGCTACGATAGGCCGCGCCGATGGCGCTCGGCTTGGCTGCATCCACGATGTCGTTTCGATTGCGATGAGGCACACGTTCGGTGTTGATAGCGGACTGGGCTGGGAATTCGATCTTCGCCCCAAAGGGGCAGCCTATCGTAGCCCAGGGCAACGCTCTGGGAAATGCATGCCGATGTCGCCCAAGCGAATCGAGAGCCCTGAAAGGGCGGTCTAACTCATCACGCCTCGAAGAACAAACGCCGCCTCCCGTGCCTTGCGCGTTATTGACTCCCCCTGACTACCTCTCCATCTCTAAAACTAAGCGCGCTCATCTTCAGATCAATCCCACACATAGCGTTCATCATATGGAACTTTGTGTTTCTCTAAAAACTCCCGGTACTCCTCCTGAAACGTCTTCACCCGGTGATGCTCCTCCTGGTTGCGAATGTAATTCGCCACCTTCGGTACGTTAGACTCGCTCACGGAAAAGCCCCCATACCCTGCCTGCCATGCGAAGGTCGCAAGATTCGGCCCCTGTGTCTTGATCCATTTGGAGGACGATTTCTTCACCTCTTCCACCACCTGTGCCAGCGTGACGGTGCGGCTCATGTTGAAAAGAATATGCACGTGGTCTTCCACCGAATTGATGAGCACCGCAGGGGAGTTTAAATTCGTCAGCACCGTTGCCAAGTATGCGTGGAGGTCAGGACGCACTTCCGGAGACAAAAACGGCAACCGTTCCTTGGTGGAGAAGATCAGGTGAACGTAGAGATTGGCGAGTGATTGTGGCATGGGACTTAGGTCGCCCCTTCAGGGCTGTGCGAGGGTGCTGCACCGATACCCAGGGCGTTGCCCTGGTCTACGATGGGCTGCCCTTTTGGGGCGGAGAACCGGACATCAAGCCCTGACCTCCATCAACATCAAAGGCGCAACATTTCGGGAGTTAGGCCGCCCTTTCAGGGCTCTGGATTCGCCTAGGCGGTATCGGCATGCGATACCCAGGGCGATGCCCTGGGCTACGATAGCCTGCCCCTTTGGGGCGAAGAACCGGACATCATGGTTCCGGTGTCCATGAATATCCAATCGCCACCCAATCCTCATGGCCCAAGGCATCACCCCATCGCATCTGTGCCAAAACCGTGCGGCGTCGCCCAAACAACGTCTCCAACCACGTCACCTTCATCAGCGCCAACGGCGCGACCTATCGTAGCCCAGGGCAACGCCCTGGGAAATGGGAACCGATATCCCTCACCGGATCAAGAGCCCTGAAAGGGCGGCCCAACTCATCTCGCCTCCTTCACACCCAAATCATCAATGCCGTCTCCACAGACTCCACGCAAAAGATCAAACCCATCACCACGATACCTTTGTTACCCCAATCCACCCACATTCACCCACCAAAACAAACGTCCCCAGACCTCATGGGTCTGGGGACGCTCATCATTCACTCGGTTCCGGGCAGGCTACTTCGCCAGTCGCACCAGGAGGTCCTTGCTTTCCACGCTTTCGCTGATCTTCACGCAGATCTCCTGCACGGTCCCGGAAGTCGGGGCGGAGACGGCGGCGAACATCTTCATGGCCTCCAAGGTTACGAGGGTTTCGCCCTCCTTCACCTTCTGGCCCACGCTCACGGCGATGCTGGCCACCATGCCGGGCATCGGCGCGCCCACCTGGGTCGGGTCAGCCGGATCGGCCTTGGTCTTCGTCACCGCATCCTTGGCCAGCAGCTTGTTCGTCACCGTGGTGTGGCGTGGATAGCCGTTGAGCTCAAAGATGGCCGTTTGCTGGCCATTCTGGTCCGGCTCCGTCATGTTCAGCAGGCGCACAAAGAGGGTCTTGCCCGCTTCGAGCTCGATATTGATCTCTTCCTTCTGCTGCAAGCCGTAATAATAGGCCGGCGTCGGCAGGGCCGAGACATCGCCATAGGTCTTGCGGAACTCCGCAAACTTCAGGAACACATCCGGATACATGAGGTAGCTCCACACATCGTCCTCGGTGGGCTTCTTCTTCATCTTCTGCTCCAGCTCAGCACGCACCTCATCCAGCTTGATCTTCGCCGCGTGCGTCCCTGGGCGGCCCTTGATCCGCTTGCCGCCCTTGCCCACGATGGCATCCGCCAGCGCATTCCACTTCTTGCGGCTGTCGGCGGCTTTGTCGGCCTCCATGCCGTAGAAGGGCTCGCCCAGCCAGCCTTCAAACATGCTCGTCACATCCTTGCTCCACTTCGTGCCTGTGAGCTGGAAGATGTCGCCCGGCTTCACGCCACGCGCCACGCACTCGATGGCTAGGTCGCCCACCACCTTGGAAGAAGGCGTGACTTTCACGATGTCCCCGCAGAGCTGGTTCACCTCCGCATAGGCGTGGGCGATCTCCGGCCAGCGTGGCCCCAGGCCCATGCCGATGGCCTGCTCCTTGAGGTTCGTGTACTGGCCGCCGGGCATCTCATGCAGATACACCTCGGCGGTGCCGTACGGTTCGCTCGTGTCGAAGGGTTTGTAAAAGGCGCGCACGGCAGCCCAGTAGTCGCTGAATTCCTGCAGCGCTTCCGTATTCAGCCCTGTGTCACGCTGCGTGTGCTGCATGGCGGCGACGATGGAGTTCAGGTTCGGCTGGCTGGTGCCGCCGGACATGGAGGCAATGGCCGCATCCACCACATCCACCCCGGCATTCGCCGCTTCGATGATGCTGGCCGCGTTCAGGCCGCTCGTGTCATGCGTGTGGAAGTGGATGGGGATGCCCACCTCGTCCTTCAGCGCCTTCACCAGCTTCTTCGCCGCGTAGGGGCGCACCAGGCCGGCCATGTCCTTGATGCACAGCATGTGAGCACCCATTTTCTCCAGCTCCTTGGCCAGGCGCACGTAGTACTTCAGGTCATACTTGTCGCGTTTCGGGTCCAGGATGTCGCCGGTATAACAAAGAGTGCCTTCACAGATGGAGCTCGTGTCCTCGCGCACCGCCTGCATTGCCGCCGTCAGGTTGGGCAGGTAGTTCAGGCTGTCAAAGATGCGGAAGATGTCCATGCCGTTCTGGGCGGCATGCTTGATGAAGCCCTTCACCACATTGTCCGGGTAGTTGGTATAACCAACAGCATTGCTGCCGCGGAAAAGCATTTGCAGCAGAATGTTCGGCACCTTCTCGCGGATGTCGCGCAGGCGCTCCCACGGATCTTCGCGCAGGAAGCGCATCGTCACGTCAAAGGTCGCCCCGCCCCACATCTCCAGGGAGAAAAGGTCCGGTGTGCGCCGCGCCACGGCATCCGCCACGGCTAGCATGTCATAGGTGCGCATGCGTGTGGCCAGCAGGCTCTGGTGCGCATCGCGCATCGTCGTGTCCGTCAGCAGCAGGCGCTTCTCTTTGGCCACCCAGTTTTTGCAGAATTTCTCCGGGCCCATCTCCGTGAGGAGTTGCTTCGTGCCGGCAGCCGGGGCTACCTTGTGGTCCCACTTCGGAATCGGCGCGGCGATGAAGGCCTTGCTGATCTTGTGGCCCTTGGCAAACGGGTTGCCGTTCACGACGGTATCCGCCAGATAGCTCAGCAGCTTCGAGGCACGGTCCTTGCGCGCCACGAACTTCAGCAGGTCCGGATTGTTATCAATGAAGCGTGTGGTCGCCTGGCCGGTCTTGAAGTCTTCATGGTGCACCACGTTCATCAGGAACGGGATGTTCGTCTTCACGCCGCGAATCCGGAATTCGCGCAGGCCACGGTCCATCCGGTCCAGCGCCTGCTGATAGGTGCGGCCATAGACCGTCATCTTCACCAGCATGGAGTCATAATACGGCGTGATGACCGCATTCGTCGCGCCCAGTGCCCCGTCCAGCCGCACGCCAAACCCGCCCGCACTGCGGTAGGTGAGGATCTTGCCAAAGTCCGGCGTGAAGCCGTTCTCCGGATCTTCCGTGGTGATGCGGCACTGGATCGCGTAGCCGCTTTTCTCGATCTTGTCCTGTGCCGGCAGGCCCAGTGGCTCTTCATGCACCTGGTAACCCTGCGCGATGAGGATCTGGCTGCGCACGATGTCGATGCCTGTGATCTCCTCCGTCACCGTGTGCTCCACCTGGATGCGTGGGTTCATCTCGATGAAGAACCACTCGCCCGTTTCGTGGTCCACCAGGAACTCCACCGTGCCAGCGTGCGTGTAGTTCACTTCCTTCGCCAGCTTCACCGCCGCCTCGCACAGACCGTCGATGATCTCCTGCTTCACGCCATAGCTCGGTGCCTGCTCGATCACCTTCTGGTGGCGGCGCTGCACGGAGCAGTCACGCTCATGCAGGTGCAGTACATGGCCGTGCTTGTCCGCCAGGATCTGCACCTCGATGTGCTTCGCCTTGCCCACAAATTTTTCCAGGAACACCGCGCCGTTGCCAAAGGAGCGCAGTGCCTCCGTCTGCGCCTCGTCCAGCAGCTTCTCCAGATCCTTCGCCTCGCGCACCACGCGCATGCCGCGCCCGCCACCGCCGAAGGCCGCCTTGATGATCAGCGGAAAGCCGATCTTCTTCGCCACCGCCACCGCTTCCTTGCGGTCGCTCACGGGTTCATCCGTGCCTTCCAGGATCGGCACGTTCAGCTTGCGTGCCACATTGCGGGCAGCCGTCTTGTCGCCCATCATGTCCAGGATCTTCGCCTCTGGGCCGATGAAGATGATGCCTGCATCCGCGCAGGCCTGGGCAAACTGCGGGTTCTCCGAAAGGAAGCCGTAACCGGGGTGGATGGCGTCCACGCCCTTTTCCTTGGCCAGGGTGACAATGCCCTCAATGTCCAGGTAGGCACCCAGCGGGCCTTTGTCCTTGTTCAGTTCATAGGCCTCATCCGCCTTGAAACGGTGCGGGCAAAAGCGGTCCTCCTGGGCATAGATGCCCACCGTTTTCAGCCCCAGCTCCGTGGCCGCCCGCATCACGCGGATGGCGATCTCAGAACGGTTCGCGACCATCAGCTTTTTGATCGGGCGGATGCTCGATGCAGGAGGCTCGGTGCGGGAGGCTTTGGCGGCGGCTTTCTTGGGCATGGTTGTGGGGTTGGGAAAATGAAAAGACAGCCGATTTTCAACGTCAGCCATCCTTTTGCAAGGCTTGGCGCAGATTGGGCGCTTAATTTCATCAAGCAGTCGCGTAAATGCCCAAACAACTTTCAATGTTTTCGGAACCCTCTCGGTTCAGAATGGCTGGGGCACTCTTACATCAGCCCTTGCACCAATACTTTGTGTTCCTTGACTCCAGGTTGTTATCTCAAGAGACGCTGTTTGACTAGGCTTTGACTGATCCCATTTTCCGCGGGAAATGGGATTCTTGCTGCAATGGCATTCGTTACTTCGGCTTATTCTTTTTGGGACGCTGGGATTTTCTTTCAGCGGAGGAAGGCCACCGAGGGCCTTTTTCAAAGAAGCGAGCTCCGGTGCCGGGGCCAGTGAAGTCGCCGAGGTAGGCACGGGATTCGTCAGTGAGCTTGGCCAGGGATTGCATGACGGCGGGTTGATCTGTGGCGAGGTTCTTAGTTTCACCAGGGTCGGTGCGGAGGTTGTAGAGCTGGTTCGTGGACAAGGCTTCGATATGGCTGGTGACGAAGCTGGGCATGTAGGGCATTTCTCCGCCTTCGGGGCGCGCAAAAACTATTTTCCAGTCCTTGTGACGTACGGCGGTGAGGCGTGTGCCGTTGTGGTAGAGGAAAGTTTCACGTGGACTGCGTGCATCTGACTTCGTAAGGAAGTTGGTGAGATCAAGACCGTCGAGTTGAGTCGCGGGGAGTTTTACTCCGGAGAGTCCGGCGAAGGTCGGCAGGAGGTCAATGGTGGCGGCGATGCCATCACTGGTTCTGCCAGCGGGCACATGACCAGGCCAGCGTACAATGCCCGGGACTCGCCAGCCACCTTTCCAGGTGGTCATTTTGGCTCCGCGAAAAGGCTTCGGGCTGCCTCCGTGGTCACCGATTTGTTTGTCGGTCCAGGGGCCGTTGTCGCTGGTGAAAACAACCAAGGTGTTGTCATCAATGCCTAGCTTTTTCAGCTCTGAGAAGATGTCTCCGATGGCGGAGTCGAGTTCCTCAATGGTGTCGCCATACAAACCGCGCGCGGACTTCCCACGAAAATTCGCTGACACACCCAGCGGCACATGCGGCATGTGGTAGGCAAGGTACAGAAAGAAGGGTGTCTTTTTCTTGGTTCCTGGCTCTTCATCGGCGGCACCACGCAGGAACTCCAGCGCCTCGCGGGTGCAGTCGGCGGTGAGCGTGTCCATATCTGCCTGACTCTGGATGGTGCGCACGACCTCTCCAGGTTTGCGCATGAAGGGCACAACGGCTCGGGGCTGGATGTCCCTTGTGGCTCCGTTGAAGGCGGGAGTAAAGTAAGCGTGCTGAAAGCCTTGCGCGATGGGATCGCACCCTTCGCTCATGCCAAGATGCCATTTGCCGACGATGCCCGTGCGATAGCCTGCGTCCCGTAGCATCTCGGCGATGAAGATTTCCTTCGTGTCTGGCAGCGTGTGGCCGTTTTTGCGGTTACCCACCTCGCCGATTCGGTTGGGATAACTGCCCGTCATGAGCGCGGCTCGGCTCGGTCCGCAAATCGGTTGCGCATAGAAGGAGGTGAGTTTCAAACCCTCCGAAGCCATCCTGTCGAGATGCGGGGTGCGGATGTCCTTTGCACCGAAGCATCCGACATCCCCGTATCCCATGTCATCGGCAAGGATGACGATGATGTTGGGCTTCGAGGGGACGTCAGCGCGGATTAAACCACCCAGGGCAGAAAATACACAGAGGATGAAGAGGATAAGTTCCATGGTGGAGTGTGCTCTGAGAACGGCGTACCCGCATGAAAGTGCATGGCAGCTTTCCTCCTGCGGGCGACTGAAATCCACCTGGGGGGCGGAATAAGGAGTCATGGCTTCTTCGTCTTGACCAGCAAACGGAAAAGAGAGCAGGCGACGTCAGCCCTGAGAAACGAGATCCACGGTTAGCCGGGGCCGCGATCTCTGACGGTTCCTAGGGGGGCTAGCGAGCATGATATCTTGGCGGATTTTTAGGCGGCCGAGGGAGCTGATGGCCAGTCCATGCATGAGGAAGAGTTGACGCGTTTCCGGGGTGGAAGCTTTCAGGGAAAAGGGGCTTTATCCCAGACACTGCTCTGATCGCACTCATAGGAACTAGGAAACCAGTCCATCTGCATGCAATTCTGTGACAACAGCATGGGAAATCTGACGTAGCATGCTGTCCATCCCATCATGCCCTCCGTCCTCGCTCTCTTTGCCCACCCAGATGACATTGAATTTGTTGCCGCTGGCACCATGCTCCTCTTGCAGGAGCGGGGCTGGGACCTGCATTACATGAATATGTGCACGGGCAACGGTGGTTCGGTGCAAATGGATGGGCCCACCACCTCCCGTACTCGCTTGGCGGAAGGGCAGGAGGCCGCTCGCATCCTGGGGGCCACGTTTTACCCGCCTATCGCCGATGACCTGGAGCTTACCTACAGCGTGCCACTCCTGCGCAAAGTCGCCGCTGTCGTCCGCGAGGCCCAGCCCACCATCGTCCTCACCCACTCGCCCGCCGATTACATGGAGGACCATCAGAACGCCCAGCGCCTGGCCTGCACGGCTGCTTTTGCCCATCCCATCCAGAACTTCGTCACCGATCCCCAGCGGCCCTCCTTCCTCCATGACGTAACGGTCTATCACGCCATGCCTCACGGCCTGTGCGATCCCCTCCGCAAGCGCATCCACGCCGGGGCCTATGTCAACACCACCCGGGTCCACGCGAAAAAGCGCGAATCCCTCGCTGCCCACGTCAGCCAGAAACATTGGCTGGATGTCACGCAGGGCATGGACTCCTACCTCGTGAGCATGGACGAATCTTCCCGCAAGGTAGGCGCTCTTTCCGGCCAGTTCGACTTCGCCGAAGGCTGGCGTCGTCACCTGCATCTGGGCTTCAGCGCCACCGCCGTGGATCCTCTCAAAGATGCCCTCGGCGACGACTGCCTCATCAACGATGCCTATGAAGCCTCGTTGAAGGAATGATCTAGACGTGGCCCGCTTCTTCAGAAGGAGCGGGCCGCGGTGTCCTCAGGCCTCCGCCAGCCGCTTCAGCAGCTCTTCCGGCGTCTGGTTGTTCAGGTTCTTTTTCACCCGCAGCACCAGTTTGTCCCGCATCAGCGGTGGCACTTGGTCCACGATGGCCCCGTGAATTTCGGGGGCGGCCACCAGTCCCCAGGTATTGATGTCGTGCTCGTCGATCAGCTCGCCGATGCGCTGGCCGATCTTACGGATTGAGCGCAGTTCCAGCTCGGCTTCCAAAGGCAGCCGCTCGGCGGAGGAGTTGCCCTGGCCCATGGATTCCATGGCGGAAAAACCACCCGCTTTGTCCGTCACCTGGTCGCTCAGCTTTTCCAGGGACTCGGGAATGTCCATGGCATCCAGGGCGGTGAGTCGCCCCTGTGCATAGCCACGGTAGGCGATGAAGTGTCCGCGATCAGTAACGATGAGTAGTTCAGGCAATGTTTTCATGGTGGAAGGGGGTTGCTACTCAAATCTTCGCTTCCGCCTTCCCATCTGGCCCCCACGAACTCATCGCAGGCCTCGTCATGCTCACTCCACCTTCAGCCGGAAGAACACCCGGCCCGGCAGCGCACCGCCCTCCGCATTCGTGGCGATGCCCTGCATCACCTGCGGGTCCTCTTCGGGTGCAGACCCCGTGGTGACCTCGATGTTCAGCCTCAGGCCGTCATGACTCTGCCCGCTGCGCAGCCAGTGGATCAGATCCGGAGACCACTCGACCACCGCCGTCACATCTTCCCGGTTTAAGGCCCGGTTAAACCAAAACGTGGCGCTTTCACGGGTGGCCGTGATGGCGGTCCCGCCTATGCTCTGGCCATCCTCCGGCAGGCTGCCCATGAAGTATTCCAAAAGGTTCAGCACCCCATCGCCATCCGCATCTTCATAGGGGCCACGTTTCGCCGGGTTACCGATGTTGGCAAACGACCAGCCCTGCACGGGCCTGTCGGCAATGTCCGCGCTGGCGCTGTTTGCTGCATCCAGCGTGTAGCTCGCCTCCGCCACCACGGTGATCTGGATCGTCTCCATCCCTTCGGCAAGGTTGTCCGCCAGAACCGCCAGCGGCAGATTCACCGAAGACTGCCCCGCCGGAATCACCACGCTGGTTTGGAATCCCGTGTAGTCCGTCCCTGCCGTCGCGCTGCCGGTGGCCGCGAGCGAAACCGTCAAGGCTTGGGCGGTGCTGCCGCTGCGCGAAATCGTGAAGTCCAGGGACTGATCCCCGCCCGCCTCACCCGCCGTGGCATCCGGGGCCGTGATCGTGACCACGTTGCCCCCGCTCGCCGTGGCAAAGGGGATGACGAGGATGCGTACATCAATCGGCTGATGCGTGCCACCGACCTGCGGCAGATCTTGCGAGAACACACGGAATGCGTTCCCATTCGTGGACCACGCCACCAGGTTGTCCTCCGCCGCCGCATTGCGGGAAGAATCCGCCGTGATGAAAAGCGCCGCCGTGGCCGGATTGATCACCGTGCCATCGCCGAAAAGCAGGTCCAGCCCTTCGGCACCTGGCGTGGTCGTCATGCCCAGTTCACCCAGCTCCGCATTCATCCTCGTCACCGCTCCTGTGCTACTGATGGCCGCTGCTAAAACACCCGGCGTATCCGCAGGAATGTACACAAAGCTGAACGTGCCGTTTTGCCCCGAGGCATCATTGTCCCGCACATCCACCACCCAGCGGCCATCCGCGATGCGGACCGAGCAGACGTTGTCACCCGCAGTGCCACCGTTGCCATTCGTCACAGCCAGCAGATTCCCTGCCGTGGAGAGTCCATCAATCGAGTAGGTCCCAGGTTCTGAAAGGGCTGCCACCGTCACACCCGCAGGCAGGTTTCCGCTCAGCACCGCCGCATTGCTGTCCACACTGGCCCCTGTCCACCCCGCCGCATAAGGTAGGTAGGCCACGCTGATGCCGGAGGTCTCTTCCGTCGTGGCCGGGTTCGCGGTGGAGGCATTCGCATTGGCATTGTCCAGCACACTGACATTCGCATTGCCATCCGCCCCGGCATAAGGCAGCGCCAGGTTATCCAGCGCAGGTACCCCCGCAGCGATGCTGGCAGGGCTATTCCAATTTGTCGCCAGGGTAATGCCGCCATTGAACGGCACCGCCGCCCCTGCGACCTTCAGGGACAGATCGCCATCATTGTTCCCTGGCAGATTGAAATCAAAGGGCGGGGGACTGGTGCCCACCACCGTCCAGGCGGGCGGATCAAACAGGCCCACCGAACGCTGCGTGGGGGCCGTAGGCGCGGCAGCCTCCACAAAGACGGATACCAGCACGGAGTCCGAGGTCACCACCTGGCCCAGGCTGTCGGTCGCCTTGGCAGTGAAGGTGTAGGTGCCTGCGGCCAGATTCGTCAGACTGAGGCTGAACGGAGCCTGCGTATCCACGCCCAGGGAGGTCAGCGTCGTGCTGCCGGAGAAGAACTCCACCTTGCTCACCGGGGCCTCCACATCCTGCGCATTGGCCGTCAGTGTCACATTCCCAGGTGCCGGGATGGCCGTGCCGTTGGCAGGGGCGGTGATCGCGACCGTCGGCAGCTCATCGCCCACCTGCACCGTGATGCGGGCGATGTTGGAAAGCGTTGCCACATTGGCATTGTCCACCGCCACCGCCGAAAGATTGTGCGTGCCTAACGTTGGATTCGTCCAGGCAAAAGCATACGGCGCAGTGCTGTCCTCTCCCAGCTTCACCCCT
The DNA here is from genome assembly GCF_039542385.1 of Prosthecobacter algae. NCBI lineage: Bacteria > Pseudomonadati > Verrucomicrobiota > Verrucomicrobiia > Verrucomicrobiales > Verrucomicrobiaceae > Prosthecobacter > Prosthecobacter algae. Next base: position 240,395 of record NZ_BAABIA010000006.1, on the reverse strand, counting down.
TCACGGTAAAACTCCACGCGCCTGATGGAGCCGTCCGCATCCGCCGCTGTCGCCGTGATCTGGATCGTCACCGGTGTGGCAAAGGCAGCTCCTGCGACAGGGGTGTCCAGGGTCACGGTTGGGGCCACGTTCGCCACCGTGGAAAAACGTCTTGCTGCCGAACTGCTGGTTAGGCTGCCGTCGGAGACCGCCGCGTACCACTCATAGTTTTTTCCAGGCTCCAGGCCCGTCCAGTTCAGTGCCGCCGTGCTGCCACCCGCAGGCACGCTCACCGTCCCCAGAGGCACCCAGCCCATCACCGGGGCCTGCATGTTGTAGGGTAGCTGCACCGTGGTTTCCCAGGATGGGATGCCATCGCTGGCATTCACGGCCCGGTCCAGCGTGGGCGAATAGCTTTCCAGTCGGATGGAATTGCCCGCCGGGGAGAAGGTCAGCGTGCGCAGAAAGCCATTGCCGCCATTGGCTGTGCCCTGGTAGTCTGAAAGCACGGAATACACCGTCCTGCCCTGATAAACATCCGCCCGCCGCCCCTCGGCATGGATGTGCCCGCACAGCATCAGGAAGAAGTTCGGGTTGTCCTTTAGCGCATCATAGATGCCACGCCCCTGCGAGCTAAAAGTCGCCGGGTTGCCACCACCAATGATGGAGTGACTCGTGGCGATCGCCCGCCGGTGTGGGTGCGCTTTCAGCAGTGCATCCGCCCAGTTCAGGATGGCCGCATTCGGCGTCGTGTCATAGGCAAAGTGGATGGCGATGAAGTCCAGCCCGCTGGCGCTGAAAAGCTGGTAATTGTTCGTGTTGTCCGTGCCGTAGTTGCCACCCCAGTAGGTGCGTTTGGCAAAGCGGCTGATCCCGAAATACTCATTGTAAAAGGAGGTGGAGCCTCCGTCATAATTGCCGATGGGGTCGATGTCATGGTTGCCCGGTGCCAGGCCAAACGGCACCCCGTGGGCAAGCAAGGAGGTCACCGGATTTTCCAATCTCGACATGGCGGCGGAGGCCCGGGTCCACTCAATGTCATTGCCGCCATTGTTGCCCTTTTGCACGATGTCCCCCATGTGGCTGACAAAGGCGATATTGCGCGCAGTCCGGTTGTTCACCACCCACTTCGTCTGTTCGCCAAAGGTGGCGATGAGCTGCTGCACGCTGATGGTATCCGCATGGCCTGAGGCCCCCTCCGAATAGAACTGTGTATCCGGAATCTGAACGAGGTTGAAGTCCGGCCCTGGTGTCACCGGAGTGGTGTGGCGGCCATAAAAAGTCACGCTCATCGCATCCCCGTTCGGATCAAAAACATTCGCCTGCAGATTCACGCTGCTACCTGTCACCGAAGCCTCATCGGTGGGGGAGGTCAGCACCACCGCAGGGTGGTTCGCCGTGGCCAGTACATGCAGGGTGGCCACCTCGCTTTCGCCCCTGCCGCCCAGATCATCCAGCGCCCGTGCCTGCACGGCATACTGGCCGATGGAGGGTGCCGTCCAGGTGAAGCTGTACGGCGCGGTTGCGTCCTCGCCTACCTTCACGCCATCCACCAGGAACTCTACCTTGATCACCGTGCCGTCCGCATCGGCTGCTGTGGCCTCAAAGGTGGCCGGCTCCGCCACAGCGCTGGTGGAGACATTCGCTGGCCGCGTCAGCGTCACCGTCGGCGGTACATTCGTGATGCCAAAAGGCACCCCTTCCACCCACAGCGGCCCGTTCGTCAGCGTGCCTGTGTGCGCTCCGATGGCGCTCGCCGTCGTGCTTCCCGTGCCTTCATTCATGCCAAAGCGCCCGATCAGGCCCGTGGCACTTTCGATGGCCTGGTCTTTGCCCGCCAGGATCTCCGCTGCACTGCGCGCATGGTTCCACACCCGCGCTTCATCCAGCCGTCCCCGAAAGGCCCCTTCCGCCACGCCCGTTGAGTTCAGGGCCGTGCCGATCCCGAAATGCTGGATGCTGTCAAACCGGGGTCGTGCATTGGCCGTCACGGTCGCGCTGCCCACCTCGGCTCCATCGAGGTAAAGTTTCCAGGTGCTCGTGGCATGATCATAGGTCACCGCCGCGTGATGCCAGGCATGGTTGCTCACCGGCTCATGGATCGCCGTGATGGGGAAGTTCTCCCCCGCTGCCACACCCGTCGCGGGCTGGGCTTCAAAGTCAGCCACCAGACGGCCCGCTGCATTGATGCCAAAGAAGATGTTGCAGTCCACCTCGCTGCCATCGCTTTCGCCCCGGCCTTTGCCGAACAAGGGTACCGCCGTGACACCTCCAGATCCCGAGCCCGAGGTCCGCCCCGCGCCCTCGCGGCGGAACCAGCATTCAAGCGTGAATCCCGCATCGCCCATCTGGCCCACATTCAGCGTGGGCGCAGCACCCGCCGTCACATAGTCGTCGCTGCCATCGAAGGACAGCGCCGTGTTCGCCGGGATGCTGGTCGGCTCCAGCGTCACCGTCACCTGGGCCACAGGTGAAAGCCCGATGTTCCCTTCATTGTCCGTGGCCCTCGCCTGATAGTCGTAGTGGCCCGCGCGCAGCCCGCTGTCCTGGAAGGAATAAGGAGCCGCGCTGTCTGTGGCGATGACCAACCCATTGCGCAAAAACTCCACCTGAACGACGCTGCCATCGGTATCCGTGGCCGTGGCTTCCAGGGCAAAGCCCGCAGGCCCTGTGGCCGTGGCCGCCGGGGCAGGGGAGGTCAGCGTCACCGTCGGCAAAACGGGGGCCGTGAAAAAGGCAAAGCTGAACATGTCATCCGTCGCCGCCGTTCCATTTTGCAGTCCTGGCGTGGCCCCTGGCAGGTCGCGGCTTTCGATCACCCATCGGCCATTCGCGGCATCCCAGGTGGAGGACACGATGTTGTCCGTGGTGTTGTCCACGCCGCCCGCCGGGCTCACCAGCAGCGTGCCCGTGCTGCCAGATTCACCGCTGATGGTGAGATGCCAGATCCCCGTGCCGCCTTTGCTCACGGTGACCGTTTTGCCAGGCACATGAGCGGAGACATCCAGGCTGGCATCGTCATTCACCCGGCCGATAGCCGTCAGGTGATCCGTGCCCACCTTGTCGGTCGGCAGATACACAAAGCCGATGCCGTCATTTTCATAGTCCGCTCCATTCACGCCATTGTCATGGCAGTAGATCGTGAAGCTGCCGTTCGCATTCGCCTGCGACAGCGCATAGTTGTCCTCATTCCGCGCCCCGGCCACCAGCAGGATGCCGTTTTGCGCCGCGCTGTTTCCTGTCAGCGCATTCAGATTCAGCGTGTACTGCCCGCTCGGCGTCGCCAGATCCGTGAAATGCGTGTTGATCACCAGCCCCGGATTTCCCACCAGCTCCGTCAGCTCGCCATTGTTCACCGTGTTGCGGGCGATGCCGCCGATCCAGCGGTTGTAGGGGAAAAATCCAAAGGCCACATCCATATTCACCTCCCCACCCGCAGGGGCGCTAAAAAGTGCGACCGTGTAATCCGCCAGTCCGTCATTCGGACCAAACGCCGCCGTCGCATAAAAGCGCCCAATGCTGTCTCCCTGCGCCGTGTTGTCGCGTGAAAGCTGGGCCACGCAGGGGATCATCACACCCACGCTGGGATCCACCCCGCTGCCAAAGTTCACCTCATAGTCACCCCGGTTGCCGCCTTCAAGGGTGAAGTAAGGCGAGCTACCCGCAGTTTTGGTTAGGCTGACGGAGGTCGCCGCGTTGCCCGCATCATTTTGGATCACCGTGATTCCGCCAAACTCCGTGGTTTGGGCAGGCAGGTTCAGGATTAAAAGAAAGGTGGCAGCCAGAAGGCAGTGCAGGCGAATCATACAATCGGGGGGGGAGGGGACTGACGGGAGTAAAATAGGTTAGGGCGTGGCAAAGGGGCGCTTGGCCTCGGCTGGCGGTGCCTGCACCACGGCAGGCACGGGGGGCTCACCCAGCGCCGTTTGCGCTTCTTCCAAAAGTCGGTTCAGGTGGGGCTGGCCACGCTCCAGATTTGGCAGGGCCAACAGGTGGTCTCGCAGCTCACGCCACATCGTTTGCGCCTCGTCCCGGCGGCCCGCCTGGGCCAGCAGACCGGCCTTCCGCGCCTGCCACACCTGCGGTTGCGCGCTCGTCTGCTTCAGCACCTCCAGATGGCCCATGGCCACCTCAAACTGGCCCTCCGCCACGGCCATTTCTAGCGCACGTTCCAGCAGCTCCGGGTGTGGGCCCAGCCGCACGAGGCCCTCATTCAAAACCTTCGCCGCTTCGGCCCGGTCTCCCTGCAAAACCCAAACCACCGCTGTCTCCAAAAACACTTCCATCTCAGGTTCGCGGGCACTTTTCAGCACCGCCTGAAAGTCCCGCATCGCCTCGTCTGGCCGCTTCAGTTTCAGCCGCACCCGCGCTCGTTCCGTCAGCGCCTTGGCATGGCTGGGATGCGCGGTGAGAAACTCTCCCAGCACCGCTTCCGCCGCCTGCCATTGCCCGCCTTTGGCCAGCGCCAGTCCCTGCACCAGCGCCACCGGATGTTTGCCTGGAGCCAGCCTTTCCGCCCGCTCCAGTGCCACTAGGGCCGAGCTCCACTCCCCATGCTCCTCACAGGCCACCGCTAGGCGGAAATGCAGCTCCGCATTCTCCGGCTCCTTCTTCAGCGCTGCCTCAATTTCAGCCACCACTTCATGGTAATCCCCATGCCCACAGGCCGATGTTGTCCAGCCGCAGACAAGGCTGAACATCAGGCCACGAAGGCTGATCGCAAAAAACTGGGGCAGAGACGCCATCACCCGCCTCAAACTCCAGATCGGCCAATTCCCAAGTGAAGGTTTCGACACAGGCCGTGCCCCTCCCAAGGCCCCTCTTGCCGCCCCCTTCTGAAATCAAGCCCTCAGCCTCGCTCCGCCGCCACGAAACCTCACTTGTGTGACAGTAATATCACGTGTCAAAATCAGCATCGGGAAGATCCAGGATGGGCAACCAGCCTCCATTCAGGAAGCCCAGCTCTCCCGGTGGCTAAAGAACATTCCCAGTTGGAAATCCCTCTTCGCGCCCGTACACATCTCCCGATGCCGTTTCGTTTTCTCCTCCCCCTAATTGTTCTGTTCAGTTCCCTCTCTTTGGCTGCCGAGACGGCCCCGACATCCAAGCCTCTTTCTCCCGCGATGGATCAGGCCTGGGACATGGCGTGGAGTCGCTTTTACCTCGACAAAGTACAGACCTTTGCCGACTACCTCAGCAGCTATGAAAAGGGCAAGGAGCAGGCCCATCTCCCAACGGCGGATGAGGTGAAACGCCAGTACCCCAACCCCTGCGGTTACGGCACCGGCATGGAGGATGGCGCGATCCTGGGCGGGGCCATGCTCAGCATCCTTTGTGATCGTTTTGCCGTGACCGGTGACGAGCAACTGCGCGACCGTGCGGCCAGCGCCTTTGCTGGCCTCCGCCGCTGCGTCACCGTGCATGGCGTGCGTGGTTTCGTCGCTCGCAATGTCTGCCCCCAGGATGGCACGGGCGTTTATATCAATTCCTCACGGGATCAGGTCACCCACTTCGTCCACGGCCTGTGGCAGTATTATCACAGCCCGCTCTCCACCGATCTCACTCGCCAGCAAATCCGCACCATCCTGGCCGATGTGGCCGAGCGGATGATCGAATTCGTCACGCCTGAAAACGACTATGACTTTTGCCGTGCCGATGGCACACGCTGTCCGCTCGGCATCTGCCGCATGTGGAATGTCCAGGCTCATGAGGCCGCCCGCCTGCCCATGATCTACGCCGCCGCCTGGGACGTGACCCGCGATGAACGCTACCGCAAAATGTGGCGACAGTATGTGGTCGAGGCCACCGCGCAATCCGCCTCGCCCGATCCCCACAAGCCCGCCTACGCCTTTCTGCAAATGCAGTGCTCGCTGGAGCTGCTGCATGATTTGGAGCCCGAGGCCGCTCTCAAAGCAACCCTCCATGCGCGCATCGCCCACGTCAGCGAGTTGGCCCTCAAGCGCTTCACCTGGGTCGCTGGAAAGATCGCCACCAAAAGCCCCGAAGAGATGCGCATGCTGGGCCCGGACTGGCGCAAGGTCGCCGTGTGGAAGGACCAAAAGGGCTACCAGGTCCCCCAGTGGGGCGCATACCGCGAGATCTGGCACCTCACCCGCGAAGCTGGCGAATCCGCCCTCGTCCTGCTCATGAGCAAGCCTGAAACCCTTTCTGCCGAGCAAAAAACCGCCCTGCAAAAAATGATCCAGGAAACCGACTACCTGCACAATTCCAGTTGCGGCATCCTCTACCACCTCGCCACCTACTGGAAAGCCCGCCGCCTCGCCCTGCTGGGTGAATGACCACCCGTTGGGCAAAACGTCCGCTGTCATCGAAGCGGAAGTTTTTCTGTCGAGAACGTGGTGACGCAAAGGATGACCTTCCTCCAGCGAAGGGTGCATGAAGTCATCGCGTGGATCGTGTGAAAAACCCAGGCGCTCCATCAGTTTTCGGGACCTTAGATTGCTCGCTGCCGTGAAGGAGACGAGCTGATCCAGGCGCAGAACCGAAAAGGCATAATCTGCCGCCTGCCGGGCCGCTGCAAAGGCGATACCCCGTCCCCAATACTCTTGGCGCAAACGCCAGCCGATTTCTACGCAGGGCGTAAAGTGCGCCGAAAATTTGGGTTCCGACAAGCCCGCAAAACCCGCGAATTTCCCATCGGCTTGGATGGCCCACAGGCCCCATCCCCGCTGCTCAATGCCCTGGTGAAACCGCTGCAAGGTTTGCCGCGATTCCTCAGCCGTCAGCGTGCGTGGAAAAAACCGCATCACTTCTGTGTCCGCATTCATCGAAGCAAACGCTTCCAAATCGGAATCCTCCCATTGACGGAGTATGATGGCGGGCTGCATGAGCTTGCCGGATAGGGTTGAAAGACAAGATTCAACTGCTGGCACCTTGGCGCTATGTCATGGTTGCTGCCCCTTCGATTGGTGAAGCAATCTTTCTCAAGCCGAAGTGATTCAAGGCTTGGCTGAGACAGTGGCGGTGAGAGAGGGACACTCCGGCACACCGCAAAAGTCATTGATTTTCAATGGTTAAAGAATCGCCACATCACGGCTTGTATCACACACGAGTATCACAAAGGCAAATTCTTTGTCGGCATCCGAGATGCAAAATAAGCATTACACTCCACTTCATGGTTGCGGACCTTGCCAGTTTCCTACTAAAGCAGGTTCTCTAAATTCTGAACTCGTCTAGGCTGCACATTTGCCGTTCATGTTCACATATATACGTCTGTTTATGTGTGAACGCCTGTACAAGGTCAGGCTGTTTTTGGAATCACCTCTTGCCGCCTCTTATCCGAGGTCGAACATTCAGACTCATCGGAGGGCCGGGGCGAACGGCTGCTTTTCGGCGGAGAGGTTTGTTTTGTTTCTTGTCCTCATTGAGCAATGAGAGTGCTTCATTTGCATACCGTTCATGCAGTTCCTTGACCGGATCAGCGAGGATAGATTTTCGCATGCGGTAGAATTTCAGCCGTTGAGTCAGCGTCTTTGCAATTACTGATGGCTCATCTGGGTGTGCCATTCTCTGATTGCAGGCGAAGCAAGTTTTGCGAGCCCTTGTATTTCAAGGCTTGACCGGGACAGTGGCGGTGAGAGAGGGATTCGAACCCTCGGTAGCGGTAAGGCTACGTATCTTTAGCAAAGATATGCTTTCGACCACTCAGCCATCTCACCAAAACTGTCTTCCCGCAGTGCGAGCAGGTGAGACTATTAGCGCGACACTGGGGCTGTCGTCAATTCAAAAGATGCACTCATGAAACAGAATCTCCACTTCCCCCTTCGCTCGTCCTGCGTACGCTAGCTTGTCTATGAATGGGAACCCCTCAGACCGCCCAGGCACCCTGGAAAAAGCTCTCAAGATCAATCTGGCCCACAAGGTCTATGGCACCTTTGCCGAAATCGGCGCTGGGCAGGAGATCGCCAACTGGTTCTTCCGCGCGGGCGGGGCCTCTGGCACGGTGGCCAAGACCATGTCCGCTTACGACATGACCTTCAGCGATGAGATCTACGGCAAAAGCGCCCGCTACGTCTCCCGCCAGCGCATGGTGGCCATGCTGGATCACGAATACCAGATCGTGCATGAGCGCCTCGCCGAAAAGCGCGGGCAGGGGACCACCTTCTTTGCCCTGGCCAATACCGTTCGCGCCAAAGGCTTTCGCGATACCAAGGAGGAGTGCCACGGCTGGATGGGCCTGCGGTTTCAAACAGACCCCATGGGGCCCTGCAATGACATCCAGCTCCACGTCCGCCTCACCGATGCCACCAATGCCCGTCAGGCCGAGGCCCTGGGCATCCTCGGAGTCAATCTCCTCTACGCCGCCTACCATCTGCGCGACCACCTGCCCACCTTCCTCCACAGCCTCATGGATGAGCTTTCGCGCTGGCGCGTGGAAATCGATATGGTGGACTTCAGCGGTCCTGCCTTCGAAGCCCCGGTTTTTCAAGACCGCCTCGTCGCCCTGGAACTCGTTCGCAGCGATCTTGCCGATGCCGCCCTTTTTGGAGCCAATGGCGAAATCTGCCAGGCCTCCGATGTCCTCTACAAACGCCCTGTTTTGCTGAATCGCGGCAGCTTTGATCCCATCACCCGCGTGAATCTGGACATGCTGCATCAAGGGGGGCAGGCTTTCGTCCAGGACTTCGGCCCCCTGGCCGACAACCACATCGAGATCCTCGAGATCACCATGCATAACCTCCTCTGCATGGAGGACTGCGCCGTCGAGTATGACAACTTCCTGGCCCGCGCAGACATCCTGCAGTCCCTGGGCAAAAACGTGCTCATTTCCAAATATGCCGAGTTCCACCGCCTCAGCGGCTTCCTCGCCCGGCACACCCGCGATCCCATCGGCATCATCCTCGGCCTGCCCCTGTTTGAGGAGCTCTTCAATGAACGCTGGTACACCGATCTGGAAGGCGGTCTCATGGAAGCCTTTGGCCGTCTCTTCCGCAATCAGGTGCGCCTTTACGTCTACCCCGCCGGTGATCCCATGACGGGTAAAATCCGCAATGCCTGGAATGCCCGCGTCACCCGCGAGCAGCAGCACCTGCTGAACTACCTGCTCGATACCGGCTCCGTCCACCCCATCAAAAACGGCCTCGATGACAGCATTTTCCAGACCAGTGCCGACGTCCGCCAGATGATCCTCCAGCGCGATGAAAACTGGCGCACCCTCGTGCCTCCCATCGTCCTTGAGCGTGGCCCCTGGACCCGCATGTGAGGACTTTGCTCCGCCATCATCCTGGCGTGAACATCCTTGAATCATCGCCAATCACACTTCTCGTTAGGCTTCATCGCTCCCTGGCCATCCGCCCCAGGGCAGCCTGCCGTTTCTCATCCTGCAGCAGGGCCGCCAGTTCCTCCCGCACCTCCGCCAGCGTCGGCAGGCGCGTTTCTTGGCGCTTCTGCACACGGATGAGGTGCCAGCCCAGCGCCGTCTTCACAGGGGCGCTCATCTGCCCCGGCTTCAGGCCCTGCGCTGCTTTGGTAAAGGCCTCCGGAGCCCGCGCTGCGCCCACCCAGCCCAGATCCCCCGCCTGTCGTTTGGTGCGGGCATCCTCACTGTGCGCCAGCACCAGCGCGGCCCAGTCCTCCCCAGCCAGCAGCCGTTGATGAAGCTGGCGTATCTCCGGCCCGCGATCCTTCGCCTGCGGCCCGCTCTGCGCCAGGAAAAGATGCGCCACGCGTTGCACCTGCGGCAGCCGCAGGGCCTCCCTCCGCGCCACGTAGGCGGCCTGGAGTTCCGTTTCACTCACCTCCGTCGTCGCTGCCATCTGCCGCTCCAGCCAAGCCTCATCCAATAGAGCCTCGCGCACTTGCCGTTCCATCTCCGCCTCCGTCAGGCCCTGGCCTGCCAGCCTTTGCGCGCGCTCCTCGCCCTTTTCCCACTGTCGCCGCCAGGCCTGCATTTCACGGCCCAGCGCCACACCCACATCCGCCTGAAAGGCCACGTCCGCCAGCCGTCGCTCGCGGATGCGTGCCGCCTCCAGCACCCGTGCCTGGGCATCCCCCTCCACCAGCCCACGAAACCGCAGCCGTGCCTGCTCTTCCCGCATTATCTCCGCCGGAATATGTGGTCCTCTGCCTAACAAAAAGCTTCGCAATGAATCCCTTTCTACGTACACACCAACGGTCAGCACGGCCAGCATCATGGGCAGCAGCCAGCGCTTCATCGGGCAGGGGAGGGCTGGATCTTTGCGCGGCGTTCCATTGGTGCCAGGGGCTTCAGGCCTTCCATCTCCTTCAGAAAGGCCTCGATGTCGCCCCCGTGTGCCCGCAGCCGCGCTTCAAAGGCGGGCACCAGATCATAGTAGGTGGCCAGCGTGTTCAGCCGCGCATTGTTCATCGGCTTTTGGAACCATCGGTCCAGTTTCAGCGACCCGCCCTGGCGGCGGTTCATCGCCTCCAGCCGCAGCTTCATGCGGGCAAAGGCTGCTTGCTTGCCCTCACGCATCGCCTTTTCATCCAGATCCTTCCGCGCATATAGCGCCGCCACCTCCGTGCGAGTCTGCAGCACCTCGCGGATGAATTCCTTTTCCACCCGCATCTCCTTTTCATACTGCGCTAGATCCTTCCACCGTCCCTGCGACCGCAGCCAACGCCGCGTGCCCTCGCGCCCCACCGCCGTGGCCAGCGCCTCGTTAAAGTCCGTGTCTCCCGCTAGATAGACGCGCTGATGCGTCAGCTCATGAAAAATCAGCTCCGCCAGGGAGGCATCGTCGCGGCCCAGGAAGGTGTTCAGCAGCGGGTCCCGCAGATAGCCCAGGGTGGAGTAGGCCTCCACCCCGCCCAGATACACATCCAGGCCCTGCGCACGCAGCTTTTCCGCCTCCTTTTCCGCCTTGGCCTCCTGGAAAAAGCCGCGATACTTCACACTCCCCACCAGCGGGTACCACCACCGCTTGGCCTCCACGCTGAATTCCGGCGTGGCAAAAATCACCCACACCACATAGCGGCGGCCCAGGTTGGTGTAGCGGTCATACTGCCCCTCCGCAGGCAGGCCCAGATCCTCCTGCGCATACTGGCGGATCTTCGCCACCGTCGTCAGCTTTTCCTTCAGCAGCGGTTTCGAGGTCGGGTCCGCCAGCACCTCTGCCACGGGCCGCGCCTTGCTCAGGATCTCCGTCTGTCCGCGCAGCGCCTGCGAGTAAAAACCCACCGTGGAGCAGGAGGTCAGCCCCACACTTAAGAGAAGGCCAAAAAACCATCTCCAGAGGTCTGATGTGTCTAAGTTGTTGCCTTTGCCCGTCATCGCGTCACGATGCAGTGAAATCACCGACCTACCAAGCCGGAACTTCACCCCCCACCTACTACCCAACCTCCGTCCATGTCCTTCATCCACGATGACTTCCTGCTGTCCACCCAGACCGCACGCCGCCTCTACCACTCCTTTGCCAAAGACGAGCCCATCCTGGATTACCACAACCACCTGCCGCCGAAGGACATCGCCGAAGACCGCCAGTTCCGGAACCTCCACGAAATCTGGCTCGAGGGCGACCACTACAAATGGCGCGCCATGCGCTGCAACGGCATCCCTGAAGAGTTGATCACGGGCGATGCCACCCCCCGCGAAAAATTCCTCGCCTGGGCCAAGACCGTCCCCCACACCCTGCGCAACCCTCTCTATCACTGGACCCACATTGAGCTGAAGCGCTACTTCGGCATTGATGAGCTGCTCAATGAAAAGACCGCCCCCGCCATTTGGGAGCAGACCCAGGCCGCGCTGGCCCGCCCAGAAATGAGCACCCGCGGCATCCTGCGCAGCCAGAAAGTCCGCGCCCTCTGCACCACCGATGATCCTACCGACGACCTCGCCTGGCACAAAAAGTGCGCGGACGACGGCTTTGAAATCGGCGTTTACCCCACCTTCCGTCCAGACAAAGCCCTCGCCGTCCAGCAGCCCGAAGCCTGGAACCTCTGGTGCGACAAACTGGCCGCCGCCGCAAATACCGATATCAACAGCTTCAGCGCCCTGCTCACCGCCCTGGAAAAGCGCCACGACTTCTTCCACAGCATGGGCTGCCGCCTCAGCGACCACGGCCTGAACCGCTGCTACGCCAACTTCTCCACCGAGGCCGCCGCCTCCCGCATCTTTGACCGCTATCGCAGCCACCGCACGAAGCGCCTCTACCCGGAAGATCACGAGCTCCTCGCCACCCACATCATGCTCCACGTCGGCCGGCTGAATGCGCGCCGCAAATGGACCATGCAGCTCCACCTCGGCCCCGTCCGCAACAACAACTCCCGCCTTGCCAAAAAAGTGGGTGCCGACGTCGGCTGCGACAGCATCGGCGACTATCCCCAGGCGGAGAGCCTCAGCCGCTTCCTCGACGCCCTCGACACCGAAAACTCGCTGCCGAAAACCGTCCTCTACAACGTCAATCCGGCCGACAACTACGTCTTCGGCACCATGGCCGGAAACTTCGCCGACGGCACCACGCCCGGCAAAGTCCAGTTTGGCTCCGGCTGGTGGTTTGTGGACCAGAAGGAAGGCATGGAATGGCAGATCAATGCCCTCAGCAACCTTGGCCTCCTCAGCCGCTTCATCGGCATGCTGACGGATAGCCGCAGCTTCATGTCCTTCCCGCGTCATGAATACTTCCGCCGCACCCTGTGCAACCTCCTCGGCAACGATATCGAAGCCGGCCTCATCCCAGAGGACGACGAACTCACCGGCAGCATGGTGAAAAACATCTGCTACGCCAACGCCAAAGCCTACCTCGGCCTCGAAGTCAGCTAAGCTCAGGCTCCCTCACCCCAAATCCGCGCGGCCCTTCATCCAAAGGGCTGCGCTTTTTTGTGCCACTATCGCAGGCCCAGCCACCCCGCCGCCACGAAGTGTCCTGGACTGCGCCAGTCCTCTGGCGCTTTCGAAAAGCTCACCCGGCCACGTCCGCCCCTGGCTTAGGCCCCGTTGTCACCCATCTTGTTAATCCTGCCATCCTGTCAATCCTGTAAAAAAAGCCCACTTCATTCCCCCAAGCCGCGTCCGCTCACTCGCTGCCCCCCACAAAAAACACCGCATTTCTCCCAGCATCCGCCCACCGCTCCTCCCTTGCACCCAGCGGCATTATGCGCTCCCCTCTTTCCCCGCACTTTTCCCGCCCCCATGCCCGAGACCGCCCCATCGCCCGTCATCACCAACATTGCTGCTTACCAGTTCGCCACCCTCACGGACCTCAAGTCGCTGCGGGAGCATCTTGTGGCCCAGTGCAAGGCCTGGGGGCTGAAGGGCACCATCCTGCTCAGCACCGAGGGCATCAATCTTTTCGTCGCCGGTCTCCGTCCTGAAATCGATCTCCTCCTGGCCGAACTCCGCGCCCTCCCCGGCCTGGAAACGCTCACGCCCAAGTTCAGCGAAAGCGCTCACCAGCCCTTCCGCCGCATGCTCGTCCGCATCAAAAAGGAGATCATCGCCTTTGGAGTCGAAGGCATCGAACCCGCCAAATACACTTCCCCGCGCATCGAGGCCAAAACCCTCAAGCAATGGCTCGATGAAGGCCGCCCCATCACCTTGCTGGATACCCGCAACGACTATGAGGTGAAGCTCGGCACCTTCAAAAACGCCCACATCATTGGCGTGGACAGCTTCCGCGATTTCCCTGAGGCCGTCCGTCGCCTGCCGGAGGAACTGAAGCAACAGCCCATCGTCACCTTCTGCACCGGCGGCATCCGCTGTGAAAAAGCCGCCCCTTTCATGGAGCGTGAAGGCTTCCAGCAAGTCTGGCAGCTCGAGGGTGGCATCCTAAAATATTTCGAAGAAGTCGGCGGCGCTCATTACGATGGCGACTGCTTCGTGTTCGATCAGCGCGTCGGTGTGGACCCTGGCTTGGCCGAGACCGATTCCGTCCAGTGTTTCATGTGCCAGTCCCCGCTGACGGACGAGGACCAGAAAGACCCGCGTTTTGTCGAGCATGTTTCCTGCCCTTACTGTTTCAAGACCACGGAGCAAAAGATGCAGGAAAACATCGCCTCACGGCATGCCGCCATCCACGCCCTCACCCATCCGCTGCCCGGCAGCGCCCCTTACGATCACCAGCAGCCGCTGAATGTCCCCCGCGCCTGCGATGGCCTCACGTTGCTGGAAACCCTCGTCACCATCCTCCCTCACGTGCCGCAGGAGGAGCTGCTGCAGCGGTTTGCAAACCAGCGCATCCTGGACAAGGACGAACGCCCCGTCGCCCCCACCCAGATCGTCGGGGCAGGGGAGCGCTACCTCCGCCTGCTGCCCGGCTTGGTCGAGCCCGAGGTCAATGCGGACATCCGCCTTCTGCATGAGGATGAAGCCATCGTCGTCTTGGAAAAACCAGCCCCGCTGCCCATGCACCCCGGCGGCCGGTTCAATCGCAACACCCTCCACTATATCCTGGGCGAGGTGTATGAGCCCCAGAAACCCCGGCCCTGCCACCGGTTGGATGCCAATACCACCGGCCTTATCGTCGTGGCCCGCACCCGTCACTTCGCCGGGCTCGTGCAGCCCCAGTTCTCCCGGGGTGAGGTGGAAAAAGTCTATCTCGCACGCATCCAGGGCCACCCGGAAAGCGACACCTTCATTTCCGATGCTCCCATCAGTGATGTCCCCGGGGCCATGGGCAGCCGGGAGGTGGATGAAGAAAACGGCCGCGAAGCCCGCACCGAATTCCGCGTGCTGCGCCGCGAGGCCGATGGCACCGCCCTCGTCGAGGCCCGCCCCATCACTGGCCGTACCAATCAGATCCGCATCCATCTCTGGCAGCTCGGCCACCCCATCGTGGGAGATCCCGTCTATCTCCCCGGCCAGACCGTCGGCGACACCCAGACCCTCGATATCGCCGCCTCTCCCATGTGCCTGCACGCTTGGCAGATCAGCTTCATCCATCCCTTGAACCAGGAACGGATGAAATTTGCCACGGCGCTTCCGGCTTGGGCCTCACTCGAAGGCGCTCAGCCCTAGGCCTGGAGAAGACGCAGCTACTGCAAAAACGGATTCGTCTCGCGCTCCTCGCCCAGCGTCGTGTCCGGCCCGTGGCCAGAGAAGACCTGGGTTTCCGCAGGCAGGGCCCATAGCTTCTCACGGATGCCCGTCACCAGTTGCTGGTGCGAGCCGCCAGGGAAGTCGGACCGCCCCAGGCTGCCGCTGAAGATCACATCCCCGCTGAAAAGCACGCCCGCCTCCTCCAGCCAAAAGCACAGGCTGTCCGGCGAGTGCCCCGGAATGTGTTGCAGCTTCCATGTCTGGCCCACGGCCTCCACCTCCGTCATGTCTTTCAGCACATGGTCCACCGTGAATTCCGGCACGGAAAAAGCGCTGCCCGCCATCGCCCCGAAGAATCTCTCCAGGGTCAGGTTCCGGTCAAACTCCGTCCAGGCATACACCGGGCACTGATGGCCCTCCTTCACCGCCGCTGCATCCATTACATGGTCAAAGTGCTGATGGGTCAAAAACAGAGCATCCACCTTCACATTCTGGCTTTCCAGCCACCTTGCCACCCCCTGCGGAGCATCCACCAAAAGGTTAAATCGCGGCAGGCGCAGCAAATGGCCGTTAGTCTCGACAATTCCGCCCGTGTAGGTTTCCAATTGCAACATAACCTGCTGCTGATGTGGGAAACCTGTGGACATTTCAAGCGGCAAACGGCAAATTTGCTGACGATTTCTCCCGCTGCAATGCGTAATTAGACAGCAAACCCCCATGACTCGTCATCCCTTGTCCTTCGTGGCCGCCAGCCTGGCGACCATCACCCTGGCATTTACGCCTGCACGCGCCGAGACCAATTTTGGTCAAGTAGCCATGCATGTTGCCTACATGCTCCAGAGTCAGCACTACTCTCACCGGGACTTCGATGACGAAGTCTCGGCCAAGCTCCTGCAGAATTATCTGAACCTGCTCGATTTCCGTCACGTCTTCTTCACCCAGGCCGATGTGGATGGTTTTAAGAGCAAGTATGACACGACCCTCGATGACCACGTCCTGATGCGCAACATCAGCCCCGCCATTGAGATCTACGACATCTACAAGCAGCGCGTCAAGGAGCGCATCGACTTCACCCAGAAGACCCTCAAGGACCACAAGTTCACCTTCGACTCCACCCGCACCATTGAGCTGAAGCGCGATGCGGCCCCTTATCCGAAAGACAAGGCGGAGCAGGACAAAATCTGGCTCGACATCCTTGAGGACAACCTCCTCCAGGAAAAGCTGGCCGATGAAGCCAAGGCCGAAGACGCCAAAAAGAAGGCCGAAGAAAAGGCTAAAAAGGAAGCTGAGAAAAAGCCCGACACCGCCGCCGCTGACAAAAAGCCTGAAGGCGAGAAAAAGCCAGAGGCCGACAAAGCCGTCGCTGCCGCCAAGCCTGCCGCCGCCCCGGCCAAGGAAGAAAAGCCCTTCACCGCCGAAGAGCGCGTGATGAAGGACTATGAGCGCCTTCTCGAAAGCATCGAGGAAAACGACCAGGAAGACGTCGTGGACTTCTTCCTCTCCAGCCTCTCCGCCGCCTACGATCCGCACACGGAATACATGAGCGTCAATGAGACCGACAACTTCAACATCCAGATGAAGCACAAGCTCGTCGGCATCGGTGCCCTTCTCGGCCTGGTGGATGACGTTGCCCAGATCCAGGGCATCGTCGTCGGTGGTCCTGCCGACAAGCAGGGCGAGCTGAAGCTCAATGACAAGATCACCGGCGTGGCCCAGGGCGATGCCGAATTCGTCGAGACCAAGTACATGAAGCTGCAGAAGATCGTGGACATGATCCGCGGCAAGGACGGCAGCACCGTCCGCCTGCGTGTCAATCCGGCTGACGATCCTAGCGCCACCAAGATCATCACCATCGTTCGTGGCGAGGTGGAACTGAAGGAAAAGCTCGCCAACGCCGAGCTCCTCCTCACGCCTTCCGAAATGGGCCCGCCCATGAAGATCGGCTGGATCAATCTTTCCTCCTTCTATGCCGACATGGAAGAGGGCACCGTCAGCACCACCGATGACGTCCAGCGTCTGCTCGCTCGCCTCATGAAGGAAAAGATCGACGGTCTCGTCCTCGACCTTCGCGGCAATGGCGGCGGCTCCCTGGAGGAAGCCATCCGCCTCACCGGCCTCTTTGTTCCTTCCGGCCCCGTCGTCCAGGCCAAAGACTGGCGCGGTTCCATCTCCTGGCGCGAATGCGAAACGCCCAAGGCCTTCTACGACGGCCCCATGATCGTCCTCACCGACAAGACCAGCGCCTCCGCCTCGGAGATTTTGGCCGCCGCCCTTCAGGACTACCGCCGCGCCCTCATCGTCGGTGACAAGTCCACCTTCGGCAAAGGCACCGTGCAGACCATCCTGCCCGTGGACCGCTTCATGCCCTTCTTCAGCGACAAAAGCCGCGCCGGTAATCTCAAGGTCACCATCCAGAAGTTCTACCGCATCGCTGGCGGCTCCACCCAGCTTAAAGGCGTCGAGCCCGATCTCGTCCTGCCTTCCATCCGCGACGTCCTCGACATCGGTGAAGGCTCTGCCGACAACCCGCTGCCCTACGACACCATCCCGGCCCGCAAATACAGCCTCATCACCGAGAAACCCTACCCCCTCGAAGAGCTGCGCAACCGCCTCACCGGCCGTCTCAACAGCAATCCCGAGTTCCAATACATCCTCGATGAGTCCAAGCGCCTGAAAGAGCGCATCGACCGCAACACCGCCGTCCTCAGCCTGGCCGAACGCGAAAAAGAAACCGCCGAAACCAAGGCCCGCCGCGAGAAGCAGGAAGCTGAGCGCGCCACCCGCGTCAAAACCCTCAACGAGAAGCTCAAGCAGGATGGTTTCAAAACCTATCACCTCACCCTCGACAACGTGGATGCTGCCGAACTCGTCCCCGAGTCTGCCTTCACCCGCGAGCAGAGCACCGGCATGAAAATGGCCGCCAAAGCCGATGGCGAAGAAGGCGCTTCCGAGCTCTCTAAATTCCCCTACGGCCTCGAGCCCACCAAGCTCGAAACCGTCAACATCATGCGTGACTTCCTCGAACTCACCAGCAAGCGCCCCACCACCGCCAAAGCTGAAGAGAAGATCGCCAAATAATCTCTGATCCCACCCGGATCCCTCCACAGCGCGTCCCCCTGCAAAGGCGGACGCGCTTTTTTGTGTAACTGCCTGTCACCCCGGCCTCGGCTCCCGGAGGGAGCCCGGAACGTAGCCGGTGGTGAAGGAGGCGCAGCCACCGGGAACCACCGGACCCCAATCGAACCAACGATGTCAATCAAGGTCGCGTCCTGAAGGGACGCTGGAATCCTCCGCCCGCTCTGACACAAACGAGCTTCCCCACCGCCCCCCTAGGAGCAAGACTTGCCAAGTCCGGCCCCTGCTCCCGGAGGGAGCCCGGAAAGTAGCCGGTGGTGAAGGTGGCGCAGCCACCGAGAACCACCGGACCCCAATCGAACCAACGATTTCAATCAAGGTCGCGTCCTGAAGGGACGCCGGAATCCTCCACCCACTCTCACACAAACGAGCTTCCCCACCGCCCCCCAAGGAGCGGGACTTGCCAAGTCCCGGCCCCTGAACCTGCCCCCACCTTTCCGCCTCGACAGTCGCAGCGGCACCGCAGTCGCGAAGCGTCCTGGACTGCGCCAGTCCTCTGGCGCTCTCGAAAAGCTCACCTACCCTCGAGCTTCCAAAAGGCCTCCCTTCTGCGGAATTCCGCACCCGCCACTCCGGCCCAGCTCCCGGAGGGAGCCCGGAACGTAGCCGGTGGTGAAGGTGGCGCAGCCACCGGGAACCACCGGACCCCAATCGAACCAACGATGTCAATCAAGGTCGCGTCCTGAAGGGACGCTGGAATCCACCGCCCGCTCTGACACAAACGAGCTTCCCCACCGCCCCCCTAGGAGCAAGACTTGCCAAGTCCCGGCCTCTGAACCTGTCCGCACCTTTCCGCCTCGACAGTCGCAGCGGCACCGCAGTCGCGAAGCGTCCTGGACTGCGCCAGTCCCCTGGCGCTCTCGAAAAGCTCACCTACCCCTGAGCTTCCAAAAAGCCTCTCTTCTGTGGAATTCCGCACCCTCCACCGCAGCCCCTGCTCCCGGAGGGAGCTCGGAAAGTAGCCGGTGGTGAAGGTGGCGCAGCCACCGAGAACCACCGGACCCCAATCGAACCAACGATGTCAATCAAGGTCGCGTCCTGAAGGGACGCCGGAATCCACCGCCCGCTCTGACACAAACGAGCTTCCCCACCGCCCCCCAAGGAGCGGGACTTGCCAAGTCCCGGCCCCTGAACCTGCCCTCACCTTTTCGCCTCGACGCTCGCAGCGGCACCGCAGTCGCAAAGCGTTCTGGACTGCGCCAGTCCTCTGGCGCTCTCGAAAAGCTCACCTACCCCTGAGCTTCCAAAAGGCCTCCCTTCTGCGGAATTCCGCACCCGCCACTCCGACCTCGGCTCCCGGAGGGAGCCCGGAAAGTAGCCGGTGGTGAAGGTGGCGCAGCCACCGAGAACCACCGGACCCCAATCGAACCAACGATGTCAATCAAGGTCGCGTCCTGAAGGGACGCCGGAATCCACCGCCCGCTCTAACACAAACGAGCTTCCCCACCGCCCCCAGGGACCGGGACTTGCCAAGTCCCTGCCCCTAAACCTGCGCCACTCTCCAGCCCCTGCCTCCCAGAAAATGGCAAAAAGATATCCGGTAGAAGATGGATGAATCATTCCGCCTAACCAAATGCACATCCACTGAAAAAGTTGGATCCATTCCCCCATCCACCCCAAACACGCCCAAACCACGGGACTTGGCAAGTCTCGCTCCTGGGGCTCAAACCTTGGGTCGGTCTACCCCTCCGTTCCCGCCAGCTCTGCTGGTGTCTAGCCTTTAGGCGATCTGGAGAAGGTTCGGCAGGTCATGGAGTCGCCTAAAGGCTAGACACCAACAGACCGAACAAACCCGCCCCATCCGACACCTTGCCAAACATCTTGTTAATCCTGGAATCTTGTCAATCCTGTTAAAAAAGCCCGCCCCATTCCCCCAGCTCTCGTCCACTCTAAAGACTCCCCAAACCACGGGACTTGGCAAGTCACGCTCCTTGGGCTCAAACCTTGGGTCGGCCTACCCCTCTGTTCCCGCCAGCTCTGCTGGTGTCTAGCCTTTAGGCGATCTGGAGAAGGTTCGGCACGTCATGGAGTTGCCTAAAGGCTAGACACCAACAGACCGAACAAACCCGCCCCATCCGACACCTTGCCAAACATCTTGTTAATCCTGGAATCTTGTCAATCCTGTTAAAAAAGCCCGCCCCATTCCCCCAGCTCTCGTCCACTCTAAAGACTCCCCAAACCACGGGACTTGCCAAATCCCGACCCCTGAACCTGCCCTCACGCTCAAATCCCTCTACCCCCTCGCGATCCTCTGCTGCAGCAGCACCTCAAAGAACAGCAGCACCAGCAGCCCGATGAGAAACGGCTGCCACAGTTCACTGCCATGGCGGCGGGTGCGGTCCAGCTTTTGCCAGGCATCGAAAGACTCCACAAAGGCCGCGTCATACCGCTCGGCCAGTTGCTTCACCTGCTCCTGGGGCAGGGGAGCCAGGTTGGATTCTGCCGGGTCCAGATTGTAGGCCAGCAGGCGCGTGCTGTTCCCCTGCGTCAGCTTATAGATGCCCGGACTCGTGATTGGGGGGGACTCCAGCAGAGCGTGGTCGCCTTCGGCTTTCACCTTCAGTGTCTGCGTCTGGCTGGTCACATCGCGCAGGGTGTACTCCACCCCAGCGCGTTCTTTGGCCATCACCACCCGCAGCGGTGCGCCCACTTGATCCCAGGCGGTGACGGTGCTCTGCGTGGCTAGGTAGGTCACCAGACGCTGCATCAGCGGCACAAAAAAGGGTTGGAGCGGCAGGTTAGACCACTCAGCATCCGCCGTCGTGGCGGAGAGGATCACCCGGCCACGTTCCCTCGCTTTTTCCAAAAACAGCGGCGTGCCGCGATCCAGCATCAGCAGCGGCTTCGATCCAGCGTCTTGGGCTGTATCCAGTTCCATCCAGGCCTGGAAGCCAGCTTCTTGCAGCCGTCCCCCACGGGCATCATTGAAGTAAACCGTAGCCGGATGGGTGAGCCGTTGTTGCAGGATGCGCGCCGGGGCTGCTGAGGTGGCACGTTGCAGACCCTTCAGGCCGGCGGGCAGCAGGCCCTCGCCCTTGCGGTAGAACTCCTGGTTATACCAGTTCAGGTCGCAATGCGGACCCGTGAACACGATCAGTCCGCCGCCTGCCTTCACAAACTTGTCCAGTTCGCTCAGTCGGTTGCCTTGCAGCCGGTCCACATCCGCCAGCACGATGATTTCTTGTCCGCGAAAGTCCGTCTCGCGCAGCCGCTTGGCCTCCACCTTGGTGATGCGGATGAGGTCCTTGAGGCTGGCGCTGGCGGATTGATAAGGCGTGAGTGCCAGTTCCAAAAAGTCCGCCGCACCGCTCAGGGCCTCCGTGCCGGGGTCACCGTCCACCAGCAGCACATTCAGTTGATTGCGCACCTGCACCACGGAGTAAAAAGCATTGTCATCGGCAAAGCTGTCCCCCTCCAGCCGCACGGCCAGGGAGTGATCGCCGATGCTCGTGAAAGCGTGGGTAAAGCTGATCAGCGCCTCGCCCTCCGGGGCCAGCGTCACACGCGAGGTCCGCAGCCGCGCACCGTCCGCCTCCAGATGCACCGCCACATCCTGCCAGGAGCGCTTGCCGTGGTTCTGAATGCGCACCCGCAGGCCGATGGGCTGCTCCTCCGCCACCACCAGCGCGGAAAGGTCGGCGCTGGCGATGCTTAGGTTCTCAGTCAGATCACTGGTTAGGCGGTAAAAGGTCACCTGCGGTTTCGGCTCCTGCTTCATCAGGGCATCCAGCGCGGGCAGGGCCGCCCCATCGGCGGCGCTTTTCCAGTCACTGGACTGGAAGTCGGAAACGATGGCCAGTTCCCGCGCTCCATTGGGTGCGCTGGAGAGGGAGGCCACTGCCGTTTGCAGCGCCTCATTCACCTTCACCGGCCCGGCTTGGTTGGTCGTCTCTGCGAGCTGTTGCGGGATCACTTCCAGCGTGCTGGTGCTTTGGTCCAGCAGCCGCCGGGCATTGCCCCCTGCCAGCACCACTTGTGCGTCGGATCCCTTGGGCTGCGCCTGCAGCACCTGGCCCACATCCTGCCATGCTCGCTCTGCTGGGGAGCCGCCCGGGGCCGGGGCCCGCATGGAAAAGGAATCATCCAGCAGCATCACCAGCGAGGTCTTGCCCAGGCCAAAGGAACGCAGCGCCGTCAGCACCGGCCGCGCCAGGCACAGCGCCAGCACGATCGGGATCGCAATGCGCACCGCCAGCAGCAGCCATTGCTCGATGTTCAGCTTCCGCTTTTTCCGCTGGCGCATCACCTCCTGGAGGAGGTGCATAGCCCCCCAGCGCACCGTCTGCACCCGCCGCTTGTTCAGCAGGTGAATCAGCAGCGGCACCAGAAAAGCAGCCGCGCCAGCAAGAAGGAAAACATTGAGAAAGGTCAAGGGAGGGAGAGGAAAAGGTTATCGTGGGGCAGGCAAAGCGCGCTGTTCCTGGTGTTTCCTGACGGCCTTTGAAATGGCGTCCCGAATGGGGAAGGACAGGCTGATGACAGTCATGAGAATGCAGGCGATCACGCCCGCCTCCACCACGTTTTGAGTGAACCCAAACAACCAGCACAACGCATAAATGAAGGTGACCAAAAGAGCGGTGTCGGTGACCGAAGGCTGTTCGGCATTTAAATAAAAAACGATCCCCGGGACAAGGGCGCAGACCAGGAAGAGGACGGCTTTGATTGCCAGTCCCTTTTTGAATTCCAGAGCTTGCTGAACTTCACGATTGAGTTTGATGGCAAGCACACGGCCATCACTGCCGATCACCATGAAGACCGCTTTGGGATCTGACTCCAGCGCCCGGATGGCGGTGGCCGCGGCGGCTTCCACGGATTCAAACTCGCCAAGATCCCTGGCGTCTCCGAGTGCCGCGACCCGCCTTTCATACTGGCCGTCTTTGAAGGAGTTGGTCGTGCGGGTTTTTCTCCCCTCCTGCAAAAGCGTCACCCGGTCGCCCTTTTCGGGTTCCGGTAGGTCTGCGGCTGGTGGGGAGGTGTGCATGCGCGTTCCGTTCTCATCGCATCCTCAGCGCCAGGTAACTCCGCAAAGCTGCCGCATGGGATTCATCCGTGGGCAGGCTCAGGTAGTCCACCTGATGTTTGCGAAAGCCTTCCTTGAGCTGTCCTTGAAAAGTCTTCAGCACCTCCATGTAGCGCAGCCGCACCGTGGCGGGATCCAGCAGCAGCGAGTCTTCGGCATTCTCCAGATTCTCAAAACGCGACCACTGGCCAAACGGGAACTCCAGCTCATCGCGGTCCCAGAGCTGCATCGCGATCACCTCATGGCCCTTTTTGCGCAGCACGCCGATGGCTTTCAGGATGGAGGCGGCATCGTCAAAGAAATCGCTGATGAGGATCACCAGTCCCCGGCGCTTCAGCCGCTGGGCCAGCGATTCCAAAACTGGGGCCAGCGTTGTGTCTTTGCCCGGCTCCGTTTTGATCATCGTCTCCAGCATGTGATGCAGATGAGTGATGCGTGTCTGGTTCGGGATGAAGTCGCGGATCTTCGTGTCGAAGGTCACCAGTCCCACCGCATCCTGTTGCGACATCAGCAGGTAGGCCATCGCGGCGGCCAGCTTGCGGGCATAGTCAAATTTCAGCACGCCCTTCTGCCCGCGATAGTTCATGGAGCCGCTCGCATCCAGTACCAGCGTGGCGCGCAGGTTCGTCTCTTCATCAAATTCACGGATGTAAAAACGGTCCGCCCGGCCAAAGATCTTCCAGTCCAGACGCCGGATGTCATCCCCTTGCACATAGGGCCGATGCTGGCGGAACTCCACGCTGAACCCCTTATGCGGCGAGGCATGCTGGCCCGTGGTAAAACCCTCCACCACCGTCCGCGCAAAGAGCTGCAGGCTCTGCAGACTCGTGATGTCTTCCGCTTCGAGAATGGAGGAAAGGGTGGCCATGGGGGGAGGTGCTCAGTGCTCAGTGCTCAGACTGAATGGGAAATCGGAGAGTTCATGGGATTCGATGAAAAACTCCATCGAGGGTTCGCTGACCTTGGATGATTTCCAGTCAGGGCAGAATTCATCGGCTCGCTGAGTCATGCTCGCCAGCATGCGACCGATCTCTTGAGAAAGTTGAAAATAAGAGCGGGCATCACCTGCGGTCAGATACCCTGCATCCACAGCAGTGATCAGCCAGTGTTGAGTCTCCAGGTTTTCAGCTTCGGCATCACTGAGCTTGCTTTGGAAGTGTTTGACGTAATCCCGCTTCCCCCAAGCTTCTGCAATTTGGGCTCCTACCGAGCGCACAGCCCTTCTCATCTGGTCGGTTAGCGACCATTTCTCTTCCGACGGAAATGATTTCGATACCTCAAAAAGAGATCCCTGCAGAAGCCGCGTCTTTTGATAAACCCTCAATTGCCAAAAGGCTTTCGCAAACCCCAAGGCTGTATCCGTTGCTTCTTTCATACTCACGTCTCGATGTCGTTTTGCACTCTGAGCACTGCGCACTGAGAACTCAGCACTTGCCTTCATTTGCTCGCAGGGGTGGCACCTTCACAGCACCTTCGCTCCCGGCTTCTTGATCTTGTGGATCAGCTCCTTCACGATCATGTCCACCGTCACCCCTTCAGCCTCCGCATGGAAGGTGGGCACGATGCGGTGACGCAGGGCGGGCAGGGCCAGGGCTTCGATGTCATCCGTGGTCACGTGCGTGCGGCCTTGCAGCAGGGCGCGCACTTTGCCTGCGAGCACCAGCATCTGGCTGGCGCGTGGTCCCGCCCCCCAGCCCACCATTTCTTTGACATAGGGCAGGGCATCGGGCTCGTTGGGCCGGGTGGCACGCACCAGATCCAGCACAAAGTCCGTCACATGGTCCGGCACCGGCACCTGCCGCGCCAGGGCCTGCGCCGCCTGCAATTCTTCGGCAGTGATCACCGCCTCGATCTCTTCCTGCACCCCGCCCGTGGTCCGGGCGATGACTTCGCGTTCCTCCTCACGGCTCGGGTAGTCCACCTTGATCAGGAACAGGAATCGGTCCTTCTGCGCCTCGGGCAGGGGATAGGTGCCTTCCTGCTCGATGGGGTTCTGCGTGGCCAGCACAAAGAAGGGTTTGGGCAAAATGTAGGTCTCCTGGCCCACCGTCACGCTTTTTTCCTGCATCGCCTCCAGCAGGGCCGCCTGCGTCTTCGGCGGGGTTCGGTTGATTTCATCCGCCAGGATGATCTGGGAGAAAATGGGGCCGCGCTGGAACACCAGCTTCCGCCGCCCGGTCTCCGAATCTTCCTGGATGATCTCCGTGCCCGTAATGTCCGCCGGCATCAGGTCCGGGGTGAACTGAATACGGCGGAAGCCCAGGTGCATGGCATCCGCCAGGGACTTCACCAGCAGCGTCTTGGCCAGACCTGGCGCACCTTCCAGCAGGCTGTGCCCCCCGGCGGCGATGGCGATGAACACCTGCTCAATCACCGCCTCCTGCCCGACGATGCGCCGACTGAGCGCTTTTTTGAGTTTTTGATAACCTGAGACAAAGGCGGCGGCGGCAGCGGTATCGGACATGGGAGGGTGAGCTGAGGGCGGAAAAGGCAACGTGGAGACACGAATCCATAGCAGCCTTTCTTTCCGAGTCTTGCAGGATGTCTCTCCGTCTGGCCTTCCTCCCCACCCCATTACCTGACGGAAAAGTTCCGAAAAAGAAGTAAATTTGAGGGTAATTCTGTAACAGATGTCCGATTTCAGGGTGATAGCCCTGTGAGAACGGGTGGTTATGTTCCAGTTTTTTCTGAAAAATATTCTCAACTTCTGTCAGGCAATGTCATAGACTAGCACATTGGATATTCTGGCGTTCTCCTTTCTCTCAACTTTGCTGATGACCATGAAACGACTTTTTTGCCTTGCAGCCACCTGCCTCATTGCCTCTGCGGCCCTCGCACAGACCCTCGTCACCACGCCTGTCATGGGCTTCCTGACGCTGAATCTCCAGGCCGGTACCAACTTCATCGGCTTTGCCCTCCTGCCTTCCATGGAGTTGCAGGCTGTCGTCAATGTCTCAGGCGACCGCACCCGCATCCTCGTTCAGGGGGCTCCTCAGGTGGCCCTCACGGATAATCAGTTCAACCCCGGCTCCCTGCCTTCTCACACCGTCGAGATCGTCAGCGCAGGCACCGGCCTCGGTTTCACCAGCGCCATCGTGGATACGGTCGCCACGGGCAATGAAATCGTCCTCGCCGATGCCGTCCCCGCAGGTGTGGCCGATGGCGCCACCATCAAAGTGTGGAAGCTCTGGACCCTCGCCGATGTCTTCGGTGCCACCAATTCCGCCCTGCTCACCGGCAGCGAAAATCCTGCCACGGCAGACCTCATCCAGCTTCCTAATGGCACCGGCTTTGATGAATATTACTATTCCACGGGCGGTTCCAATGGCGTCGGCTGGCGTCAGGTCGGCCAGGGCGCGGCAGATCAAGCCAATGTCCCTCTCGAATTCAGCGGCGGCATCGCCATCCGCGCTCGCTCGGCTAAATCCGTCGTCATCGTCGGCCAGATCAAGCCCGGCAAAACCATGGTCAATCTCCAGACCGGCAATAATCTGGTCGCCAATCTCTGCCCCGTGAATGCCGCAGGCGATACCCCTTCCACCGAAGGCCGCACCCTGGGCAATTCCGGCCTGCAGACGGGCCTCGCCTCCGGCATCGCTTCCACTCAGTCAGATCTCGTGCTGATCTGGAATGGCCAGGGCTACTCCCAGTATTACTACTCCAGCGGCGGCCTCACTGGCGCAGGCTGGCGTCGCATTGGCGCAGGCTCTGCAGACCAGTCCGGCGTGGCCCTTCCAGACGGTGCCTACATCATCTTCCGCCGTGGCGCACCCACCCAGATCCAGGTGAACCAGGGCAATTTCTGATCTGGTTCCGCTCTCCCTCCTTTTGATTTTCCTTTGATTATGAAGAAACTCTTCTCTCTCCTCGGCAGTTGCCTTGTGCTCATCGGTAGCAGCCAGGGTGCCTCGCTGACGGTTTCCAACTACAACCCGGCAGGCAATGGCAACCATGGCATTGCCGATCTGGCTGGCGTCCGCATCGCGGGCACGGCGGGCCGTGGCGTGGTCGGGAGAATGAATGGCCTCTCAGAAATCGAAGTCGCCAACAAAGCCACCGCCGGGGACATCGCTGGCCTCAATGCCGCTTTCCAGCCTTTCGGCGCAGACTTTGCCCTCGACAGCCTCGGCGAGGCCGGAGCTTTTGAGGCGCAACTGAATTTCGATACCCGGAACTCCGTCCGCCCTGGATACGGTGGCAGCCCCATCTATTTCTGGGGCTACAAAGGTGCCAGCCGCACCAATGCCACGGAGTACCTGCTCATCCGTCTGAACACGCTCTTTCCGGTCGATTCGGAGACCCTGCCGCCCTCCGTCCTGGAAGTGGCCATCAATCCTGTCGGTGTCTCCGCCATCCTTTCCGGCTCGGTCGGCCCAGGTTCCCACGACTATGGTCAGGGCAGCGGCCCTTTGGCGATGTACCAGATGATCTTGACCACCACGTCCTCAAACGTGGCCCCCATCGCTAACGATGGCGTGCTCGCCGCTTTCTCTGGCGTGCCGAAAAATGGCGTCCTCACCGCCTCCGATGCCAATAACGACGTGCTGACCTTTGCCAAGGTCACTGATCCGACCAAGGGCGTCGTCGAGGTCCAGGCTAACGGCAACTACACCTACACCGCCAATGTCGGTCAGCTCGGGGCTGACAGCTTCACTTTCGTGGCCGATGACGGCCCCGAAACCTCCGCTCCGGCCACGATTAACATCACGATCAGCGAGCCACCGCCAAATGAGGCCCCTGTCGCCATCCCGACGGAGATCTACGGCCGCGCAGGCGATATCATTGCCGGAGTGCTTGAAGGCACCGATGGCAACGATGATTCGCTCGCTTTCTCTCTGGTGGCTTCGCCCGTTTCCGGAAGCGTCATTCTTTTCTCAGATGGCCGCTTTACCTATCGTCCCAGCCCGGGCTTCGTCGGCACCGATTCCTTCACCTTCAAGGTCAATGACGGCAATGCCGATTCGGCCGCCGCCACAGTGCAGATCGTGATCCAGCAGGACATCCCCTCCTGGGTCTGGGTGGATGGTGACAACCTCCCCAAGCAGCGCGGTATCTACGGCACAGTGGGTGAAGCTGCCCCTGCCAACAAGCCCGGTGCCCGAACCGAGGCTGCCAGCGTCAGCAGTTCCGGCGGCATCTCCTATCACTTCGGCGGTCTGGGTTATGGCGAAGGCACCAAGACCGGCGTCCTCAACGACCTCTGGAGTTATGATTCCGCCAGCGGCGAGTGGACCTGGATCAGCGGCGGAAAAGACGTCAATGCCCCGGGCAGCTACGGCAACAAAGGCGAAGCTTCTGAAACCAATGTCCCGCCAGCCCGCAGCGGTGCCCTCATGTGGCAGGACAATGATGGCGTCCTCTGGGTCTTCGGCGGCACCAATGCCACCAAGGGTCTCCTCAATGATCTCTGGAAATATGACCTGACTGAAAATGAGTGGACCTGGGTCGGCGGAGCCAGCACCGCCAATGCCACTGGCACCTACGGCAGCCTCGGCCAGCCCAATGCTCTCAATGCCCCCGGCGCACGCACCAATGCCGTCTCCTGGAAGGATGCCTCGGGCCGTCTCTTCCTTTTCGGCGGTCGCGGTCTTCCCGCCACCGGCGTCAAGGTGGGCCTCCTCAATGACCTCTGGGCCTTTGATATCGCTCTCGGCCAGTGGACCTGGCTCAGCGGCAGCAACGGCCTCGATGCCATCGGCGTCTATGGCGCTCTCGGCCAGCCTTCCAGCAGCAATGTTCCCGGTGGCCGCTCCGGCGCAGCCGCCTGGGTGGGCAATAGCGGTAACCTTTGGCTCTTCGGCGGCAATGGCCGTGGCAATGCCACCAAGCTGGGCAACCTGAACGACCTCTGGCAGTTCGACTTCATCTCCAATGAATGGACCTGGATCTCCGGCTCCCAGGCTGTCAATGCCGTCGGCGTTTACGGCACCCTCGGCGACCACGCCTTGAATACCGTCCCAGGGGCCCGCGCCGGTGCCACCTCCTGGCTCGCTTCCGATGGTTCCCTCCTCCTCTTTGGCGGCCAGGGCAGCGGTCATTTCAATGATGTCTGGGTCTTTGATACCGAAGAGTACCAGTGGACTTGGTTGAAAGGCTCCTCCGCCCTCAATGGCCTCGCTTCTTACGGCCAGCTTGGCGTGCCATCGCCCTCCTCCACCCCCGGCGCACGCCGTGGCTCCTCCGCCTTTACGGATGCCGAGGGCAATCTCATGATCTTCGCTGGCACCAACGGGGCCAACAGCAACAACGACGTCTGGGTGCTCGACATCCCCGAGTTCCCCATCGTCGAGCTTCAGTCCATCGCCAGCATCACGGAAGACTCCGCCACCGTCACCGTGAAGATCAATCCCAACGGCAACTCCACCTCTGCCGTCCTCAAGCTCATCAAGCTCACCGGCAGCGAAGATGAAACAGAGATCGATCTCGGTATCATCGGCAGCGGCAGCACCCCCGTCACCGTGGTTGAAGAACTGACCGATCTCGATCTCGGCTCCCGCTACGCCGTCATCGTCGAGGCCGAAAACATCCTCGGTTCCGGTCAGAGCCTCGTCCGCATCTTCACCACCCTCGGCACCGCCCCGGCCATCATTGCCAATTTTGACGAAACCGAAAGCTCTTACCAGGAATCCGAAGGCACCGTGGCGGTTGAGGTCGTTCTCACCTCTCCTGCGACGGAGGCATTCACACTTCCGTTCACCGTCAGCGGCACAGCATCTGAAGGGGCCACCGGAGATTTTGTCACCACCCCGGCCTCCGGTTCCGTCAGCTTCTTCATCGGCCAGAGCCGCGCCACGGTCAATGTCGCCATCCGCGACGACCTCACGCTGGATGCCGATGAAACCGTCATCCTCACCCTGGGCACTCCCTCCGTCGTCAGCGTCACCACCGGTGATGACGACGTCCACACCCTCACCATTCAGGACAACGACGGCCCGCCTGTCTTTGTTCAGGCCCCCGGTTCCCAGCTCGCCCGTCTCGGCAGCAGGGTGGTCTTTAATGGCACTGCCACCGGCACTCCCGTCCTGGCCTACCAGTGGCGCAAAGGCGCGACCAACATCGCCAAGGCCACCCTCCCCACCTACACCTTCGCCAGCGTGAAGCTCACCGATGCAGGCACCTACGGTGTGGATGTGCGCAACAGCATCGACACGCTCATCGCCAATTTCGACCTCGCCGTCGTGGATACCTCCGCCCGCAGCATCGTCCAGGCTGAAGGCACCACTGTCAGCGTCAAGGTGCTGAATCAAGGCACCGGCCTTACCTTTGCCTGGTTGAAAGAGGGAGACCCCATCGGCCAGACCACTGATACCCTCACCATCCCGAACGCCACAGCCCTCGATTCCGGGGATTACACCTGTGTCATTTCGAAAGACGGCAGCGCCCCGCTCACCACTGGCATCATTCGCGTGAGCATCTTTGAAGAAGTCGTCGCGCTGCCCGCCTTCCTCGCTGGTAACTACGTCGGTCTGGTCAGCCCAGATGAATCGGCCGGCGCGCCGCTCGGTGGCCGTTTTGATGTCGCCGTCACCACCAAGGGCGCCTACACCGCCAAGCTCATCCTCGGCACCACCACCCTTACCGGGAAGGGCCAACTCTTCATCACTGGCGATGCCACCGCAGCCGAAGGCCAGGCCACCGTCAGCTTTGTCCGCAAGGGCCTGCCAAATCTCACCGTCCAGTTCGTCCTCAGTGGCGATGCAGACGAGCCCGTCTCCCAGGCGATGGAAGGCCGCCTGGATGATCCCTTCAACGGAGGCAGCACCGGAATCGAAGGCTACCGCAACCCCTGGGTCGCCAAGCCCAAGGTCGGTAGCTCCGATCTGGCAGCCACCAGCTACGCAGGCAGCTACACCTTCGGTTTGGACATTCCTGAAGATCTCGTCGGTATTCTCGATATCCCGCAGGGCAACGGCTTTGGTGCCGCCACCGTTACCACTGCAGGCACTGTGGCGTTTGTTGGTCGCACCGCCGATGGTGGCAAGTTCACCTTCTCCTCCATCGTCGGGCCGGAGGGCGATGTGCCATTCTACTCCGCCTTCACCCTCACCCAGGGTTACCTCGCGGGCTTCACCGCCATCACTCCTGCTGGCACAGACTTCGACAGCAACGGCTTCAATGGTTCCCTCTTCTGGAAGAAGGTGGCCGCCGATGCCAAGTCCAAGGAACTCGCCTACCGCGCCGGGTTTGATGAGATCGAACTCACCCTCTTCGGTGGCAAATGGCAGCCTCCCGCCAGCGGTGGTGTCATTGGTGGCCTCAGAAATCAGGATAACAACAATGCAGTCCTCTCCCTCAGAGAAGGCGGCTCCTTGCAGGCCGGGATCGAGTCCTTCACCTTCAGCATCCGCAACCTGAAGACCACCGGTGTCGTCCAGACAGTCATTGTTGATAAGACCCTGACCGGCAATCCGAACAGCGTCACCTTCAAGCTCATTGCCAATCCCGTGGGCCACTACTCCGGCACCTTTACCGTTCCAAACCCGGTGAAGACCCTCGTCCGCACCGCCACCTATCAGGGCACCTTCGTCCGCCGCTCGGACGGTCGATTCCAGAGCGCTGGTTTCTTCCTCCTGGCCCAGCCTCCGGAGCCCGGTCAGACGGTGAAGACCGCGCCTCAGCTCAGTGGCCAGGCCCAGATCGGCGGGCCGCGCTGAACGCCATCTATCCCCCGCTTCGAAAACATCCGGTCACCATGACCGGATGTTTTTTGGAAAGTATTTGACCGTTGGTCAAAATATTGAATACTCCGCCCATGTCTGGGATCTTGTCCACCCCTACCCGCAAGGAACGCGAGTTCCAGGCGCGTGAGGAGTTGATCCTCACCAACGCCCGCCGCCTCCTCCTCGAGAAAGGCTTCCAGGCCTGGAACATGGAGCAGCTTGCCGAGGCGGTCGAGTATTCCAAAGGCACCCTCTACCAGCACTTCACGTCCAAGGAAGATCTCGTCCTCGCCGTCGCCACCGCCTCCCTCCGCCAGCGTGCCGATCTGTTTGAAAAGTCTTCCAACTTCAAAGGCCTCACCCGCGAACGCTGCCGGGTCATCGGCTTTGCCTGCTGCGAGTTCGCCGTCAGTTGTCCAGAATACTTCCATGTCGAGATGATGCTGAAGTCCGCTTCCTTCTGGGAAAAGGCCAGCGAGGCCCGCCGCCAGGCCCATGCCTTCCAGGGCGCCCGCTGCTGGCGCGTGCTCAATCACATCATTGTCGAGGCCATGGCCCTCGGTGAAATGCCCCGCACCCACTTCACGCCGGAGCAGGCCACCTTCGCCCTCGTCTCCGTCACCGTCGGCAGCCACCTCATGGGCCAGGAGCCCCAGCTCAGGGTCCAGGCCGGCATCACCAGCCCCATGCTTTCCGTCCGGTTCAATCAGGACATCGTCTGCGACGGCCTCGGCTGGAAGCCTCTCCTCCACGAGCACGACTACGCCGCGACCGACCGCCGCATCGTTCAGGAAGTCTTCCCCAATGCCACCTCCTGGCTGTACCCGGACACCTGACTTTTTTTTGCCCTTAAAATGACCATTAGTCAATAAACGACCTTTATTCATGAGCGCCCTCTCCACTGCCTCTCCACGCTTATCCGATTCCGGCCTCTGCTTCCAGCACCTGAACTGGGGCAGTCTCGATACTCTCTCCCAGCAGGAGTTCGGCGGCGTTTCGGGAAAGCTCTTCCTGAAGGAGCTTCTTGGACTCACTGGCATGGAGGTCTCGGCCAATGTCATGGCCCCAGGGCAGGGCATGCCCTTCTGCCACAGCCACCGGCTCAATGAAGAGCTCTACATCTTCCTCTCCGGCAGCGGCCAATTCATGGTGGGGGATGCCGTCTTCGCCGTCGGTCCCGGTTCCTGCGTGCGTGTGGCCCCGCAGGGCATCCGCTGCTGGCGGAATACGGGGGATGAACCTCTGCACTTCCTCTGCATCCAGGCACCCGCCGGGGGCCTCGCCACCCAGGCCACGCAGGATGGCATCGGCGCGGGCCGCCCGCATTGGAACCGCCGTCCTCAGGAGGTCGCACCATGAACTTCATCGCCCTGCGCATGCTCATGTCGGATCGCGCGAAGTACTTCGGCCTCATCTTCGCCTTCGCCTTTTCCACCTTCCTCCTGCAAAACCAGGTCAGCATCTTTTGCGGCATCATGAAGCGCACCGGCAGCCAGATCCTCGATGTCACCGATGCCGACGTCTGGGTCATGGACCGTTACACGGAGTATTTCGAGCAGACCAAACCGCTCAAGGAAACCGACCTCACCCGCGTGCGCAGCGTCTCCGGGGTGGACTACGCCGTGCGTCTTTTCAAAGGCAACCCCACCGCCCGCACTCTCGCGGGAAAGTTTGCCTCCACCTTCACCCTCGGCGTGGATGACAGCACGCTCGTCGGCGCTCCCCGCCAGATGCTCCTCGGCCGCTGGGAAAGCCTGCGCGAAGCCAACAGCATCATCATGGACCGCGCCGGTTACGCCCTCCTCTTTCCCGGCGAGCCGATGGAACTCGGCCGCGTGCTGGAGCTCAATGACCACAAGGTCACCCTCGTCGGCATCTCAGATTGCAGCGCCCCCTTCGTCAGCTTTCCCGTGATCCATGCCCGCTACAGCGAGGCCATCAACTTCCAGGGCCGCGAGCGTAACCAGCTCAGCTTTGTCCTCGCTCGTGCCCGGCCTGGAATGAGTCCGGAAGCCCTCGCCCGTCAGATCGAGCGCGAGACCGGTCTCAAGGCCCGCACCACCGCCGAGTTCGCCTGGGACTGCGTCGTCTATTACATGAAGAACACCGGCATCCCGGTCAATTTCGGCATCACCATCGCTGTTGCACTCATTGTTGGGCTGGCCGTCAGCGGGCAGACTTTCTACATGTTCACGGTGGAAAATCTTCGCCAATTCGGCGCGCTCAAGGCCATCGGCGTCACCAATGGCCGTCTCGTCACCATGGTGCTTCTTCAGGCCCTCGTGGCCGGGGCCATCGGTTACGCCATCGGCACCGGCATGGCGGCGGCGTTCTTCGAGGCCACTGCCTCCAATCTCGCCACCCGGGGCATTGTTCTCATGTGGCAAGCCGTGGCCGGGGTGGGCGTCCTCATGGCTGTTGTTGTCGCCGCCGTCAGCTTCCTCAGCGTCCGCAAAGTGCTCGTTCTCGAGCCCGCCTCCGTCTTCCGTTAATTTTATGAATGCTCCCTCTTCTCCCCAGGCCGTCCAGTGCCAGGGCCTGCGCAAGCACTTCGGTGAGGGCGATGCCCGTGTCGAAGTCCTCCGTGGCGTGGATTTTCACGCTCGCCTCGGCGAGATGACCTTCCTCGTCGGCCCCAGCGGCTGCGGCAAGACCACCCTCATCTCCGTCATCGCTGGTCTGCTGGATCCTAGCGACGGCGACCTGCAAGTGCTCGACTCCCGCCATGCCGAAATGAAGGCGCAGGAACGCATCCTTTTTCGTCGCCGAAACCTCGGCTTCGTCTTCCAGCAATACAATCTGCTGCCCTCGCTGACCGCCGCCGAAAATGCCGCCGTCCCCCTCATCGCCGATGGCATGAAACGCAGCCTCGCCGTGAAAAAGGCCACCGACTTGCTGGATCGCCTGGGCCTCGGTAACAAAGCCTCCGCCATGCCCAGGGTCCTCTCCGGCGGCCAGCAGCAGCGCGTGGCCCTCGCCCGTGCCCTCGTCCATGAACCCCGCCTCATCATCTGCGATGAGCCGACTGCTGCGCTCGATCATAAGACGGGCGAGTCCGTCATGGAGCTCCTCGCCACCGCCGCCCTCGCACCCCAGCGCGCCGTCATCGTCGTCACTCATGATAACCGCGTTTACCACTACGCCCACACCATCGCCCACATGGATGACGGCGTCGTCGTCCGGTCCGAGTCCCGTCGTTGAGCCTCTTTCTATCCGCTCCTTTTCAAACCTCGCCTCCCATGAAAATCCCCGTTCTTCCCCTGGTCGCCCTCGGCTGCTTTGCCTGGGCCGTCACCTCCGTCCTCAGCAGCCAGCCCCGGCGAGAGGCCACCGAGCCGCCCGTCATGCCGCCACGCACCTCCTTTGCCCACACCATCGCCGCCACCGGCCTGGTGGAGCCCAGCAGCGAGACCATCTCCGTCGGCACCCACCGCAGCGGCGTGGTGGAGAAAGTCTTCGTCAAACTCGGCGATGAAGTCCGCCTAGGCCAGCCCCTGCTGAAGCTGGACACGCGCGACCTCGAGGCCGAACTCGCCGTCGCTCAGGCCCAGCTTGCCGAAGCCCAGGCCCAGCTCGCCGTGGCCGAGGCCGAACGCATGCAGGCCCGGCGCAATCTCGACTACGCCGAAAAGCTGGACGATGCCCGCGCCATCTCGGCGGAGGAGCGCACCCAGCGCGAAACCTCCCTCGCCACCGTCAGCGCTCGCCGCGAGGCCTCACAGGCTGCGGTGAGGCTGGCCCAGGCTCGGGTGGAAGTCACCCGTACGGAAATTCAGCGCAGCACCGTCGCCGCCCCGCTGGATGCCACCGTCCTCCAGCTCAAGGTCAGGGCAGGGGAGTTCATCTCCGCCTCCCCCGCCAGCACCCCCTGGATGACCCTCGGCCAGACCTCGCCCCTGCACCTCCGGGCGGATGTCGATGAGCATGAAGCCTGGCGCATCCAGTCCCAGGCCGCCGCCATCGCTCACGTGCGTGGCAACCCGGAACTCAAGGCCGATCTCGAGTTCGTCCGCTTCGAACCCCTCGTCATCCCCAAGAAATCTCTTACGGGGGATGCGACCGAAAGAGTGGACACACGCGTACTTCAGGTCATCTACCGTTTGCAGAAACCTGCGTCTGCCGCTCTGTTCGTGGGTCAGCAGATGGATGTCTTTATTGTGGATGCGAGCCGCAAAAAAATGAACGAATAAATCGCCCGCGACGATCTCTAACTACCTCCCCATGTTTTCCCGCCCCTCTTCCCAGATCGCCTCACTCCGTCCTCGCCGCACCGTCGCCCTCGCTCTGGGCACCGTCTGTCTCGTCAGTTCCTGCGTCGTCGGCCCGGACTATCAGTCTCCCGAGGCCAAGGTCTCCAAACGCTGGAAGCAGCGGGCCGATGTCTCTGATCTCCCCGTCCCGGACCAGTGGTGGACCCTCTTTCGCGACAGCTCCCTCAATGGCCTGGTGGAGCGCGCCCTCGCCAATAACCTCGACCTCCGTGCCGGCCTCGCCCGTGTGGATGCTGCCCGTGCCCTCACCGGCATCCAGCGCGCCGATTGGTTCCCCCAGCTCAATCTTCAGAACAACGCCACCTACGAACACTCCTCCGCCAACAGCATCGGGGCCAACCTCCCTTCCGGTGCTGGCTTGCCTAACCTTGAGCGTGACCGCCACCGTACGGCTCTGGGCCTGAACTATGAGGTGGACCTCTGGGGCCGCGTGCGACGCAGTGTCGAAGGGGCCAAGGCCCGTGAAGACGCCTCGGTGGATACCCTGGCCGCCCAGCGCCTCGTCATCGCCGCCGAAGTCGCCCGCAGCTACTTCCTTGCCGCCTCCCTGGACAATCAGGAGCAGATCCTGCGCGAAACCATCTCCCTACGCGAAGAGGCCCGCAAGCTGCAGCAGTCCCGCTTTGAAGGCGGCCTCGCCAACGAGATGGACGTCGCCCGTGCGCGCACGGAACTCGAACTCGCCAAGAACGACTTCGCCGCCATCGAGCGCCAGCGCGGTGCGGTGGAAAACTCCCTCGCCGTTCTCTGTGGCGATGCGCCTTCCGATTTTGGCCTGTCGAAAAACCGTCGCCTGCCTGCACCTCCCCGCGTCCCTGCCGGCATGCCCAGCACCCTGCTCCAGCGCCGCCCAGACATCCGCTCGGCCGAGCAGACCCTGCGTGCCGCCAATGCCGACATCGGCGTGGCCAAGGCCAACTTCTATCCTGTCTTCAGCCTCACTGGTTCCGGTGGCCTGGAGTCCGTCGGGGCTGAAGACTTCTTCGAATGGAAAAGCCGCACTGCCAGCATCGGGCCACAGCTCACCGTGCCCATCTTCCAGGGTGGCCGCCTCCGTGGCAACCTGCGTGCCGCCCAGGCTCGTTATGACGAAAGCCTGGCCACCTATCGCCAGACCATCCTCACCTCCCTTCGCGAAGTCGAAGACGCTATGCTGGACCTGAGAGCCTTCCAGAAACAGCGCACCGCCGTCGCCGCCGCCGTGGCCTCCGCTCAAGATACCAGCCGCCTCTCCCGTCTGCGTTACGACAAAGGTCTCGCCAGCTACTTCGAAGTCGTGGATGCCGACCGCGTGGTTCTCACCACCCGCCTCACCCTCGCCCAGCTCGACGGCCAGCGCCTCACCTCCACCGTCCAGCTCCTCCGCGCCCTAGGCGGCGGCTGGAAGGGCAGCAGCAAATAACCCCCCAGCAGCCGCGAAGCGTCCTGGACTGCGCCAGTCCTCTGGCGCTCTCGAAAGCTCACCAGTCTCCTAGCTGCCCAGACATAGGACCTAGACGGCATCTAGGTCCTATTTCCCCCGCTCCGCAGCCCCCAAACCCCACGCCCTGGCGGGCGCAGCCACACCGCCGCGAAGCGTCCTGGACTGCGCTAGTCCTCTGGCGCTCTCGCTCGCTCGCCTAACAAAAAGCATCAAATGAACCTGCCTGGGCATCAATTTGCCCTGGCCCCTTGCAGCCCATCGTGTAAATCCTGCAATCCTGTGAATCCTGTATCAAAAGGTTCACCCATCCCCTCGACCAGCGTTCGCCCCAGTCCCCGAGAGGAGCGCGGCTTTTAAACTCCGTCCACGGCCACCCTCCTACCGCTTTCGGCTCAGCATGATCTCATTGCCTTCCGGGTCGGCGCACATCGCCAGATGCGGAGGTTCATCCCCTTCGGGCTGAGGTTCCCGCGTCAGCGATCCTCCGGCAGCCACGATTTCCGCCGCCCCTGCCACCACATCCGGCACCTGAAAGGTCAGCCCCGTCCACGTGCGTTCACCTTCGCCACCGCCATGGATGGCCAGGATGCCCTGGCAGATCTCCACCTCGCTTACATAGTCGTTCTGTTTGATGACCTTGGCCCCAAAGACGCCGGTGTAAAACTTCAGTGCCCGCGCCATGTCTGCCGCCCAGATGGTGTATTTGAATCGTTCAACTAGCATCATCGCCGATAGCCTCACCCTCTCACCGATGCCACTACAATCGTGCCACGACTCAGAGGTGACGAGTTACCACATCCTGCCGAGATCCGGACGACCCTGAACGGATCGTAGGTAGCGGTAACCTTCGACTCGCAGCCCCTCATGAGGCGGCAGCAGCGGGATCACCTCCCGCGCATATTCGCCCCCTTCGATATCTTCCAGTTCATCCAGCCGCGCCAGCCCTTCGGCATCCACTTCCCAGATCTCGCCCGTGATGCTCAGTCCATCCTCGGCGCTGACCATCCCTGGATAACCGCCCATGTCATGGAGCCGGTAATGCGCGGCGGTGCTGGCTTCCGCCACAAACCTCTGCCCACGCATGTAAACATGGTTAGACCCGCCGCGCTTCAGCGTGCCGTAGAGAAAGAGAAGCCGGGTTTCCATGGAGGGTCAGACTCTGGGCAGGTGGTCATCGCGCTCGGCCAGCCATTCGGTCAGGGCGTAACGCTTTTGTTCCAGTTCGGTCGCACGGGCCAGGACGGGCTCGGGGGCGGTGTCCACGGTGAGCACTTCCTTGGCCAGCCGGGTGGCCCATTGAGTCCAGAATTCGGGCTTCAGGATGACCTGCTGCACACTGCCCTGATGCAGCAGCCCCAGCTTGCCCCGCCGTTGTCCTGCGCCCGCCACCTTCACCGGTCCCCGGATGACATCATGCACCGCCGGAGCCACAAAGCAGAAGGGGGCCTCGATGACATCCTCCTGCAAGGCCAGCCGGCAACCCGGATGACCATTGTGACTCAGGGCCTCTGCCAGGGAGCCATGAATGCGCCGGTAGCTTTCCAGGGCCGTCGTTTCCGACCAAGGATCCGCCGGCGGCACGATGACAGAGTAGGTGTAGTCTTCCTGATGCAGCACCACGCCGCCGCCCGTCCAGCGGCGCACCACGGGCCAGCCGGGCAGGGCATCCTGCAGCTTGGGCAAACTCTGCGCATAGCCCAGGGTAACCGTCGGCTGGTCCCAAGTATAAATGCGCAGCACCGGAATCGTGCTGTGCTCCAGCCACGCCTGGTCCACCGCCATGTTCATCGGCCCTGCATGGGTACCGTCGAGATGCAGGATGAGTCGGTCAAAAAAAGGTTCTCCAAAGGACACTCCTGACATTGAGGCTACAGGCTGGGGATGCAACTGCTGTCGTTAGAAGTTGGGACGAATGGGGCCACATCACATCCCCCGGGGCAGGACCTCAACCACATCTGCCAGCACGCGGCCGCTGCCGTGGCGGAGTTCGTTGCAGCGGCCAAAGAGGATCTGGCCGCTGGTGGCGCCCAGCAGTTCGGCGAGGCGGGCATCGACGGCGATGCGGAAGAAGCCGCGCGGGTGGCTGCTGTGGGGGACTTGGTAACGTTCCAGGATGGCGCCGAAAGGGACGCGGCCTTCGATGACGAGGGCCTGGGCCTCTTCGGGCAGCAGGTCCAGATGGATGCCGATGGCACCAAACTCCACGGGCTTGCCATCGCTGCGGCGGTTCAGCACGCTGGCGCGCACGAGGTAGTTGCCGATGCGGGCCTTGGCATGCACGTCGAGGTCAATGTCGCAGCCGTGGCCGTCGCGCAGGCGCGGGGTCATGTCGATGTCATGGACCAGCAGCCAGCGCTCATGCTCCGGCAGTTCGTCGGGCTGTACAAAGGTCACACGCGGACGGGCGCTGCCGATGCCATAGAAGAACACCAGCGGGGCCAGATCATCCTCACGGACGGCATCGGTGCGCGGGGCGGCATCAAGTGTAGCGGGCATACTGGCGGTGCTGGGGCAGGAAGAATTCGTGCAACAGACGGTCCACTTGCAGCAGGCCGTCGCGAGTCAGCGTGATGTCCTTGTCGGTGAGTTTGGCAAAGCCCTCGTTTTGCAGGTAGTTGAGCTGGGGGGCAAAGAAGGCCAGAGGGTCCTGGCCGAACTTGTTTTGGTAATAGGCGAATTCGCTGTGGCCTAACTTCAACTTTAGAATGAACTCTCGCACGAAGCGCTCCTCATGGGTGGTCTCATAGGCGCGGAAGATGGGGAGCTGCCCGGCATCCACGGCCTGCATGTAGGGGCCCACTTCGGCCTGGTTCTGGTAATGCACGCCGCCCAGATGGCCAAAGGAGGCCACGCCGCAGCTCAGGAGGTCCGCGCCTTCCCAGAGGGCATCGCGATAGACGAACTTGATGCGCTGAGGGTCCTTCACCACGGTGTAGGCGCTGGTGACGGTATAACCATTTTTGACGAATTCATCAAAGGCGTAGCTCACCCAGTCGCGCTTGGTCTGCCAGTCGGCCACAGGGGCGGTCACCTTGCCCTCCTCCTTCATCTGCTTGTACATGGTGGTGTTGTAGGGTACCTCCATCTGGTAGATGGTGACGGCATCTGGCCCGAGGGCGATGCCTTTGGCCACGGTGTCCTTCCAGTTCTCCCAGGTCTCGTTCATCATCCCGGCGATGAGGTCGATGTTGATGTGCTCGAAGCCGAGGGTGCGGGCAAAGCGGTAGGCCTTCTCGATCTCGCCGCTGCGGTGGGCGCGGCCGTTGGTTTCCAGGATGTGGTCGTCGAAGTTTTCCACGCCGAGGCTGAGGCGGGTGACGCCCACTTCACGGATGCCGGTGAGCTTTTTTTCGTTGAGGGTGCCGGGCTCGGCTTCAAAAGCGACTTCCGCTGCGCCATCCCAACTGACGAGGTCCTTCATGCGGTTGGTCAGATCCGTGAGCTGTGGGATGCTGAGGTA
Source organism: Prosthecobacter algae (assembly GCF_039542385.1). Classification (NCBI taxonomy): domain Bacteria; kingdom Pseudomonadati; phylum Verrucomicrobiota; class Verrucomicrobiia; order Verrucomicrobiales; family Verrucomicrobiaceae; genus Prosthecobacter; species Prosthecobacter algae. Next base: position 199,491 of record NZ_BAABIA010000006.1, on the reverse strand, counting down.
GCTGGGGGTACCACCGCCGAAGTAAACGAAGTGGGCTTTGCGGCCATTGATGTAGGGCTGCTTGGCGAAGCGCTCCATCTCGCGCATCCCGGCATCGATGTAGGCCTTGATCTCGGAGGCGTTCTTGTCGGTATAGACTTTGAAGTAGCAGAAATGGCAGCGCTTGCGGCAGAAGGGGATGTGGAAATAGACGCCCAGGGGAATGTCTGCGGGGGCGGGTTTGGCCAGCACGTTCTCAATCACGGGCACCTGATCCGGCTTCCAGAAGGAGAAGGGCGGGTAATTGCTGACGAAGTAATTGCCCGCTTCGGTCTGTTCGACCTTTTTCTCGGCGGTGTGCGGGGGGGATTCCAGGGTGGTGGACATGATGAAAGTATGAACAGGGAACGCAGGATGTCGTTCACTTCTAAGCGTTAAACGTGCCGGAGACCAGTCTCCTCACGAAGGTAGGACGTCTGGTCTGCCGATTTATTGCTTGCCTGTCGAGAAAGATCCGCCCGCCAGGGGCCACTGCGGGACGTGGGACGCTGTGGCCGATGGGGATGGGGAAGGAATCGAATTTTTCCCCATTTGGGGATTTTTTGAGTTAAGGCTTTGGAAACCAATGTTTTAGGATGGGGATGATTTTCCCCATTGGGGGACGCCGTGGGGAAAATGGGAAGTCCCTGGGGATTCGCGGGGAGGGCTGCTGCCTGTCGCGGCAGCGTTTCGGGCCTGTGCCGCCGCCCTGGACTCGAGGCTGAAAGCCCGCGCCGTGTGAGGGAAAAGATGCCAGACGAAGTCATGGGAAAGCCTCCAGTATTTCCGGGTCTCCTCCACACCCTTTTTCGCTGCCGGAGAATCCTGTCTAATATCGCCCATTTTGGCGCTGATGCAAGGGTCTGCGAGGGTGGGGAAAGCAGGAGTTCCTGCATTCTGCCTGCATCTTGCTTGCCAGGGTGAGATGCCGAGCCTTACATAAAGAAAGTCACGTTACCTTCTCTCCTTTTTAAATGTCCGAAGACCACAAAAAGACCCTTCAAAGCCAGCTCTGGAACATCGCCAATACCCTGCGCGGAAAGATGGGGGCGGATGAGTTCCGCGACTACATCCTGGGCTTCATTTTCTACAAATACCTGTCTGAGCGAATGCACCTTTTTGCGGACGAGATTTTGAAGAATGACGGTCTTTCGTTTGATGATCTTGATGAGACCACGGCTGAGGGGACAGAGATTCTGGCAGCTATTCAGCAGGAATCGGTGGAGCGGCTGGGCTACTTCCTGAAACCCTCGGAACTCTTCCATAAAATCGCTGAAAAAGGGGCGCGGAAGACGGACAATTTCATCCTGGAAGACCTCACGGCCATTCTGAAGCACATTGAGGCCAGCACGATGGGGCATGACAGCGAGGACGACTTCGAAGGGCTATTTGAGGATCTGGACCTGGGCTCGTCAAAGCTGGGGAAAACAGAGAGCCAGAAGAACGAACTGATCTCCAAAGTGCTGAGCTACCTGGACAAGATTGATTTCCGGCTGGCGGATACCGAGGCGGATGTGCTGGGGGATGCTTATGAATACCTCATCGGCCAATTCGCCAGCGGGGCGGGGAAGAAAGCGGGGGAGTTCTATACCCCGCAGGAGGTCAGCACCATTCTGGCGAAGATCGTCACCACCGGGAAGACGAAGCTCAAAAGCGTCTATGACCCCACCTGCGGCTCCGGCTCCCTGCTGCTGCGTGTGGCGAAGGAGGTGGAGGACGTAGGCCACTTCTACGGGCAGGAGATGAACCCCACGACGTATAACCTGGCGCGCATGAACATGATTCTGCACGGGGTCCATTATCAGCGGTTCGACCTGAAGAATGAGGACACCCTGGAGCATCCGGCCCCAGAGCATGCCGACCTGCGCTTTGAGGCTATCGTGGCGAATCCTCCTTTCTCGGCCCAATGGTCCGCCAGCGCCATTCATGAGAATGATGATCGCTTCAGTGCCTATGGCAGGCTTGCACCCTCGAGCAAGGCGGACTTCGCCTTTGTGCAGCATATGGTGCATCATCTGGACAGCGGGGCCACCATGGCCTGCGTGCTGCCGCATGGGGTGCTCTTCCGGGGCGGGGCGGAGGGGCACATTCGCAAGTATCTCATTGAGGATTGCAACTACCTGGACGCCGTCATCGGCCTGCCTGCCAATATCTTCTACGGCACTGGCATCCCTACCTGCATTTTGGTGCTGAAGAAGCAGCGGGAAAATCCGGACGACATCCTGTTCATGGATGCCAGCCAGGGGTTTGAAAAAGACGGGAATCAAAATTACCTCCGGCCTGCACACATCGAGCGGATCGTCAGCACCTACCGGAAGCGGGAAAGCCTGGAAAAATTCAGCCAGGTGGCGCAGCGCAGCGAGGTCGCAGGCAATGACTACAACCTGAACATCCCGCGCTACGTGGACACCTTTGATGAAGAGGCGAAGGTGGATCTGGATGAAGTGGCCGGGAAGCTGGTGGCCCTGGAAAAAGAAATGGGCGAGACTGAAAAAGCCATCGCAGGCTTTTGTGCGGAGCTGGGAATCAAGGCACCCTTTTGAGCCATGAGTGATCCAAAGAAAAAGCTCATTCGCAACAGCACCGCCGAGTTTCTGACCTTTACCGCCCAGAGCGGGGATCAGAGCATTGAGGCCCGGTATGAGAGCGAAACGGTCTGGCTGACCCAGAAGCTGATGGCCCAGCTCTTTGATGTCACGGTGCCCACCATCAGTGAGCATTTGTCCACCATCTACGAACAAGGAGAAATCACCCGGGAGGCAACTATTCGGAAATTCCGAACAGTTCAAAGGGAGGGCAGCCGGGAGGTCGCGCGCCAAGTGGATTTCTACAATCTGGATGCCATCATCTCGGTTGGCTACCGGGTGAATTCCGTGCGCGCCACCCAGTTCCGCCAATGGGCCACCCAGGTTTTGCGGGATTTTGCCATCCGGGGTTATGTTCTGGACCGGAAACGCATGGAGAATGGAACCTTCCTGGGGGAGGACTACTTCGAGCATCTTTTGGAGGAGATCCGCGAGATCCGCCTCAGCGAGCGGCGGTTCTACCAAAAGATCACCGATGTTTATGCCACGGCGGTGGATTACAACAAGGACGCCCCCACCACGCGGGATTTCTTCGCCAAGGTGCAGAATAAGCTCCACTTCGCCATCCATGGCCACACGGCGGCGGAATTGATCGTGGAGCGAGCCGACAGCCAGAGGCCGCATATGGGCCTCACGAACTGGGAAAACTCCCCGGCGGGAAAGGTTCTGAAGTCCGATGTCGTCGTTGCCAAAAACTACCTTGCCAAAGAGGAGCTGGAATCCCTGGGCCGCATCGTCAATGCTTATCTGGAACTGGCTGAAGACCGCGCCCGCCGGAAGATGCCCATGACCATGGAGGACTGGGCCAAACGGCTGGATGCTTTCCTGGAGTTTACCGACCGCGCTATTCTGGCAGACGCGGGTCGCGTCACCGCCGAACTCGCCAAACAGCATGCGGAATCTGAATTCGAGAAGTTCCGCATCGTGCAGGACCAACTTTTTGTGAGTGATTTTGACCAGGAAGTGGCAGGGCTTCGGCAGGAAGGAGGTGCGCAGTGAAGTCGGAAAAAATCAAGAGCGTGCCGGAGTTGAGGTTTCCGGGGTTTGATGGGGCGTGGAACAGAATTGAGCTAGAGGCAATAGCATCGAAGAAAATTTCTTATGGTATTGTTCAAGCTGGAGAACACGTCCCCGGAGGTATGCCATACATTAAGAGCCAAGACCTGAATAAACCTCTCGATATAGACTCACTGCAACGGACGTCGTCTGAAATTGCGCGAAAATATCGTCGGTCCGAGGTTGAACCTGGCGATATTGTCTTCTCGCTGCGTGGTAACATTGGGGTTAGCCAGATCGTGCCGTCATCTATTGCCGTCGCCAATCTCACACAGGGTACCGCTCGAATCGCGGTCAAAAACCATGACAATAGGTTAGTCGCTCAAACGCTCCAGACTGAAAACGTTGCCCGTGATATTGATGCCTGTGCGAAGGGCAGCACGTTTCGTGAGATATCTCTGGAGTCGTTAAGAAAAGTGTCTCTTCCGCTCGCGCCCACCCTTCTCGAGCAGCAAAAGATTGCGGATTTCCTGACGGTGGTGGATGGGCGGATTGCGCAACTGAGCCGGAAGAAAGCCCTGCTGGAGGACTACAAGAAGGGTGTGATGCAACAGCTCTTCACCCAAGCCCTCCGCTTCAAAGATGACGATGGAAATGAGTTTCCGGATTGGGAGGAGAAAACGCTGGGAGAGGTTTTGACAATTGGCAGCGGGCGTGACTACAAACATCTCGATAAAGGGAATATACCAGTCTATGGTTCAGGAGGAGTTATGGCCTTTGTGAATAATTTTCTATACAAAGGTGAGAGTGTTTGTATTGGTAGAAAGGGTACCATAGACAAGCCACGATTGGTGAGAGGAGCCTTCTGGACAGTTGATACACTGTTTTACACTCATTCATTCAAGAACGTTCTTCCCCGCTTCGTCTACGCAATATTTCAGAGGATTAATTGGCAAGCTTACAATGAAGCTTCTGGGGTGCCAAGTCTTTCGAAAACCACTATAGAAAGCATCCCTGTTTCTATACCACATCTTGAGGAACAGACCAAAATCGCCAATTTCCTCACCGCCCTGGACCGGAAGATTGAAAGTGTGGCGGCTCAGATCACCCACAATCAAACCTGGAAGAAGGGGCTGCTGCAGCAGATGTTTGTGTGAGGGCACGGAGATTTTAACCACAGATTTCACGGATGAACACGGATGGGAAATCAAAAGGCAGGACTGCAAGACATCTGTGGTCTCTGTGACATCGGTGGTTTCCGCGTCTCACTTTTATAACCCCAGATTTCACGGATGAACACGGATGGGAATTCAAAAGGCAGGACTGCAAGATATCTGTGGTCTCTGTGACATCGGTGGTTTCCGCGTCTCACTTTTATAACCCCAGATTTCACGGATGAACACGGATGGGAATTCAAAAGGCAGGACTGCAAGATATCTTTGGTCTCTGTGTCATCCGTGGTTTCCGCGTCCCACTTTTATAAACACAGATTTCACGGATGAACACGGATGGGAATTCAGAAAGACAGCGCTGCAAAACAATTCGTGGTCTCTGTGACCTCTGTGGTTCCTCCATCACCGCTTTTAACTCCAGATTCCATCCATGAACACCGATAGAAGTCACGAGAATCTCCATTCCAAACTCTCGGTGGTTCAGCCCCCGAATGCGGACCTCACGCAGGCTGTCATTGGCGCGGCGATAAAGGTGCTGAATGCACTGCGCCCGGGACTGGATGAGAAGCTGTATGAGCGGGCCTTGGTGATCGAGTTGAGGAAGCTGGGGGTATCTTGCGATGCCCAGAAGCAGCACGATGTTTTTTATGACGGGCAGCTCATCGGCACATTGGTCCCGGACCTGATCGTGGAAGGGCGGTTGATCGTGGACACCAAGGTGGTGACCGCCTTCAACGACAGCCACATCGCGCAAATGCTGGGCTACCTGAACATCACTGGGCTCAAGACAGCCTTGCTCCTCAATTTCAAATACGCGAAGCTCGGCATCAAGCGGGTGTCGAACTGATGAACACAGAAGTTTAACCACAGATATCACGGATGAACACAGATGAGGAAAACCTGAAAGTCATGGCGCAGACATCTGTGGACTCTGTGTTATCTGTGGTTCAAATCTTCTCTGATAGCCGTTTTAACCACAGATTTCACGGATGAGCACAGATAAGGAACTAGCCAATCCAAAATCTCAGTGCTCTGTGGACTCTGTGTTATCTGTGGCTCAAGTCTTCCCTGATAGCCCTTTTAACCACAGATTTCACGGATGAGCACAGATAAGGAACTAGCCAATCCAAAACCTCAGGGCTCAGTGCCCTCTGTGTTGTCTGTGGTTCAATCCGAGCTAGTTCTTGAAAACGAACTGGTGGCGCAGCTCATCGGGCAGGGATATGCGCCGGTGGCGGTGACGGATGAGGCCTCAATGCTGGGGAACCTGAAGGCGCAACTGGAGGTCTTCAATGGCCTGACGCTGACGGCGGGGGAATTTACGAAAGTGCTGAATCATCTGAACCGCAGGGCGGGGGTGTTTGAAAAAGCGAAGACGCTGCGGGACCGGATGAAGCTGGACCGGGAGGATGGGACGACGGTTTACCTGGAGTTCTTTGATTCGGGGAATCCGCTGCGGAATCTGTATCAGGTGACTCGGCAGGTGGCGATGGATGAGGGGAAGTACAAGAACCGCTATGATGTGACGATCCTGGTGAACGGGCTGCCGCTGGTACAGATGGAACTGAAGCGGCGCGGGCTGGAGATGAAGGAGGCGTTTAACCAGATCCAGCGGTACCAAAAGCACAGCTACTGGAGTGCGCATGGGCTGTTTCACTTTGTGCAGCTCTTTGTGATCTCCAACGGGGTGAACACGAAGTACTACGCGAATGCGCGCAAGCAAAGCTTCAAGCAGACTTTTTACTGGGCGGCGGAGGACAACAAAACGATCCGCGAGCTGAAGCCTTTCACTACGGCCTTCCTGAACCGGGAGCATGTGGGGGCGATGATCGGCAAGTACATCGTGCTGAATGAGACGGACAAGATCCTGATGGTGCTGAGGCCGTATCAATTTTATGCGACGGAGCGGATCGTGGAGCGGGTGAAGAATCCGCCGGAGGAGAATGCGAACGGGTACATCTGGCACACGACGGGATCCGGCAAGACGCTGACCTCCTTCAAGGCGGCGCAGATCATCACCGGACTGCCGGGCGTGGCGAAGGTGGTCTTTTGTGTGGACCGGAAGGATCTGGACTACCAGACGATCAAGGAATTCAACGGATTCAGCAAAGGCAGCGTGGATGGCACGAACAACACGCAGAAGCTGGTGCAACAGTTCACGGATGACGCGGCCCTGGAGCGGCAGTCCACGGTCAATACGAAGCTGATCGTGACGACGCTGCAAAAGCTGAATACGGCGATCAGCAAGACGCAGTATCTGGCGGCGATGGAGGGGCTGCGGGATGAGCGGATCATCTTCATCTTCGACGAATGTCATCGCAGCCAGTTCGGCGATACGCACAAGCGCATCACGGCTTTCTTTCGGAATCACCAGATGTTCGGCTTTACCGGCACGCCGATCTTTGCGGACAACGCGGTGGCGAAGGACGGGAAGAAGCACACGACGAAGGATCTCTTTCACGAGAAGCTGCACAGCTATGTGATCACGGATGCGATCAAGGACGAGAACGTGCTGAAATTTGCCGTGGAGTATGTGGGCCGCTACAAGCGGAAGCCGGGCACGGCGACGGAGGTGGACATCGAGGTGGAGGGGATCGATACGAAGGAGCTGATGGAGAGCCCGGCGCGGCTGGAGAAGATATCCGATTACATCCTGGAGCATCATGCGGTGAAGACGCGCAATAAGGAATTCACAGCGATGATGTGCGTGAGTTCTGTGGAGGTGCTGATCAAATACTACGAGCTGTTTGCCGACAAGAAGAAGGCGGGCCAGCACAATCTGAAGGTGGCGACGATCTTCAGCTACACGAGCAATGAGGAGGACAAGGACGCTGACGGCATCCTGGACGAGGGTGGCGAGATCATCGGCGGTGAGGGCGGAAACCCGCACACGCGGGAGAAGCTGGATGGCTTCATCGGCGACTACAATGCGATGTTTGGCACGAACTACTCGACCAAGGACACGCAGAGCTTTTACAACTACTACCAGGACATCGCCAAGAAGGTGAAGGAGCGGAAGGTGGACCTGCTGCTGGTGGTGAACATGTTCCTGACGGGCTTTGACAGCAAGACGCTGAACACGCTGTATGTGGACAAGACGCTGCGCTTCCACGGGCTGGTGCAGGCGTACTCCCGCACGAACCGCATCCTGAACGAGGTGAAGAGCCAGGGGAACATTGTGGTCTTTCGCAACCTGAAGGCGCGGACGGATGAGGCGATTGCGCTATTCTCCAATGTGAAGGCGAAGGAGGAGATCTTTGTGCCGCCTTATGAGGACTACGTGCAGCGGTTTAACGAGGTGGTGGTGGACCTGCTGAAGCTGACGCCCACGGTGCGCAGTGTGAAGGATCTGCCGGACGAGGAGGCAGAGCTGCAATTTGTGAAAATCTTCCGCGAGCTGATGCGCCTGCGGAATATCCTGGAATCGTTTTCGGAATTTGATGACAACGATCTGGCGCTGCCTGCGCAACGTTTTGCCGACTATCGGAGTGCCTACCTAGATCTGTATGACAAGGTCAAGACGGACAATACGAAGGAGAAAGCCAGCATCCTGGAAGACGTGGACTTTGAGCTGGAGCTGATCCACAAAGACATCATCAATGTGCAGTACATCCTGACGCTGCTGGCCAGGCTGTATGGAGCGGATGCTAAGGAGGCACCGATGCTGCGGAAGCTGATCCTGGACACAGTGGCGGGTGACCTGGAACTGCGCAGCAAGAAGGAACTCATCGAGAAGTTCATCGAGCAGAATCTGCCGAAGGTGGAGAGCGCGGCGGAGATCCCGGAATGCTTTGAGGACTTTTGGGAAAAGGAGCGCGTGGAGGCCTTCGAGAAGCTGGTGAAGGAGGAGAATCTGGACGCTGACAAGCTGAAGAAGGTGATCGACCGCTATGTCTATACCGGGCAACCGCCGCTGACGGATCCTGACATTGCGGACATCATTGTGAAGCCATTGAAGATCCTGGAGCGTGGGCCGACGAAGAAGCGGGTTTTTGACCGAGTGCTGGATTATGTGGCGACGTTCATTCGCGGGATCGCGGCCTGATTTCACCTTTCGGTGTTGTTGCAATCCCCGGTGTCTTTTTGACCAAGCCCCCACCGCCCTCAGGCCATGTGGAGTTCGGCTTTGCGGGAGCCGGGGGGCGGGGGAGTGGGGAGGTCTTCGGGGAGGAGGCGGGCGATGGTTTCGCTGTAGCCCATGTGGTCGATGAGGATGGCCTTGCGCTCGCGGTGGGTGACGGGGCGGGTGGTGATGCGGCCATCGGTGTGGAGGGTGACGGCGTTGCCGAAGGCGAGGCCGATGACTTCGTGGCCGCGGTTGATGCGGGCGCTGACCTGGTAGTTGAAGGGGCTCCAGTCGCGGGTCTGGGCGTAGCGGTGGGGGAAGTCGGCGAGGTCGGGGCCGAGGGGCTCATACCGGCAGATGAAGCCGGTGGTCATGTGGAGGGGGCGCCAGTGGAGGTGCCAGCGGTCCTGCTGGCGGGTGGCCTGGATGCCCCAGGCGGGGTGGACGATGGCGGTGATGCCGCCGGGGTGGAGGGGGAGGGGCTGGTGGTGGAGGACGGAGGTATCCACAAGGTATTCTGAGCCGGGGCCGAAGCTGACGATGACGGTGCCGTGATTGGGCGGGAGATCCGGCGCGGCGAGCATGGTGGCGATGCTGCGGCGGACCTGGAAGCCGAGTGCGGTGAGGAGGGCGGCGAGGGCGGTGGAGCCTGCCCAGCAGGTGCCGCCGGTGCCGTGAAGGAGCCAGTTTTCAAAGAAGTGCTCGGGCGTGCTGCCGGGGAGGGGGCCGGGGGCACTGCTGCGGACGTGGATGAGCTTTTGGACGTTGTCGAAGGGGACCTTCTGGCACCAGGCGGCGTAGAGGCTGGCGAGGGCCTCGGGCGTGGGGGCGGCGGGTGCGGGGTGGCCGAGCTGGGTGAGGATGCGGGGGAGGAGATCTGCAGGCAGGGCTGGGAGGGACATGAGTGGGGGTGGATGATGTGGTTCCCTGTTTTGTTGCAGATGTTTCGCTAGTTTTAAGCGGGGCTGATTTTTTTCTGGGGGTGGGCGGGACCTGGGGGCGAGAGGGGGTGGGGGAATAAAATCAGTTGCCAGCGGCCCTGGGCACATTACCCGATGAGTCTGACTATGATCATTGCACCCAAGATCCGAGGTTTCATCTGTACCACCGCCCACCCTGAGGGCTGCGCCAAACATGTGGCGGAGCAAATTGCTGTTGTGAAGAAGGGGGGCCTGATGGAGAACGGCCCGAAGAAGGTGTTGGTGATCGGTTCTTCGACGGGGTACGGGCTGTCGTCGCGCATTGCGGCGGCGTTTGGCGCGAACGCGGCGACGATCGGGGTGTTTTTCGAACGGCCGGGCGAGGACGACCGGACGGCGACGGCGGGCTGGTACAATTCGGCGGCGTTTGAAAATGAGGCGAAGGCGGCGGGGCTGTATGCGCGCTCTTTCAATGGCGATGCGTATTCCGATGCGGTGAAGGCGGAGGTGATCCAGGCGATCCAGGCGGACCTGGGGCAGGTGGACTGTGTGATCTACAGCCTGGCGTCCCCACGGCGCACGCAGCCGAAGACGGGTGAGGTTTTTAAGTCGGTGCTGAAGCCGATCGGTGAAGTTTACACGAACAAGAACCTGAACACGACGACGGGGGTGGTGAATGAGATTTCCATCGAGCCTGCGCAGGGTGATGATGTGGCGCAGACGGTGGCGGTGATGGGCGGTGAGGACTGGGAGATGTGGATGGATGCGCTGCTGGAGGCGGGTGTGCTGGCCCCTGGGGTGCAGACGGTTTCGTATTCCTACATCGGGCCGGAAGTGACGTGGCCGATCTATAAGAATGGGACGATCGGCAAGGCGAAGGAAGATCTGGAAAAGGTGCAGCAGGCGCTGGATGCGAAGCTGGCGCCGCTGAATGGCAAGGCGTGGGTTTCGGTGAACAAGGCGCTGGTGACACAGGCGAGCTCAGCCATCCCGGTGGTGCCGCTTTACATTTCCCTGCTGTACAAGGTGATGAAGGCGGAGGGGACGCATGAGGACACGATCGAGCAGATGGACCGGCTTTTCCGCGACCGTCTGTACAGTGGCCAGCCGCAGCCGGATGAGGCGGGGCGCATCCGTGTGGATGACTGGGAGATGAAGCCGGACGTGCAGGCCCTGGTGGGCCAGCGCTGGACGGAGGTGAACACGGAGAACCTCGCTGAGTATGGCGACTTTGCGGGCTATCAGGCGAGCTTCCTGCGGCTGTTCGGCTTTGGCCTGGAAGGCGTGGACTATGCGGCGGAGACGAATCCGAACGTGCCGGTGCCCTCCATCGCCTGAGTGTGGCGGCCCGTGGGCTGACTGCGGGCGGGATTTTGAAGACAGCGCGGTCCTGCGGGGCTGCGCTGTTTTTTGTTAGGGGGTGGTCAAGGGGTGGGGGCGCTACGAGCGGGGCGAGGGAAGAGGAGGTTCATCTGGGGATGCGCTGCGGCTGCGGAGTTTTGTGGAGTGCGGTGGGCTTTTTTATACAGGATTAACAAGATTCCAGGATTAACAGGATGTGTGGCAAGGGCGCGGGCGGATTTTCAACCACGGAAGATGCGGAAGACACGGAAGGTGGGGATTACGAGGAGGGCCCCAAGGAGCGGGACTTGCCAAGTCCCGTGGTTTGGGGATGTTGATGGGCGGAGGGAGTGGGATGCTGCGCATCCGGGTGTTTTAGAATGCGGAGAAGTGCGAAGCCGCGAAGCGAATCTCCGCGCTCCTCTCGGGATGGCTGGGGCGAACGGGGCGTGTGAGCTTGTCGAAAGCGCCAGAGGACTGGCGCAGTCCAGGACGCGCTGCGGCTGCGGTGTAGCCTCTGGCCTAACCAAAGATGCCGGATTTTTGCAGGAGCCAGACGTAGAAGGTGAAGAGGCCGATGAGCAGGGCGATGAGGAAGAGGACAAACAGGCCGAGGCAGAGGAAGAGGCGGGTGGTGCTGCGGCGGATGCTGTGCTGCTGGCCGGCCTGCCAGGCCTGGAGGAGGCGGAGGTTGCGCTGGTTGGACTTGAAGAAAGCGCTGACAACGGGGCCGCCGATGGGGAGGAAGTCGAAGAGGGTGTTCAGCAGCATGTTGCCGCCCATGCGGACAAGGACAGGGAAGCTGATGCCTGCGCGGATGGACTCGACCAGGATGAGGAGGCCGCCACCGGACGCGAGGGCGCTGCCGATGCCGGGGAAGAGGGCGAGGATGGGATCGAGACCGATTTTGAAATTGGTGCCGGGGATGCGAAGCCAGTTGTCGAGCCACTTGGCCAGGAAACGGGCGACCTCGGACTCTGAGCCGGGTTTGCCTGCCGCCTGACGGGGGGGCAGGATTTCATCCACATGGGCGGTGCGGGAGGGGGGAGTGGGCATGGATGCAGGGAGGGCGGGTTTGAATGACACCTCACCTTTCAATACGCAAGCCCCATGCCCATTGCGGGTTTGGGCGTTGTTTATAATGCAGAAACTCTGGGGAGAGTCTGCGATCCGCGCCTTACAGCATGGTGTTTTCCAGGGCCTGGACTTCCTTTTTGACGAGGGCGCCGACGCGATGCTTGGCCAGGTAAACCTGGGCGGCATTGATGCCGAGGGCTTCGCTGGTCTTTTTCACGCCCCAGCCTTTCATGACGTAGCAATCGAAGATCTGGAACTGGCGGGGGGAGACCTTGGCTTTCACGCGCTCCAGGGCAGCGGCGGTGATGTTGTCGCGCCATTCCTTGTCCCAGATGTTTTCGAGGAGGTTGTCCTTTTCGTTGGAAAGGCGGTCGAGGGCGAGGTTGCTGGTCTCTTCGCTTTCGGAGTTGCCCTGGTCGGCGAGGGAGGGCTGGCGCTTGCGGGCGCGGAAGACATCGAGGACGCGCCAGCGGGTCATCTGCAGGAGCCAGGCCTTGAAGGAACCAGCACGGGGATCGTACTGGCCTTTCTGCACCTGGCGGGCGATGGCGATGATGGTTTCCTGGATGACGTCGAAGGCTTCCTCACGAGTCAGGCCGGCCTTGGTGGCGACGCTGTAGATCAGCCGCCAGTAGGTCTGGTAAAATTCATTCCAGGTTCGCTGGTCCTCCCAGTTGTTCAGACGTTCGATCAGGCTCTTGCGGGTTTTCTCCCACAGGCCTTTGTCTTTTTTCGCTTCTTCAGGGATGTCTGGCAGTTCCTCCATCGGTGGGGATTGTCAACGCTTGCGAGGGACTGTCAAACCCCGTGTACGGGGGCATGGACCCCCGTCAGAAAAAAAACAGTCTTTCGCAAAAGATGAGAAGAGGGGGCTGCGGGGCGAGATCAGCCCTGGCGGGCGCGGATTTCGAGGAGCTTTTTCATGACGTGGGCGAGGTTCCCGCTCCAGGCGGCGGTGCCAAAGGCATCGTGCAGGGTGAGGTAGAGGGAGTAGAGCTCGGCATACACGGCCTGGTTTTCCGGGATGGGGAAATAGACTTTTTCGCGGGTGGCGGTGACCTTGGCCTGGAGGCTGCCGATATCGGCCACGCCTGCGGCGGCGGCGCCAAAGATGGCGGCCCCGAGGGCGCAGGTCTGCTCACTCTGGCTGACTTTCATGGGCTTGCCGATGATGTCGGCATAGCACTGCATGAGGGTGGCGTTTTTGATGGAGAGGCCGCCGGTGTTGACGATCTCGCGCACTTCCACTCCGTATTCCTCGACGCGGCGGATGATGGTGAGGGCCCCGAAGGCGGTGGCCTCGATGTAGGCGCGGTAGATTTCATGCGCCTCGGTGTGGAGGGTCTGGCCTAACAAGAGGCCTGTCAAACGGACGTCCACGAGGACGGTGCGATTGCCGTTGTTCCAGTCGAGCGCGAGCAGGCCGGAAGCACCGGGTTTCTGGGCGGACATGGCCTTTTCCATGGCGGTGAACTTGTCGCCAATGCTGCTGCCGTAGCTCTCTGGCACGAGGTTTTTTACCAGCCAGAGGAAAAGGTCGCCGACGGCGCTTTGGCCGGCCTCGATGCCGTAGTAGCCGGGCAGGACGGAGCCATTGACGATGCCGCAGACGCCGGGGATATCGGCCAGCGGTTTGCTGGTGGGGGTGATCATGAGATCGCAGGTGCTGGTGCCCAGGATCTTGACGAGGGTGCCTTCCTTGACGCCTGCGCCCACGGCGCCCATGTGGGCATCGAAGGCCCCGACGGAGATGGCGATGCCTTCGGGCAGGCCGAGCTTGGCCGCCCACTTGGCGCAGAGGTTGCCGGCCTTGACATCGGAGGTGTGGGCTTCGCTGTAGAGGCGGTCGCGCAGGTCAGCGAGGGCGGGGGAGAGGCGGGCGAGGAACTCCTTGTCCGGCAGGCCGCCCCACTCGGTGCTGAACATGGCCTTGTGCCCGGCGGCGCAGACGCTGCGCTTGAGGGTGTGGGGATCGGTGTTGCCGGAGAGTTCGGCGGGGAGCCAGTCGCAGTGCTCGACGAAGCTGTAGGCGGCGGCGAAGACCTGGGGATCCACGCGGCTGAGGCGGAGGATTTTGCTCCAGAACCATTCGCTGGAGTAGATGCCGCCGCACTTGGCGATGATGTGGGGCCGCATCTCGTTGGCCAGGGTGGTGATCTCCGCAGCTTCGGCGTAGCCGGTGTGGTCTTTCCAGAGCCAGACCATGGCATTGAGGTTGTCTTTAAACTCGGGCAGGAGGCCGAGCGGGGTGCCTTCGCGGTTCACCGGGATAGGGGTGCTGCCGGTGGTATCAATGCCGATGCCGACGACCTGGGCTGGATCAAAGCCGGGGACTTTCGCGGCGGCCTGCTCCAGGGCAGCGCGGGTGATCGTGACGAAACCATCGAGGTAGTCCTGCGGATTTTGGCGGGCGACGTGGGGGTTTTTGGGATCCAGCAGCACGCCCATTTCGCCGGAGGGATAGTTGAAGACAGAGGAGCCGATCTCAGCCCCGTTCTCGAGGTCGATGAGGAGAGAGCGGCAGGAGTTGGTGCCGTAGTCAATGCCGAGGGCGTACTGTTTCATGGTCAGGTGGTTGGGAGGAGCGGGGCGAGTGTAGAGACTGCATCCCGCAGAGCCAGCAAAAACCGGACAGGAGAAATGAATGATGGCAAGCTGGGGCCTTGACCGATTTCCAAAAATCTTGTCCGAAAAGCGGCGACGGGGTGGGACGATTGGCGGCGTTTTTCGCTTAGCTGTTATCATGAAGATAGCAGCCTGCGCTCCTGCCTTGCCACTCATCCCACCGCGCCCGCCTTTTCAATCGGACAATCTTTTTGGAAATCGGTCTGGCTGTGCGTTACTGCATCCTCATTTGCCATGCCCGACCTGCCTGAACTCACTGAAACCGACCGCGCCCTCTATGAATGGCAGATGTGGGTGCCGGGCATGGGCGAGGCAGGGCAGCGAAAGCTGAAGGGGGCGACGGTGCTGATCTCCCGTGTGGGCGGGCTGGGCGGACTGGTGGCGCTGGAGCTGGCGGCGGCGGGTGTGGGGCGGCTGATCCTGGCGCATGGGGGCAACCTGAAGCTGCCGGACCTGAACCGCCAGCTCCTGCAAACCCGTGCCCATGTGGGGCTGCCGCGCATGGACAACATCGTGACCCGGCTGAAGGAGCTGAACCCGGACTGCGAGATCGTGGGGGTGAAGGAAAATATCACGGAAGCCAATGCTGCGGCGCTTGTGGCCCTGGCGGATGTGGTGGTGGATGCGGCCCCGCTTTTCCAAGAGCGGCTGGCGCTGAATGCTGCTGCTATGCGTGGGGGCAAGCCAATGGTGGAATGTGCCATGCACACGCTGGAGGCGACGGTGACGACCTTTCTCCCTGGTCGGTCCGGCTGCCTGGCCTGCTATGTGCCAGAGGTGCCGCCGACATGGACGCGGCAGTTCCCGGTCTTTGGCGCGGTCTCCGGCACGGCGGCCTGCCTGGGAGCGATGGAGGTGATCAAGCTGATCACGGGATTGGGCACGCCGCTGGCGGGCGAGATGCTGTGCATGGACCTGGGCAGCATGGGATTTCGCCGGGTGAAGCTGCCACGGCGGAGCGACTGCGAAGTGTGTGGGAGCCTGTGATGGTGGTGATTGCGCTTTTGGTTAGGCGGGGCGCTGCTGCCCAACGTAAGAGTGGCGGCTGCGCCGCATCTTTTTTCGACTTGCGGAGAAGAGTCTCCGCGCTCCCCTTGGGCGGCTGCGCCGCTTGGGGGAGGATACTTCTCATTCTCGCTCTAGGACTCAGCGGCCCACGGGGACGGCGCGCTGGATCTCGTTGGGCAGGTCGGTGGAGTTTTTGGCGGGCTTGCCTTTGGTCTCAGCCGGGACGGAGTACCAGTTGAGCTGAGGGACGCCGACGAGCTGCACCCATTGCTGGCTGCCGAGCTTCACCCATTCGAGTTCGACGATGGCCCAGACATGCACACCCCAGGGGATGCGGTCCTTGAGTTCGCGACCAATCTGGGAGTCTTTTTCGACGAAGACGGTGTTGAGGTAGGGATTGGGCGGTGAGGGACTGATACGGAAGGCATCTTTGTTTTCCGAATTCGGCAGCTTGTACTCAAAGTCATGGACGCGGGTGATGCCGACGTGGAAGCGGGCCGCGCCTTCCTGGTAGCCTTCGAAGAATTTTTCTAGCAGGCGGTCCTTGAACTCGACGAACGAGAGCCAGTCCACCTGGAAGCCGTCCTTGGTCTCTTCCAGCATGACGGTCACATCGTATTCCCAGGCGCGATTTTCCACGCTGAAAAGGGCGTGGGCACCGCTGCCCATCTGGGGTTTGGGGTCCAGTCGCCGGAGGGTGATGCCATCCACGCGGATGGGGCCATCGGGCTGGGCCTTGTAGTACATTTCCATGAGGGGCTTCATGGAGGATGCGGCCAGGGTGTAGCGCATGCGCTCCTTCATGTCCTTGGCATTTAGGAATTTCAGCAGGGCTTCGGCGGCGGGTTTGGCCTCTTCGGTGGTTTTCACCTGCACTTCGGCCGTGGTGGTGGGGATGACGCTGCTGGTGGTGTTCGCCGGGTTGCTGTCGTTTTGCAGGGACGGGGTCAGCGTCTTGGACGGCACCTCGGTCAAAGCGGGGGCTTCTGGGGTGAGTCCGGGGGCGGTCGGTTGCAGGGCTGCCATGTCGGCAGGGGTGGGTGCCATGGCGCGCGGTGGTGCGGGGTCGCCGGGATCAAAGGCGGGCTTGGGGGTGGGTGAGGGCGCTGCGGGTTCTTCCACCGATGCTGGTGCTGGGCTGGTCTCGGCGACGGCGGGGGCTTCCGGGGTCGGATTCGGCGTGGGCAGGACGACGGAGGGTGGTGACTCGGCCTCGTCCTTGGGCGGCATGTAGCGGTGGACGAGCTCCATGATCGGCTCGCGGAACATCCAGCCAGCGGCGGCCAGGAAGCCGGCGAGGAAAATGAACGCCAGGGCGAACATGAAGACATTGGAACTGCGGCTCGGCTTTTTCAGGGGCCGGGCTGGGCGCACGGGGGCGGCAGGTGCTTCGCGAGGGCTTTCCGTTGCGGCAATGGGCGTAGGTGCGCGGGCGGGGATCTCCCGGGAGAGAAGGGAGGAAGGCGGGCTGTCTGTCCCTGCGGGGGAGCCCATGAGAGGCAGGGTGGGGGAACCTGGAATGAGGCTGCTGTGGGAGGGGGCACCTGCACTGGCGCGGGGTGCGGGAAAAAGGGAGGCACCGACCTGGGGCTGGCTGAAATCCTGCGGTGGTGGCGGGGCAGGCGGCGCACCCCAGGCCGCAGGAGGCTGCTGCAAGGAACCAGTGAGCGGAGCCTGGCCTTCCGGGCGGCGAGCTGGGAGGCCCGAGGCGGGCTGTGGACTTGCTCCGGGCTGGGAAAGGCCACCCATCAGGGTCTGGCCGAGGCCGGGCTGCTGCCAGGGCGGGGGGGAATCCTGCGCAGGAGCACTGGGAAGGCCGCCCAAAAATCCACCTGCCTGCGGTGCAGGTGGGAAGCCGCCCGGCTGGGAAGGTTGCGGGAAACCGCCACCGGGTGGGAAGGACGGGATGGCACCAGCCTGAGGCTGAGTGGGGAAACTGCCTGCTTGGGGCTGGGTAGGGAAACCTGGAAAGCCGCCTGGTGGCGGTGGGGAGGGCTGACCGCCGAGGGGACTGCCGGAGGGCCCGCCCATGGGACTGAGATGCTGCGCGATGGAATTGGGCATCGGCATGACCAACCCAGAACCCAGGCCGGAAGGCGGCTGGCCATAGGAAGGTGGAGCCTGGGGCTCGGGCTCTGGCGGCGGCGCGTAGGCAGGTGCGGGGGCCGGAGTGGTGAAAAGAGACACCGGGGCGGCTGCGTGCGCGGCAGCCGGGGAGGTGACTGTTTGGCCACAAATGGGGCATGGACCGGTCACCCCAGCCATGTGGGATGGCACGGTGAGTACGCTTTGGCACGCACTGCACTGAAACTGAAGCACATCCGGGTTCATGACAGGATAAAAGGTTTTCTCAGGATTAAGAAAGTATCACCCAAGAGGGCGTTCTCGACAAGTCAGGTTTCGTGGGTGTTTAAAAAAACTAGAATTTAAACTGTTTTCCCCTCTGTCAGGAAAAGTTATACCCTAAAGTTCTGCACATATAAACATCTTCGATTGTTAAAATGTTAAGATTTGCTAAATAACCTGTATTCTCCATGCCACAGAACACTTTCCGTGCCAGCACCAAGGAACGCTCGCTGAGGCGGTCGGACCGTGCCCAGCTCACGAGCCTGGGCCGACATCCGCGTCAGCAGAAGTTGAGGCAGGTGAAAAGCATGAAGCGTGTTCTGGGGGCCCTGCTGCTTTTCCCGCTGGGGCTGATCACGGCTCTGACGCTGGGAGAGATGCTGTGGCGGGCGATGGTGCGCCTGGAATTTTGGCGCACGGAGGAGGTCGTCTTTTTCCTGGTAGGTGGGCTGGCCTGGGCGGTGACTTA
Organism: Prosthecobacter algae; assembly: GCF_039542385.1. Lineage (NCBI taxonomy): Bacteria > Pseudomonadati > Verrucomicrobiota > Verrucomicrobiia > Verrucomicrobiales > Verrucomicrobiaceae > Prosthecobacter > Prosthecobacter algae. The sequence goes on along the minus strand of NZ_BAABIA010000006.1, from coordinate 180,868 downwards.
TGCCTCCGGTTGGCGGCCGGTGAGCAGCTATGTGTTTGGTCATGAGGTGAGTCATCTGCTGGTGGCGCGGGCCTTTGGGGGCAAAATCCTGGACTGGGATTTCTCGGCGACGGGCGGCTATGTGGAAACGAACAAGTCAAACACCTGGATCACGCTGGCTCCTTATCTGCTGCCTTTTTATTCGCTGATCGTGCTGCTGCTCTTTGGGGTGGTGGGCATGTTCTGGAACCTGCACGACCTGCACCAGATTGGCCTGGGGAAGGTGATGCTGAAGTTTAAGCCGGTGTGGTTTTTTTACGCCATGCTGGGGCTGACGTGGTGCTTTCATGCCACCTTCACGTGGAAGACGGTGTTCATTGAGCAGAGCGATCTACAGCGCAATGGGGAGTTCTTTTCCATGCAGCTCATCTTTCTGGTGAATGTGCTGCTGCTGGTGGCGCTGTTCCTGGCGGCCTCGCCTTCCCCTGGGCTGGGGCTGGCGGAGGTGGGGCGCTGCTGGCTGGCCACGGCCGGGGCGCTATGGAATTTTTTCCTGGGCCGTTTTTGGTGATGATTTACCGCTGGCGGCGGCAGGGTGGCATCGCTACAAAGACACTGCCATGGAGCCTGACCAAGTACTGTCCGTCACCGAACTGACCCGCGAAATCCGCGAGGTGCTGCAGGGGCATATCGGCACGGTGTGGGTGGAGGGCGAAATCAGCAACCATCGCCTGCAGGGCAGCGGCCACCAATACTTCACGCTGAAGGATGCGGGTTCCCAACTTTCCTGCGTGATGTTTCGCGGGGCGCGCAGCGGGGTGCGGCTTTCAGACGGGGCGCAGGTGCAGGTGCATGGGGAGATCTCCGTGTATGAACCGCGCGGCCAGTACCAGATGGTGGTGAAGCAGGTGCAAATGAAAGGGCAGGGCAGCCTGCAGGCACGCTTTGAGGCGCTGAAGCGAAAGCTACATGAGGAGGGGCTCTTCGATCAGGACTACAAGCAGGACATCCCGAAATATCCGCGCGTGGTGGCGCTGGTGACTTCGCCCACGGGGGCGGCCATCCAGGACATGCTGAACATCCTCACACGGCGTGCGCCGTGGATCCATGTGCTGGTGTTTCCGGTGCGGGTGCAGGGCCAGGGCGTGGAGAAGGAAACCATCCGCGCGCTGGAGATGCTGAACCGTGCCGAGGCGCACGGACTGCCAGTGCCAGACACGATTGTCATCGGCCGTGGGGGTGGCAGCATCGAGGACCTGTGGGCCTACAATGAGGAGTCGCTGGCGCGGGCCATCTTTGCATCGCAAATCCCGGTGATCTCGGCGGTGGGGCATGAGATTGACTTCACGATCGCCGACTTTGTGGCGGACCTGCGTGCGCCCACACCAAGTGCGGCGGCAGAGCTGCTGGCCCCGGATGTGACGGAGCTGAAGCGGCACTTTGAATCTCTTTCACGCCGTCTCGGCGGGCAGGTGATGACACTGCTGGATCGGCATGAGCAGACGCTGGACTTCATCGCGCGCGGTGCCCTGAAGACAGCCCCGGCCTATCAACTGCAAACGGCGGAGCAGGCGGTGGATGATCTGGAGGACAACCTCAAGGTGGCGGCGAAAGAGCAGCTACGCGGCCTGGGCGACCTGATCCAAGAGCGGCAGCAAATCATCGTGGAACATCATCCGCGCATCATGCTGATGGAGGCCGCGCATCGGCTGGAAAATCAGGCGCAGCAGCTGCAGCAAAAGATCAGCCACAAGCTGGAGCGGCTGGCTGACCAAGTCACTTCACGTGCCCAGTTGATGAAGCATCTCGGGCCGGAATCCATCCTGGCGCGCGGCTTTTCCTACACTACGGATGCGCAGGGGAATGTGATCCGCGATGCGGCCGATGTGGAGCCGGGCCAGACGCTGGTGACGCGGCTGCAGCAGGGGCAGGTGACGAGTACGGCGGTTTAAAAAAGTGCAGCTTTTTTCAAGCTGCGCGCAACTGCGCCGAGGTGGGCGGGTTGGACTGGCTGCTGGTGAAAACCCCTCAGCCTATCCAACTATGAAATCACACCCATCCACTCTTTGTCTCCTCGGGCTGCTCTCGATGGGAGCCACTCTGGCCTTCTCTCAGGAAGGTGACCGTAAAGGCCCGCCCCCCGGGGGGGAAGGCGGCTCCGGCAACCGCCTGGGCGAGTTTCTGAAGCGCGCTGACACCAGCGGTGACGGCAAGATCAGCAAGGAAGAATTCGGTGCACTCCCCCGTGGCGGCGGTGATGAGCGTTTTGCCAAAATGGACAGCAACAGCGACGGCTATGTGGATCAGGCCGAGATCGCCACCATGGCAGAAAAGATGCGTGAAGGCATGCGCAATCGCGGCAGCGGTGAAGGTGGCGAACGTCGTCCCGGTGGTGAAGGTGGCGAGGGCGGTTTCCGCCGTCCGCCAGGGGATCGCCCAGAAGGCGCGCCGAAGCCAGAAGGTGAGCGTCCGTCGGGGGCCCCATCCCCTGAAGGTGGCCGCGGACCTGGGGGGCCCGGAGGCCCTGGTGGCCCTGGTGGCCCTGGTGGTGCCATCATGATTGATGAAGTTTTTGGCCGCATGGACAAGAACAGCGATGGCAGTGTGGACAAGGAAGAGTACGTGGCCTTCTCCCAGCAGGAGATCGAAGGCCGCTTTGCCCGCACCGATGAAAACACGGACGGCAAGCTGACCAAGGAAGAAATGAAGGCCGGCATGGAGCGCATGCGCAACATGATGCGCGGCCCAGGCGGCCAGCGTGGCCCTGGTGGCCCGGAAGGCCGTGGCCCTGGTGGTGAAGGCGGCCCGCGCCGTGGCCCTGAAGGTGGTGGTGAGGGTGGCTTCCGCCGCCCGCCCACGCAGGACGGTGAAAAGGGTAGCCCACGCCCTGAGTTTGAAAAGCCTGAGGTCAAAAAAGATCCGGCCTAACCGGGCCGACGGACAATTGTTTTGAAAGGCGGAGTTCCTGAGAGGGAATTCCGCTTTTTTTGCGGGTGCGGGCTTGCAAGAAGGAGGTGGCCGTGGCGTCTTCTTATCGCGCTCCGGCGCACCCAACCTCTATGCGTTACTTCGCCGCCCTCCTTCTGGTGCCGTCTTTGCTGCTGAATGCCAAAGATATTCCTGTCACAGATTTGGTTAGTCTGGAGGCTGGCATGAAGATGGCCGCTCCGGGAGACCGCATCGTCCTGCGCGAAGGCGTGTGGGAAAACACGGTGGTGAAGTTTCAGGGGCAGGGCACGGCGGCGGCCCCCATCACTCTCTGCGCGGCAGTGCCGGGCAAGACGGTGTTTACCGGGGCCTCCGGCCTGCGGATCGCAGGTGAGCATCTGGTAGTGGAAGGGCTGTGGTTCAAGGATCCTGATTCCTCGATTGGCGACAGCATCGAGTTCCGCGCGGACTCCAAGCGAGTGGCCAAACATTGCCGACTGACGGGCTGTGCGATCACGATGGCACCCGAGGTGGCCAGCAAGACGGACAAAGAATCCCGCTGGGTGGGACTCTACGGCAGTGACAACCGGGTGGACCGCTGCCTGCTGCAGGGCAAGGTGACCAAGGGCACGACGCTGGTGGTCTGGTTGGGCGGGCTGAGCACGGGCCGCCACATCATCGAGCACAACCACTTTGGCCCACGTGAAAAGCTGGGCAAAAACGGCGGCGAAACCATCCGCGTGGGCGACAGCAAAACGTCCATGGAAACGGCCGCCTGCATCATCCGCCAAAACCTTTTCGAGAAGTGCAATGGCGAGGCCGAGTGCATCTCCAACAAGTCCTGCGGCAACCTTTACCAGGGGAACAGCTTTGTGGAGGTCAGCGGCACCCTGACCCTGCGCCATGGCAACGGCTGCACGGTGGAAAAGAATGGGTTCTTTGGTAACGGAGCCAATGGCACAGGCGGCATCCGCCTCATCGGCGAGGACCATGTGGTGAAGGGCAACTACCTGGAAAATCTGGCCGGTGACGATGTGCGGTCCGGCATTACCTTCATGATGGGGCTTCCGGATTCACCAGCGAACGGCTACTTCCAGGTGAAGGGTGCGCGGGTGGAAAACAACACGCTGGTTCATTGCGAGCACCCGATCCTGATCGGCATGGAAGGGGACAAGGTGCCGGGCAAGCCGAGCCTGGCCCCGATGGACTGTGTGATCCGCGGAAACAAGATCAGCTCGCCCAAAGCAACCGTGGTGGAGGCCCGCTGCGATGTGACCGGAGTCACCTGGCAGGATAACCAATTTTATGGCAAGGAACTGGGGCTGCCGGAAACGGCAGGCATCGCCTTTGGCAAGGAGCCAACAGTGGAGAAGCTGGTCCCCATTTCCCGTGAGGCTGTGGGGCCAAGCTGGTGGAAGTGAGGGGGGCGAGATTCAGCGGCTGTCGCCAAAGGATGTTACGGTGCCGGTTTGCGGATCTGCCACTGCTTCTCCGGCCAGCCGAGGTTTTTGACCGTGCTGGTGGCGTAATCCCAGGCGGCGGGATCAGGGCTGTAGAGGATGACACGGGTCTTTTCCGCAGCCAGGGCAGCAGCCTGGGGCAGGTCGAGAAATTTCAGCACATTCAGGTAGGCCGGGCCTTGCTGATGGCTAGTGGGCAGATCGTGCAGATCCAGGCGGGTGATGCCGTCTTCAAACAGGGAGGCATAGAGGGCATTGGCCGCCATCTCGCGATGACCTTGCAACCACAGCGGTGTCTTGGCAAAACCGGGCACCTGCTTCAGGCCCTGCACGGTGCGGCGAATGTCCCAGACACGCATGGAGTCCAGCGTCTGTCCGGCCAGGTAAAAACGCCGCAGGCGCTGCGCCTGCGCTTTCTCGCTGCCCGTCCATTCCGTGGGGCCGATGCCGCGCGGGCAGACATAGGCCATGCCCCATTTGAAGCTTTGGAACATCTTCTTCTCGCTTTCAAAGGCGCTTTCATCCTTGGCCGCTGTGGCGGGGCCTTCGATGAGTTTGCCAAAATGCGTCCCATAGCTGGCGGTGAAGTCTTGCCAGCCTTGGGCATCCAGGACATTAAGCGCGACGAGTTCCAGATCCTCGGCCTTCAGGCCTTCGCGATGGGCGATGTAGAGCCGCAGGCGGAAGGCGCTGTCGGTTTGAAAATCATAAGCGGTTAGGCGCACCCCATCCTGCGCGGCACTGCCTGCCGGGGTCAGCGTCAGGGCCGGGGCATCCTGGGGCCAGTTGACGAAGACTTTTTCCTGCAGGGACTTCATCCAGGCGGTCTTTTGTGTTTCCCACTCGCCCTTGGCCGTGGCAGGGCTAGGCGCGGTAGCAGCGGGGACAAAGCTCTCGTCAATCTTGGTGTTCTTTTCGTCCTTGGGCAGTTCTTTGAAGACTCGCAGTACTTCGGGTGCCAGGGACTTTTTAGCACCCTCGTCCAGCACGGCCATGGGATCGGCCCCTTTGAGATGGCGTTCGAACCAGTGGAAGGCTCCGTTGTTAAGAGGTTGCAGGTCCTTGTGCGGGCCCTCAGCCACCTGGAGGCCGATGTTCTTTTCCTGGCCTAACAAAGAGTAGATGCGACGGACGTTCTGGTAGATGTTGAAGACGCCGCCGATGGGGAAGATATCGTCCTTGTCTGTGTTGCAGATCAGCAGGGGACGAGGGGCCACCAGGGCGACGAGGCGTTCGTAGTCCCAGCGGTAGGTATTGACCTGGAACATGCAGTCGCAGTGGCCTTCGACGCAGCCGTCCACCACATGATTTCGCATCGTTGTCACGCCTGCTGTGGGGGCAGCGGCTTTGATCCGCTCATCCAGGGCGGCCACCCACCAGGAGTAGGCCCCGCCGCCGCTGCGGCCGGTGATGCCAAAGCGGGTCTTGTCCACCTCGGGTCTCGTTTCCAGATAGTCCAGCGCCCGGATGCCTGCCCAGGCCTCCAACCCGGCGGGGGTGTAGCCGCGCGACATCCACCACCAGCGGCCTTTGCTGTAGGTGCCGTGGTGCTCCCCGCGAATCTCGCCGAGCTGCACGGTATCAATGATCAGGCATGCATAACCATGACGGGCAAACCAGATGCCGTGATGGTGATAACCGGTCTTGTTGCCATAGCTCACGCCGCCCTTCATCACGCTGGAGTGGCCGCACACATAGAGGATGGTGGGCAGCGGTTTTTCCACCTTCGTGGGCAGGTAGAAATTGGCCGTCACATACAGACCCGGCACCGCCTGGTAGTGCATGTTTTCAATGAAGTACCCATCGCCCTTCACCTCACCGGTCTTGGTGGCCTGCAGCGGTGACTTTTCCGGTATGGGATCCAGCCCCAGCATTTCGGCGAGCTGCTTTCGGTACCCAGGGGCCTTGGCCAGCCAATCTTCTTTCGTGGTGATGTCCTTCAGGCCGCCTTTTTCCTCAATGTCCGCCGTCTGCTGCTGCATGTAACTGTCCAGCATGCGCGCACCGGGGGAGTCCGGGGTCTTTTCAGGGAAACGTCCGGCATAAACAGACAGTGGCAGCAGGAGCAGGAGGAGGGACTTCATGGCGTAAACAAGATACTCTCCGCAGAGTGATGATCTTGTCGCCTGAGTTGATACTGGGCTGACGGCTCTCATCCCTGTACAAAAAAATGACGGGCCGTGGTGGCCCGTCATTCGTTGGTCAAATGGATGTCGAGATGACGGTGGGCAAACTCAGTCTGCGCTGTCGATCAGCTTGGCGAACTCTTCGAAGAAGTACTTCGCGTCGTTCGGGCCGGGGGCGGCTTCGGGGTGGTATTGCACGCTCAGGACGGGGGCTTCGCGGTGGCGCATGCCTTCCACGGTGCCGTCGTTGAGGTTGATGTGCGTCACTTCCACATTGGAGGGCAGGCTGGCGGGATCGATGGCAAAGCCGTGGTTCTGGCTGGTGATGGACACCTTGCCGGTGCGCAAGTCCTTGACGGGCTGGTTGCCGCCGCGATGGCCGAACTTCAGCTTGAAGGTCTTGCCGCCGTAGGCGTGGCCGAGAATCTGGTGGCCGAGGCAGATGGCGAAGATGGGCTTTTTGCCGATGAGCTGCTTCACTTCCTTATGGATGTAATTCAGCGCGGCTGGATCCCCAGGGCCGTTGGACAGGAAGATGCCGTCGGGATTGCGGGCCAGCACTTCTTCGGCGGTCGCGGTGGCCGGGACGACGGTGACGTGGAAGCCGCTCTGGCGCAGGCCGCGCAGGATGTTGCGCTTCATGCCGAAGTCATACGCGACGATGTGATGGCGGGCCTCGGGCAGGGGATGAAAGGCGCCTTCAGGGCCGCCTTCGCGGTTCTGGCTCGGGCTAGGGATGTCCCACTGGCGGCTGAGTTGGCTCTCCGGATCCCAGGTGTAGATGCTTTTGGTGGTGACTTCCTTGACGAAGTCGCTGCCGCTCATGGGGGCGCTTTCCTGAGCCAGTTTCACGGCCTCTTCCACCGTGCTGACTTCCGTGGTGATGACGGAGCGCATGGCACCGAGCGTGCGCAGGTGCTTGGTCAGCGCACGGGTGTCAATGCCCTGGATGCCGGGGATGTTGTGCTGCTTGAGGTAAGCATCCAGCGACTGGGTGCTGCGCCAGTTGCTGGGCACGTCGCAAAGTTCTTCGATGACGAAGCCGCGTACGTGCGGCTCGCTGCTTTCATCGTCCAGGCCGTTGATGCCATAGTTGCCGATCATCGGGTAGGTCATGGCGACGATCTGGCCACGATAGGAGGGGTCGGTGAGGACTTCCTGATAACCGCACATGGAGGTGTTGAAGCAGATTTCCCCCGTGCGTGTGCCGGGAGCGCCAAAGGATTCGCCTTCAAAATACCGTCCGTCTTCGAGTGCCAGAATTGCTTTCATTAAATGGGAAACTTGGGCACCTACCGCGATTGGCAGAGGAATGCAAGAGGCGGATGAAATGTGTGTGAAGTCTTCCTGGGAACGGGGATAAAAATAGGACCGCATGGCGGGGAATGGGGTCTCGAACTGCGGATTTGCCCCGCTGCGGAGCGGAAAGGGGAAAAACTGCGGAAAGTCCCGCGAATCAGGGTTGCAGGAGGGGCTGCTTACGGATTGAATCGGCCCAATGATTTCAGGTCTCATCGCAGGCTCCTTACGTATGGCCACCGGGGCGCTCGCCCGCTGGCACGGCTGCGGCCCCGAACTTCGCCAGCGCATCTATTTTGCCAACCACACCAGCAACCTGGACGGTCCCCTCCTCTGGGCCAGCCTGCCCGCCCCCCTCCGAATGCGCACCCGCATGGTGGCCGCCCATGACTACTGGAGCGTGGGAAGACTGCGCCCCTGGCTGGCCCAAAGCGTCTTCCGCGCCGTACTCATCGAACGGAAAAAGCCCACTGCCGAGTGCAACCCACTCGACACCATGCTTCAGGCCCTGGGCGACGACCACTCGCTGATCATTTTCCCCGAAGGCGGCCGCCAGACCAGCCCAGACCCGCAGCCCTTCAAGGCAGGGCTTTTCCACCTGGCCAAACGCCGCCCGGAGGTGGAACTGGTGCCTGTGTGGATGGAGAATCTGAACCGCATCCTACCCAAGGGCGAATTCCTGCCCGCACCACTGCTGGGCAGCCTAGTCTTTGGCACGCCCATCCGCCTGGAGGCGGGGGAGACGAAGGTGGACTTCCTGGAGCGCGCGCGCCAGTCTGTGATCTGCCTGCGCGAGACCACCTGCTCTTAAACTGACCCTGCCCATGAATCTGGACCGTGAACTTACCTGGCTGATTTCCGGCGTTGTCGCCATCCTCATCATCGCCAGTGTGCTGACGCGGATCCTGAAGAAAAGGGCACGCTCTGAAGGAGCACGTGCAACGATGGACAATGTCCTGTCGCGGACCCGAGCCTGGTGGGGCATGGTGGCGGTGTTTACCCTGGCTATCTTGATCGGCCAGACCGGGACCATTATTTTGTTTGGTCTGCTGTCCTTCATGGCGCTGCGGGAGTTCATCACGCTTACGCCCACGCGCCCTGGAGATCATCGCACGCTGTTCTGGGTCTTCTTCATCATCACACCGCTGCACTACTGGTATTTGCAGGATGGCTGGTATGGCATGTTCTGCATCTTCATCCCGGTCTATGCCTTCCTGTTTGTGCCGATGCGCAGCGCTTTAGCTGGCGACTGCGAGCGGTTTCTAGAACGCACGGCGAAGATCCAATGGGGATTGCTGATTTGCGTGTACTGCGTCAGTCACGCCCCGGCGCTGCTGATGCTGGACCTGAAGGATTACGCGGGCCAGAATGCCAAGCTGCTGTTCTGGTTTGTGATCATTGTGGAGATCAGCGACGTGCTGCAATACGTGTGGGGAAAGACCTGCGGAAAGCACAAGATCGCGCCCTCCGTCAGCCCGAACAAAACCTGGGAAGGCCTCCTCTGCGGCGGTCTCTGCACGGTCGGCATCGGGGCGGCCTCCTGGCAGGTCACCCCTTACTCCCCGCTTCAGGCCGCAGGCATGAGTGCGCTGATCGTGTTGACCGGGTTCCTCGGCGGGCTAGTGATGTCAGCCATCAAGCGGGATCGTGGCGTGAAGGACTGGGGCCACGCCATCGCCGGGCACGGCGGAGTGATGGATCGACTGGATTCCCTGTGCTTTGCCGCCCCGGTGGTCTTCCACATCACGCGCTACGGCTTTGATTCCCACGTGCTGCTGCAGAGGTTTTGAGGCACGGCGGCGCGTTGGGGAC